>JBAVQS010000333.1:0-33589 GCA_049694275.1 Anaerolineae bacterium | reverse complement strand
TTTTTAGCCCAAAAACCGGTATTTCGTGATAAAAATCGCCAAAACTATTGACGAGCGGTTATTATTGGCATATAATATCTAATGAGACGGGCCGCGTCCTGTCTCAATTTTATTGTTTATACCCCCTGTGGATTTACCTAGCATAGCATTTTTTCGGGAGAAATGAATGGCGAAAATCGAAAAAAAGACCAGGCTGGCCGCAGTTTTTGCAGGGCCCCAGCTTGCTGATCCGGAGACCAAACCGGTGCGCGGCTCCCGCGCGCGTATCCCCAGCGCCGAAAACCGGCCACAAGACGAACAGCCCATTATCAACGAGTTGATTGCCAAAGGCAAGGTCCGGGGTTATTTGACTCAGGATGACATCCTCACTGCTTTTCCCGAGGCGGAATCGAATCTCGAGCAGCTTGAAGAGCTTTATATCGTACTCTTTGAGGAAGGTGTACAACTCGTCGAAGAGAACGCCAAATCCGCCGAACCGGCCGAATCTGAAGAACCGGAAGAGCGAAAAGAGACGTTCGATCTGACCGAAATCGGCATTGACGACACCGTCAGCCTGTATTTAAAGGAAATCTCTCGAATCCCCCTGCTTCGCGCCGAGCAAGAGGTTGAGTATGCCAAGGCCATGGAGGGCGGCAAGCGCGCCCGTTTCCAGTTGAGCCGCGCCACACCGGGCGCCAGCGAACGCGCCCGGCTCGAAGCGAAAATTCGGGCCGGCGAGCTATCTCGCCAAAAGCTGATCAAGGCAAACTTTCGCCTCGTCGTCTCGATTGCGAAAAAGTATATTGGTCGCGGGGTCTCTTTCCTGGACCTGATTCAAGAGGGGAACATTGGTCTGATCCGCGCCGTCGAAAAGTTCGATTACAAACGCGGCTATAAATTTTCTACCTATGCGACCTGGTGGATCCGCCAGGCAATCACCCGCGCCATCGCCGACCAGGGACGCACGATTCGCGTGCCGGTGCACATGTGCGAGCGCATCAACAAGCTGACGCGCGTTTCGCGTCAGTTGGTGCAAGAACTCGGGCGTGAGCCTTCACCCGACGAAATCGCCAAAGAACTGGGCACGACTCCCAAAAAGGTCGAGCGCATCATCAAGATTTCGCAGCGCCCGCTCTCGCTGGAAATGCCGGTCGGCGAAGAACAGGACTCGCACCTCGGCGATTTTATCCCGGATGAATCGACGCTCGGTCCGACCGACGCCGCCTCGCATCAGTTGCTGCGGGAGCAGATGGAAGAAATTCTCACCTCGCTCAGCCCGCGCGAAGGGCGTGTGCTCCAACTCCGCTTTGGGCTCAAGGATGGCAAGAGCCACACCCTGGAAGAAGTGGGCAAGAAATTCGGCGTGACGCGAGAGCGCATCCGGCAGATTGAAGCCAAGGCGCTGCGCAAGCTCCGCCACCCCAGCCGCAGCCGCAAGCTCCGCGACTATTTGGAATAGACCAAACCCGGAGGGTAATAGAACCCTTCGGGTCTTTTTTTCCTCCGGGATGCGTTTGCGCAAAACCATTCCCTCGTTTAAAATAGCACTGTTCTATTCCAATCCTCTGAAAGGTGTCGAGCACAATGCCGTTCTCTGACAAGACGATTCAGGAATTTATCGACGAGCTCGCATCGCCCTCTCCCGCCCCCGGTGGCGGAGCGGCGGCGGCCCTCTCTGGCGCTCTCGGCGCCGCGCTTGTCGCCATGGTCTGCCGCCTGACGGTCGGCCGCAAGAATTACGAAAACGTCAGCGACGAGCTCGAAGCGCTTATCCCCCGCGCCGAAAGCAAACGCCGCACGCTGATGGAATTGTTCGAAGCGGATTCGGCGGCGTATGACGCCGTCATTGCGACTTACAAACTGCCCAAAGAGACCGAACAAGATAAGGCTGCGCGCACGGTAGCCATCCAGTCGGCCCTCAAACGCGCCGCCGAGGTGCCTTTCCATATTGCGAGCGCATGCGCCGACGTTCTGGACATGGACCTCCCTGTCGCCGCCAAAGGCAACAAGAACGCCGCAAGCGATGCAGGCTCCGCCGCGCTCCTGGCCGAAGCAGGCCTGCGCGCCGCGCTCTTGAACGTCGAGATCAACCTGGCGGGAATCAAGGACGAAGCATACGTCCAGGAGATGCGCACGCGCCTCGCACCCTTCAAGGGGAGCGCCGAGCAAAAGGAAGCCATTCTCCGGTTGGTCCAGTCGCGGCTATGACCGCGCCGGTGAGGTGTTCCTGTCTCAGACCACCAGTCCTAACCTGGTAACCGCTTGCGCTCGCGCCCTGCGTCCTGCTGCCGACGAACGCGGCGTGTATCTGCAGCATACAACCTGTAACCTATGACATGATTATCGGCATCCTGGATTTTGGCGAGGGATTGCTCTCGCTCAATTATCTCATCTTTTGCGCGGTCGCTTCGCTCGGGACCATCCAGATTGCCGCCGGGCACGCCCGGTTGCGGGGCCTCCTCCTATTTTCCCCTGCATTCAGCCGCTGGTTTGGATTGGGGCTCGTCGGGGCGGCGTACGCGTGGTTCTTTACCATCCAACCTGATCTATTCATCCCCGGTCTTGCGGGCGGCGAACTGTTTACTCTTTTTCTGATCGGATTTGTCCTGGCAACACTCTTTGCATTGGGATTCGGCATGATCTCGTGCCGGTTATTGCAGCGACTCGCCGCGCAGCAACTTGACCGGCGCGAAAAGATTATGCTCCGCGACGGGTGTCCGGCCGAATTGTGGCTACCGGCTGCGGCGCGTGCACCGCTCGTCCTGGGCTTGCGCGAGGCGGACACCGATTCGCTGGACACCCTGAGCAGCGAGTTGGCAGCGGCCGGCGCGGCCGTCCTGCTCTGCGATGAATCATCCGCAAAGGCTGGGGCCGAATGGGCCGAGCGCGAGACGGAGCGTTTCACCTCCAGCTATGTGATGGGCGTGGGGCGCGGCGCAGACCGGGCCCTCAGCCTTGCCGTTCAATATCCCCGCTATAACGCCGTACTCGCGCTCGCGCCGTTCGGGCGTACGTTCAATGCGCGCCCTGGCCTGCGCTGGCTTCGCGAGACCGATTACCTGACCGCGCTACGCGCCACCTGGCGGCGTGGGGAAATCGCGCCGACGGCGGTATCGTCGGGCAGCCGGATTATTTATGGCGACGAGGATTTGCTGATTCGTCCATCCGTAGCGCGCGAGATGTATCCAAATGTCATTATGGTCGCAGGGGCTCGCCACTTGACGCTAGCGGCCATGCCGGCCGTCCTGAGTCTAGCCGCCGACCTGTTCGAACTGCACCTGCATCCGCCCGCCGCCGTTCATCCGGCGACGGCGCACCCTTCAGCCGCGCGGGGGGACGCGGGCGAATGAATCCCGACGTCTCGCTCTTTCACCTGATCAACAATCTTGCGGGCGTATCGCCAGCACTCGATTGGATCACCCGCGCGCTGGTCAACGACTATGCCATCCCGACCCTGTTCGCGCTCGTGCTCGGCGCGCTCTGGTTCACGGGCGAGACGGAGGAGGAGCGGCAGCGCATACAGCGTGCGATCCTGCTCACCCTCATCGCGGTCGCGTTGACCAATCTGACGATGCGCATTTTGCAAAACTATTATTTCCGCCCGCGCCCGTTCGCCGTCGAGACCGGCGTCCATCTCTTGTTTTACCGGCCATCGGTCTCGTCCTTTCCCAGCGTGCCGGTCGCCACGCTCTTTGTTTATGTCGCCGGGCTCCGTCACGCGAACGGGCGGGTGTCAAACTGGCTTTGCGCGGCGGCGCTAGCGTTTGGCCTGGCGCGCATTCTCGCCGGCGTTCACTATCCATCCGATATCGTCGGCGGCGCATTATTGGGTATAATAGGTACGCGACTCTTGTTTCATTATGCCCGGTTCTTTGACCCGCTGGTGACCCGCATCATTCGCGCGGCCCAACATCTGGACTTGGCATAGGGGCGGGATAATCCGCCCCTGATTTTTCGGACAATGAAGTCCTGGCATATGGCGCGCGCAGGCGCCTCATACACGGTGGAACGGTTATGCTGAAACGGTACAAGCACTATGTCCCCTTAGGTCTTTGCCGCGTTGTGCGGGTTATCAAAATCTGATTTCTGATTACTCAATTTGGAGGACTCATGAAAGCGAAACAAACAACCAACGGCAATAGCCGCGCCCGCGCCGCCGGGCCGCGGATCGTGACCCCGCCGCCGGGTCCCAAAGCGCGCGCGTTATTGAAACGCGACAAGCACGTCGTCTCCCCTTCCTACCCGCGTGATTACGGGTTCGTGATGGACCATGGGCGCGGCGCTGAAGTGTGGGACGTGGACGGGAACCGGTATATCGATTTCGCGGCGGGCATCGCTGTCTGCGCGACCGGGCACAGCCATCCCAGGGTGGTCAAGTCCATTCAAGAGCAGGCCGAGAAATTCATCCACATCTCGTCCGATTTCTATCACGAATCGATGATTGACCTGGGCGAGCGAATCAACCGCATCGCGCCGATGAAAGAAGAGGTCGGCGTCTTTTTCGCCAACTCGGGCACGGAATCGGTGGAAGCGGCGATCAAGCTGGCGCGCTATGCAACCAACCGCACGCGCTTTATCGGTTTTCTCGGCGCGTTCCATGGGCGCTCTATGGGCAGCCTCTCGTTCACCGCGAGCAAGTTCACGCAACAAGAACGCTTTTTCCCCACAATGCCCGGCGTCATGCACGTCCCGTTCCCCAACCCCTACCTGCCAGTCCTTCAGCCGCTCCCGGAGGGCCTGATTGGCAAGCCCCCGGCGGATTACGATGTGGGCGATGCGACAATCGACTATATCGAAAAGATCCTCTTTGCTAATGTGCTTCCGGCGGAAGAGGTGGCGGCCGTGCTGGTCGAGCCAATTCAGGGGGAGGGCGGCTATGTCGTTCCGCCGCCTCACTTTTTCCCGCGCCTGCGCGAGCTGTGCGACCGGCATGGCATCCTGCTCATCGCCGACGAAATCCAGTCGGGCGTCGGCCGCACCGGTAAATGGTGGGCCATCGAGCACTGGAATGTCGAGCCGGACATTGTCACCATCGCCAAGGGGGTTGCCAGCGGCGTGCCCCTCGGGTTGATGGTAGCGCGCCAATCGATCATGCAGCAGTGGCCCAAGGGCTCGCACGGCAACACCTATGGCGGCAATCCGATTGCATGTCAGGCAGCGTTGGCGACGCTCGACCTGATCGAGGAAGAGTACATGGAGAACGCGGCCACGATGGGCGAATACATGCTCGACGCGCTCGCCGAGATGCAGGTACGGCACCCGTCGATGGGCGACGTGCGCGGCCGGGGGCTCATGATCGGCATCGAGTTCGTCAAGGATAAAGAATCCAAGGAACCCGCCAAAGAGCTGCGCGGCGACCTGGAGCACGCGCTGTTCGAGCACGGCCTCATCACGCTGGGGTGTGGCCGGAGCACGCTCCGCATCGCGCCGCCCCTCATGATCCAGAAATCGCTGGTGGACGAGGGCCTGTCCATTTTTGAAGACCAGTTGACCGGCCTCGAGAAAAAGCACAAGCTGCTCTAATAACACAAGATAGAAACCTGCGATGGCCGCAGGTTTCTATCTTTCCTTCACACGCATGCGCTCAATCGAGATTCTCGGGGTACGGGTGGACGATGTGACCATGGCCGAGGCGCTCGCCCTCGCCGGCGAGATGATCGATGGTCCGGCCGCGTCGTGCCGCCAGGTTGTGAGCGTCAATCCCGAATTTATCATGACCGCCCGGCGCAACCCCGCGTTTGCCCGGGTCCTCGCGGCCAGCGATCTGAACCTCACCGACGGCGCCAACCTCATTCGTGCGGCGCGCTGGCTCGGGCTCACCCTCCGTGAACGCGTGGCAGGGAGCGACCTCGCGCCGCGCCTTGCCGCGCGTGCGGCCGAACGCGGCTGGCGCCTCTACCTGCTCGGCGCAGCGGAAGGGGTGGCCGCGCAGGCGGCCGCCAACCTTCAAAAGGAACATTCCCAATTGCAGGTGGTGGGAACGTGGGCTGGCTCGCCCGCCCTACGCGAGGAGGATGAACTGGTCAAGCGGGTGAATGCGAGCGGCGCGCAGGTGCTCCTGGTCGCCTATGGCGCGCCGGCGCAGGACCTGTGGATTGCGCGTAATCGTGAGCGGCTGGCAGCGCGCGTCGCCATTGGCGTCGGAGGGACCTTTGACTTTATCGCGGGACGCGTCCCCCGCGCCCCACTCTGGATGCAGCACGCCGGGCTCGAGTGGCTATTCCGCCTCGCCCGCCAGCCCTGGCGCATCAAACGGCAGGCAGCGCTCGCCGGATTTGTATGGCTTGTTCTGCGCGAGCGCCTGCATGGGCGTGAGGACAACCGGTAAAGGACCGCACATCAAAAGGGCGGCCCAAATGGCCGCCCCATCCCTCTTCGTTTTTCTATGCGCGTGGCTTGCTTTCGAGCCGGTAGCCTTCACCGCGCACCGTCACCAGCCGCACGGGGCGGCTTGCATCCTCCTCAATCTTTTCACGCAGCCAGCGAATGTGGACGTCGAGCGTCCGGGTATCCCCCAGGTAATCGGTATCCCAGATCTCGTGCATGATCGTTTCGCGCGAGACGATCTCGTCGGGATGCTCCATCAACAGCCGGAGGAGATCGAACTCTTTGGGCGTGAGCTTGTGAGGTTTGCTGCTGCGCAAGACACGGCGTTTTTCCATGTCGAGCGTGAGGCCGCTCACCTGCATACGGCGGGGAGGCCGGCGGTCGAGGACGCTCTTGACCCGCAGGACAAATTTACGCGTGACGGTGGATTTCAGAACAAAATCGTGCGCGTCCCGGAGCTGCTCGCCCTTGGCCTGACTACCGACGAGCGCAATGACGACGGCGCGCGTGGCCAGTCGCAGCGCGTGGCAGAGACGCCGGCTGTTGAGCCGCGACGATGTCGCATCGACAATGACCGCGTCCGGCTTGCGCGTCTTGCTTTGCAACAGCGCCTGTCGCCCGCTGTGCACCTGAAAGACTGAAAACTCTTTAGCGGTGAACAGCCCGGCCAGGCTCGCCGCGGTCTGCTTGTCATTCGCGACGATCATGATTATCGTCGCCATAAGGGTTCCTTAAAATTCATCCGCCCCCCGATTACCTCCATGGCATTATAACGAACCTTAAAAGAATGCGCAACTGGCTATCAGCGTTGCGCGCCGCATATATTTTCGTCAAAGAAATGGCGCAAACGCGCGGGGGAATTGACGAGGCACGAATGACCTGCTAAACTGTTCACCGCAGTAACGTACCTCTTATCTGCACAAGAGTCAGGAACATGACGATACTTTCCGATACCCGGTCCGCATATGACACCGTGGCGCTCAACTATGCGCAGCAGTTTCGCGACGAGATGGACCACAAACCCTACGACCGCGAGATGCTCATGCGTCTGGCCGAGCGCGTGAATGGATTGGGCGTGATCTGTGACCTGGGCTGCGGGCCGGGACAGATTGCGCGGTATCTTGCGCGGCAAGGAGTCGCGGTATGCGGAGTGGACCTCTCCGCCGAGATGGTGCGACAGGCGAGCCTGCTCAATCCGACCATTCCCTTTCAACAGGGGAATATGCTCGCTCTTGACAGGGTTACGGATAACAGTTGGGGCGGCGTCGCAGCCTTTTATTCCATCATTCATATTCCGCGCCATGATGTGGTCAATGCCCTGCGCGAGATCAAGCGCGCGCTCAAGCCGGGCGGGACTCTATTGGCTGCGTTCCACATCGGGGACGAGGTCAAACATATTGACGAATGGTGGGGCAAACCGGTTTCGGTCGATTTCACCTTTTTCCAGCCTGTGGAAATGGAAGACTATATGCAAGCGGCGGGATACGAGCAGATAGAGATCAATGTCCGGAGTCCTTACCCGGAGATAGAGTTCCAGAGCCGGCGCGCGTATATCTTTGCCGTCAAGCCGCAAGCAACCCCATCGCCCAATTGACATTGCGCCATTCTTGGCTTATAATTTCGGCGTGGTTGGATGTTGCTCCTCTGGCAATATCCGACTGATTTTTTATCAGGACAGGCCCCTATGCTAGACAAACCCATCTACCTCACGCCGGAAGGCCGGCAAAAGCTCCAGGAAGAGCTGGATATGTTGCGCGATGTCAAGCGCGCCGAAGTCGCCGAGGCCATTCGTTCGGCCAAAGAAGAAGGCGATATTTCGGAAAACTCTGCGTACGACGCAGCCAAAGAACAACAGGCCTTTATCGAAGGCCGCATCATGTATCTTGAGGGAATGCTCAAGAACGCCGTCCCGATTAACGAGGCGCTCGTCACTGATTTCGTCGGAGTCGGCTCGCACGTTAGCGTCAAGGAAGCAGGCTCCTCGGAAGAGGAAACATACCAGATCGTCGGCTCGGCCGAAGCCGATCCGCGCAAGGGCCGCATCTCGAACGAGTCCCCTGTCGGGCGCGCTCTCATGGGCAAAAAGAAGGGCGAGAGCGTCGTCGTGAAAACCCCCGCCGGCGAACGTAAGCTAAAAATCATCTCGGTCTCGTAAGAAACCGGCCTCGGGGGGCGATGCGGCTGAAAAGCGGTCGCCCCTGTTTTTTTATTTTGGAAGGTGGATTGCAGATTACGGGATGTTTATTCCGCAATTCGCAATCTACAGTCCGCAATCCATCTATGGCTGACGAATTCCTGAATCGATTGGACGACCTGGAGCGCGAGCGCTATCTCAAGGTGAAACGCCTGCGCGAGCGCGGCGCCGAGCCCTATCCCCTCCGTTCGGCCCGTACGCATACCAGCCAGGAGGCACGCGAGCTATTTGAGCGCGGCGAGGACCCCGGCGCAGTTCGCCTGACCGGACGCCTGACCGCCAACCGCTGGAACGGCAAGATTACCTTTGCCGACCTGCGCGACGGCGCCGGCCGCATCCAGCTCTTTATTCGCCAGGATGCGCTCGGCGAGGCGACCTACAAAGAGTTCATCAAGGATTTTGACCTGGGTGATATTATCGGCGTCGAGGGGACCATCATGCGTACGCGCACCGGCGAGATCAGCGTGGCGGTCACGAAAATCGAGATGCTCTCCAAAGCGATTGCCCCGATGCCCGAAAAGTGGCACGGCCTCAAGGACATTGAGACGCGGTATCGCCAGCGCTATCTCGACCTCATGTCGAACGAAGAGGTGCGCCGGGTTTTTGTCGTCCGCGCCAAAACGGTCTCCGCGATGCGCCAGTACCTCGACGGCCACGGCTTTATCGAGGTCGAGACGCCGACCCTTCAACCGCTCTATGGCGGCGCGATGGCGAAACCGTTCGTCACGCATCACAACGAGCTCGACCGGGACCTGTACCTGCGCATCGCCACCGAGCTATATCTCAAGCGCTTGCTCGTGGGCGGATTCGAGCGCGTCTACGAGATCGGCAAGAATTTTCGCAACGAGGGTGTAGACAAGAGCCACCTCCCCGAATTCACCGGCATGGAATGTTACCAGGCGTACGCCGACTATAACGACATGATCCGGCTGGTGGAAGAGGTCTATCGCGCCTGCGCCGAGGCCGCCATCGGCGCGCTCAAATTCCCCTACCAGGGGAACGAGATCGACCTGAGCGCCCCCTGGCAGCGCGTCACCATGCACGACGCAATTCTGGAGATGACCGGCGTGGATATTGACCGGGATACCGACCTGGAATCGCTGCGCGCGCGAATCAAGGAAAAGGGGCTGGCCGCCGACGTCCACCCATCCTGGGGCAAGACGGTCGAAGAGCTCTTTAGCTCGTTCGTCCAGCCCAAAATCGTCCAGCCCACCTTCCTGCTCGATTTCCCGGCCGAGGTCTCGCCGCTGGCGAAAAAGAAACCGGAAAACCCGCGTATCGCCGAACGGTTCGAACCGTACATCGCCGGGATGGAGGTGGGCAATGCGTTCACCGAGCTCAACGACCCGGAGGATCAGTTCCTGAATTTTCTCGACCAGCAGCGCCAGCGTGCGGCCGGCGACGTCGAAGCCCAGCAGATGGACGAGGACTATGTACAGGCGCTCAAGCACGGCCTCCCCCCGACTGGCGGCCTCGGCCTCGGCGTCGACCGCATGGCGATGCTCTTTACCGACCAACACTCGATTCGCGATGTCGTGCTGTATCCGCAACTGCGGACATGATAGGAGGATTTAATGCGTATTGGTTTACAGGTCCCTTCCTTTACCTGGCCGGGCGGCGACGCCGAGATCGGCTCGCGGTTTGCGACGATTGCGCGAACCGCAGAGCAGGCCGGCTTTTATAGCCTGTGGGTCATGGACCACTTTTTTCAAATCCAGAATGTCGGCAAGCCCGAAGAGCCCATGCTCGAAGGGTATAGCGCGCTCAGCTATGCCGCCGGTGTGACGAGCAAGATCAAGCTTGGCACCATGGTGACCGGCGTGATCTATCGCTATCCCGGCCTCCTCGTCAAGACCGCGACGACACTCGACGTCCTGTCCGGTGGACGCGCCTATTTCGGCGTCGGCGCCGCATGGAACGAGCACGAGTCGCACGGGCTCGGCGTCCCCTTCCCGCCGGTCAAAGAACGGTTTGAGCGGCTTGAAGAGGCTTTGCAAATCGCTCTCCAGATGTGGTCCGGCTCGACGGCGGCCTATCATGGCAAGCATTATCATCTGGCCGAAACGCTCAACCGCCCCCAGCCAATCCAAAAACCGCACCCGCCCATTCTGATCGGCGGCATGGGCGAGAAAAAGACGCTCAAATTCGTTGCCCAATACGCCGATGCCTGCAACCTCTTTGCGTTTGGTGGGGCCGACGTGCTCCGCCACAAGCTCGCGATCATCGGCGAATACTGCGCCAAGCTCGGCCGCGATTATCACGCAATCGAAAAGACGGCGCTCTGGAGCACTCAGCTCGGCCCCGGCGCGACGAGTCCGCAACAGGTCATCGACTTTTGCGGAACGATGCACGACGCCGGCATCCAGCAGCTCATCCTCAGCCTCCGGAATGTGAGCGACATCACTCCGCTTGAAACATTCGGGCAAGAGATTATTCCCGCCGTCGCAAGCCTCTGATTGAATAAATAGGTGTCCGAATGGCGTTGTGGCCATTCGGACACCTGGCCACAATCCGATATGTCATTGGGACAACCCGTCTTTTCCATCAAGCCCGTTCTCAAACTCGGTACGATTCTTGTCGTCTATATCCTCCTCGGCGCAGTGGTCTCTTGCGCCGCGGTCGCGCTCTCTTCGATTGCCGGCGCGCTGTTCGCTTTTTATCCCGATGCCGGCATCGGGATCGCGGTCCTTTTCTGGCTCGGCGTCATCGGCGTATTTACGTGGAAGCTCCTCCACAATTATGCGCGGGTGCGCTATGATTTTTATCCCGACCGGCTGGAAGAACAGGGCAATACCCCCCGCACGATTCCTTACGCGCGTCTGGGCCATCTCGCGTTTGACGGCCACCAGACCCTGATGCTCTATCCCGCATTCGAAGGAACCGCCGAGCGCATTCCACTGCGCATCGACATCCCGGCGGGACTGGGCAACCGGTATTTCACAGCGTTGATCGACCTGTTTCGCCGCGACGCGCCCGACCGGCTCTTTTCATATGCCCTTCAGGAGGAGCGCCGCTACTCGATTCCACCGCGCGCTGTCGTAGACCTCGATGCCGCGCCCGTGCATCGCCTCGTTATGACGACAGGCGGCGACGAACGGCGCCGCATCGCGGTGGACGATTCGGACACATCTACCTTTAGCATTCTGCCACCGGGCGCTCCGGAACGACGCGCCCCGTTCCAGGACCTGCTTCTGATTCACGATGCTCCTTCCGGCGAGCCACCGGACCACCCTCTGCTCGTCATGAACCTTTCCGAAGGCGAGTCGGACCTGACATGGCAGGTCTATTGGGTGTGGAACGGCCAGGGCGTGCTCCTCGGCCGACTTGAAGAAAAAAGGCAGGTCCCGCTTGGTCTTGACCTCAAGTTGGAACTGCCCGGTGAAACCCTGACTCTATCCGGAAACCTGGACCGCGGCGAGTTGCAGGTTCTCCGCGGCGGTCAACCCACCGGCGTGCTCAAGCGAGCCCGGCAGGACGAACAGGTGACGGATACGCTGACGCTCGATCCTCCGCTCGGCGCGCTCTCCGCGCTCGCTCTCCTCCTCGCCCTCACCCGCACGCGGCCCGTGTCATGACAGATTCTTCGTCGTTCATCGCCCTACTCTATCAAGCCATCGTCACAAAACCGTGGCAAAAAACAGGCTCGATTGCGCGGTCAAGGGGTCGTAAACCCGACATTGAGAATGCGGTACAAACTGCGGTCCGTCCCGGAAATGAGCACATACGTCTTGCCGGTCTGGGCAAGCCAGATCATATTACCCTGGAGGAACATCTCGTACCGGCCATCGCCGTCCTGCTCCGGCGCAGTCGCCCACCCCAGCGCGGCGCGCACCGCGGCCTCTGTCCGCCAGAGCTTGCCAAAACCCATGCTCGGCTCGACCAGCCCCGCGGGCGCAGGTGTGCCGCCGTTGATAGGATCGACGCCCGCTTGGAATGTGTCTTGAAAGCTGGCATAGGTCATGTCCGAGTAAAGGACATAGATGATGGGCTGGGTATACCACCCCTGTTGGTTGGACCAGAGCATCGCGCCATGCTCGAACGGCTCGTACGCGGTCAAGACCGCCCAGGCATCGGGCTGGATACGCGGATGGTGCGAAGAGGGACAGTCAAGCAGCGCCCGGAGATCAGGGTTATTGTTCCAGATGGTGAGAAATCCCCCCACGGGGAGCACTGGACAGTTCACCCCGGCGCCGGTTGGGGTAGGAACCACCGGGGAGAATGTGGGGGCTGGTGCGCGGGTCCGCGTGACCGTGGGCGAGGGCTTGGGGAGGGGTGACGGAACAGGCGTTATCGTCGGCGAAGGGATGAACGTATTCACCGACGTCGCCGTCGGTACGGGCATAGGGGTATCGACCGGTTCAACCGTCAGAGCGACAGGCGTGTCTGTGCCGTTCACCACGGCAATCGATGTCGGGACAACCGTCGCCTGGCAGCCGAGCAGTACAAGCAACAGCGCAGCAAAAAACAATCGACGAGGCATGGGGACCTCCTCAAGGCGCACGAACCCAAATCTTCCCTGGTATCAAAATCGTATCACAGATAAATCTCCGGCGCAAGCCAAAAAGATTGTTGACACCGTACGTTAATCATGCTACATTATTCACGCACGACCGGAGGCTGATGCGGGCGCTCGCGGTGTGCACAGCTCATGCGCCATCCAACTGCGAGTTCATGAACCGACTCGACCAATCCGGGTCGGTTTTTGTTATTTGCACGGCGCTAAATCCTCGGGAGGGACGAATATGGAGACGCTTGCAGCAAAACCGTGGGTCCGTTGTTACGAGCCGGGGGTGCCCGATACCGTCGAGATTCCCACGCACACGCTCGACCAATCACTGCGCCTCGCCGCCGAGAAATACCCCGGCAACATCGCCACCATCTTTTTCGATCAAAAGCTCACCTACCGCGAGTTGGACGCCGCCGTGACGCGCTTCGCGGCCGCCCTCCAGGGGCTCGGCGTCAAAAAAGGCGACCGGGTCATGCTCCTGCTTCCCAACAGCCCCCAGTTCGTCATCTCTTTTTATGGCGCACTGCGCGCGGGCGCCGTCGTCGTCCCCACCAATCCGCAATATGTTCCGCGCGAGCTCGGCTATCAGGCGACCGACAGCGGCGCCGAAACGGTCATCGCCCTCACTCTCTCGTGGAAGACGATCAAGGAAGCCCGCAGCCAGACCCCGTTCAAGCGCATCATCCTGAGCAACATCAAGGAATATTTCCCGCCGGTCCTTCGCCTCCTTTTTACCCTGACCAAAGAGAAAAAGGACGGGCACCGCGCCGACGTACACGGCGAGCCGGGCATATACGATTTTCAGACCCTGCTCAAGGGGGCTGGCGCTTTCACCCCGGTGGAGAATGCTCAGGAGGACCTGGCTGTGCTGGGATATACGGGCGGAACCACCGGCGTCTCCAAAGGCGCCATGCTCACCCATCGCAACCTCGTCGCTCAGGCCGCGAGCACCCTCGCCTGGTTCCCGACCGCCCGGGCCGGACAAGAGGTCTTTATGGGTGCGCTCCCCTTTTTCCACAGCTATGCATTGACCTGCGTGCTCAACGCGGCGGTACATCTCGGCTCGACCATGGTCATCGTGCCCAACCCGCGCGAGCTGCACACGGTCCTCGCCAATGCCAGCAAGCATCGCGTCACCTATTTCCCCGCCGTCCCGACCCTGTATGCGTCGATCAACAACTCGCCCGAGCTGAGCAAATTCGACCTCTCCTCCATCCGGAACTGCCTCAGCGGCGGCGCGCCCCTGCCCCACGAGGTGCAGATCGAGTTCGAGCGCATCACCGGCGGGCAACTGGTCGAAGGGTTTGGCCTCACCGAGACCTGTTCGCCCGTCATCGCCAATCCGCTCAAGGGCACCCGCAAGATCGGGACCATCGGCGTCCCCATGCCCAACACACTCGCCAAGCTGGTGGACCCCGATAGCGGCGCGGATTTGCCGCCCGGTCAGCTCGGCGAGATTGCGATTCAATCGCCGCAGGTGATGAAGGGCTACTGGAACCGGCCGGATGAGACCGCGCAGGCAATCCGCCCCGACGGCTTTTTCCTCACGGGTGACCTGGGCACCCTGGACGAGGATGGCTTTTTCACTGTCGTCGATCGCAAAAAGGACATGTTCCTGGTCGGCGGGTTTAACGTCTATCCGCGCGAGATCGAAGAGGTGCTCTACCAGAACCCCAAGGTCCTGGAAGCGGCCGTGGTCGGAATTCCCGATGTCAAGCGCGGCGAAAATATTAAAGCGTTCGTCGTCCTCAAACCCGGCGAGCAGGCGACGCCGGACGAGATGATCGAGTACTGTCGCCAGCACCTCACTCGCTACAAGGTGCCGCGCGAGGTAGAGTTCCGCGCCGCCCTCCCTAAATCCCTGGTCGGCAAGATTCTCCGCCGGACGCTTCGCGATCAAGAGCTTGCCGGCAACAAGTAAAACAGCGCCCCTGGAAGTCGATTCCAGGGGCGTTTTTCATTGGACAACCGCCAACGGACGCCAACAATTGCTATATCAAGATTTTATAAAAATCTGCGCCGGATGCGGAAAAGCTCTTGACAGCAAACCATGCTTTTTACTATAATCGTTCTCGTCTGAAGGTTTGAGTGTCGCAACGCCGTGATGAATGCGGCGTTGGCCGGTCCCCACCAGGACCGGGTCCGTGATGATTGCGGAGGAACCGGATGTTTCATTGTAGCGAGGTCTATTCTCGCTTGATGGTCAGCATCGTCGCCAGCGCGTACGAACGGTGTCATCGCGCCGTACCGTACGCCAATTCCTCCGTCGCGCGCCTGTCACAGGACAGTTCCCTTGAGGGAATCTGCCCTGTTTTTATTTCCCCCGCTTCGTCATGACAGGAGACGAGCCGGGTCCGGCAAAGGAGGCACGTCATCCCTGGCGATTGAAAACGGTTTTCTGCCCATCAACGTGTCGAGATACTTTTGTGTGATTCACCCAAACCCTAAAGGAGTATAATCCGTGCACCATACACTCGTTCAGAAATACGTCAAGTACATGCTGGCCCTGGCCCTCGGCCTCATGCTGTCCGGGCTCGTCCTCACCGCAACGGCCTCGGCCGCCAGTCCTTCGGACACTCCGGCCCCCGGCGCCCCCTCGGGCCGCCTGCTCGGCGTCATAACGCCGCGTGGCGCCATTTCTCCGCGTCGGGGTACCACCAACCTGTCCTATCACAACGGCCCGGTCATGCACACCAACAAGGTGTATGCGATTTACTGGCAGCCGAGCGGCTATACCATGAGCGCGACCTATCAGACCCTCATCAACAAGTTCTTTACTGATGTGGCGGCTGCGAGCGGTCAGACCACGAACGTCTATTACAGCGATACGCAGTATAGCGACACCACCGGCGCCATCGCCTATTCCTCCACGTTCGGCGGCTCGTACCTCGACACGAATGCCTACCCGGCCAGCGGCTGCAACGTCTATTCCGGTGTGAGCCTCTGCCTGAGCGATGCCCAGCTCCAGACCGAAATCAACCGCGTCGTCTCCCTCAACGGCTGGACCGCCAACTCGAGTACCGAGTTCTTTATGTTCACGGCCAAGGGCGTCGGCAGCTGCTCGGGCAGCTCGTGCGCCTTTACCCAGTTCTGCGCCTACCACAGTTGGATCGGCAGCGGCGCGACCGCCACGCTCTATGCCAACATGCCTTACACTGGTACGAACCTCAGCGCCTGCGGCGTGACCCAATCCCCGAACGGTGACGTCGATGCTGATTCGACGATCAACGTCACCAGTCATGAGCACAACGAAACCATTACCGACGAGCAGGGCAGCGCGTGGTATGACAGCCGCGGCTACGAGAACGGCGACAAGTGCGCCTGGAACTTTGGCACGTATACCGGCAACTCGAACCAGACCATCAACGGCGACCACTATTTCCTCCAGCAGGAGTGGAGCAACAAGTCCACCAAATGCGTCCTGACCGGTCAATAGAACCTATCCCATAGATGGATGAAAATACCCGCCCCGGTTTCCACCGGAGCGGGTATCTTTTTTCCTCCAACGTGCGCCTTGCGGTTCGCCTTATCCGCCCCTGCGCAGCACATTGTGACATGCCTGGCAGACCTGCTCCACCGAAGCGACAACCAGGTATTGTTGTGTCGTATCCCCTGCCCCGTGACCGGTATGGCAGTCGACGCAGTGTGCCGCATTGGAATCGACCGCCTGCCACTGCGAGAGGAATTGGTGGAAGTGATTGTTGATTCCGGCCGACCGGGCGATCGTGTCATGGCATTTGGCGCACGAATCATCGCCCAGCTTGCTCGTCGTAATCGCGGGGTTGTGATAATTCCCGCTATAGTACGAAAGGAGGTCCTGCGCCCCCTGTGTTATCCCCTCGATCCGGCCAAATGGCCCGCCGCCGCTGTGGCAGTCGATACAGTTCACACTCTTGCCGGTATGAAAGGCCGACAGGGTCGCTGCATTCTGCGCTTGCGATTGCTGGTAATACGTGCTCTCCGGTTGCGTGTGGCAGGACGCGCAAAAAGCGTCGTGATTCTCTTGATTGATCGCGTACGCTGTGCCGCCGGTGGCGGCGATAACCCCCAGAACAACCACCAGAATGCCGCCCCAGACGAGAATGCGCGCCCGGCCCTGGAGCGCACGGAGCCGGACGATCAGGCTCTGGCGCTCGCGTTGCGCGGCGAGTTGTCGCTGGCGGCGCGCATAGCGGGCCGAGGGCCGGCGGTTGGGATTAGGCGGTAATTTGCTCACGAGTCCTTATGCTCCTCTGTACGAGATGATTCTAACCGTGCTCCAGCACCCGATGCGGGATATACGGCTCTTCCAGGTATTTCAGCTCTTCGGGCGACAGCTTGACGGCGAGCGCGCCGACCGCCTCTTCCAACTGGAACATTTTGCTCGCTCCGATAATCGGCGCGGTGACCCCCGGCTGGTGGAGGACCCACGCCAGCGCGATCTGAGCGTTGCTCACTCCCCGCTTTTGCGCCACCTCGGTCACGCGGTCCACGATCTGAAAATCATAATCCTGGTAATATAGGCTGTGCCCGTAGGTGTCCGTCCGCGCTCGCGTTGTGCCGGCGCCCTTGTCCCGGGAGCGGTTGCCTGCCAAAAAGCCGCGCGCCATCGGGCTCCACGGAATCAGCCCCACCCCCTCCGCCCGGCAGAACGGGTTCATCTCCCGTTCCTCTTCCCGGTAGACCAGGTTATAGTGGTTCTGCATCGACACAAAGCGCGTCCAGCCGTGCAGGTCCGCCCTGTACTGCGCCTGAATAAATTGCCACGTCCACATGGACGACGCGCCGATATAGCGCGCCTTGCCCGCCTTGACCACGTCGTGCAGCGCCTCCATCGTCTCTTCGATCGGCGTGGCATAATCGTATCGGTGTGTCTGGTACAGGTCCACATAATCCGTCCCCAGGCGCCGGAGGGAATCGTCGATCGCCTGCATGATCGCCTTGCGCGAAAGGCCCCCCTGGGTCGGTTTGCTCCCGTACTCGAAAAACACCTTGGTCGCGAGGACCACCTCATCCCGCTTGGCAAAATCGCGCAGTGCGCGCCCCGTCACCTCTTCGCTCACCCCTTGCGAATACGAATTGGACGTGTCGAAAAAGTTAATCCCGTGCTCCAGCGCGCGCTGGAAAAACGGGCGGCTCTCCTCCTCGTCCAGCACCCACTCGCGCCATTTCGAGGTCCCATACGTCATGCACCCCAGGCACAGGCGCGAAACCTTCAGACCGGTCCGGCCGAGATTGACATATTCCATACATCTGCTCCTCGTCGCGCACGAACAATTGGGAAGATTCTATATCAAAATTGCGGAACTGCAAACAAAGTGGAGAACGCGGTCTTGCGCAAAAAACGGGGATAGGGAAAGCACGCTAGCCCGGCACAGGACGCCTTATCGCGGAAGGCTGGATTGCCGGGCTACATCACAAAATCGGTCACTGACGCTATTATGCGGGGGCCATTCCTTGCCCGTATTCCTCAAGATAACGACGGCGTGCCCGCGCGACCTCCTCGGGCGGAATCTCGTCGAGCGGCCCTAGCTGCAGCGCATAAAACACAGTCCGTGCAACATCTTCGACCATCACCGCCGCTTTGACCGCGGCTTCCGGCGTCTTGCCAATCGTGAACACGCCATGATTCTTGAGCAAAAGCGCCGGACTGGAACCGATGCTCCGCACGATCTCGCGCCCGATCTCGTCGCCGCCGACCCTGGCATATCCACCACAAGGGATCGGTCCGCCAAACTCATCGCAGATCGCCGTTAGATACGCGTGAATCGGTCGTCCCGCCGCCGCAAAGGCCGTCGCAAAAGTAGAGTGCGTGTGCACCACGCCATTGACATCCGGTTTATTCCGGTAGACGTAAAGGTGTGCGTGAACGTCGGATGACGGCTTGAGCTTGCCTTCGATCACGTGTCCATCGAGGTCTACGATCACCATCTGCTCAAGCGTAAGCGCTTCATAGCGTACTCCGCTCGGTTTGATGACCACGAACCCGCTGGCCGGGTCACGCCCGCTTACATTGCCGCTCGTCCAGGTGACGAGGTTGTTCCGCGGTAGCTCCAGGTGCAGTCGAAGGATCTCTTCTCGCAGTGTTTCAAGCATGATGCCTCGTT
Organism: Anaerolineae bacterium; assembly: GCA_049694275.1. Classification (GTDB taxonomy): domain Bacteria; phylum Chloroflexota; class Anaerolineae; order UBA4142; family SHND01; genus JBAVQS01. The sequence goes on along the minus strand of JBAVQS010000333.1, from coordinate 14,496 downwards.
TCCGCTTTGATCCGCTTGAGGGTCTTCATGACCCTGTTCTCACCGCGGCCAAAATAGTTGTACAACCGAACGTACTCGGCATACAGTTGCTCGTATACCTTTTGATGCGCGGGGATCGGGCGGTAGCTCCCCTGCTTGAGCCGCGCCATGCACCGGGCCGCCTCAAGGATTGAATCGTAACCCCCGGCGGCGCGTCCGGCCGCCACTGCGCCAAACATTGCCGCACCCAGCGCGCCCGCTTGCCGGGTGCCGACGACCTTGATCTCGCGCCCGGTGATGTCGGCATAGATTTGCATCAAAAGCGGATTCTTTTCCGGCAGGCCGCCCGCCGCCACCAATTCATGCACCGCCACACCGTTCTTTTCAAATGCTTCGATAATGACGCGCGTGCCAAAGGCCGTCGCCTCGATCAGCGTGCGATAAATCTCGGGCGCTTTGGTCGCCAGCGTCGCGCCCAGGAGCAGGCCGGTCAGGTCTACATCGACGAGCGTCGAGCGGTTACCGTTCCACCAATCGAGCGCAAGTAAACCGGATTCGCCCGGCTCGAGCTTGGCCGCTTCGAGCTCAAGCAGTTTATGCAGGTCCCTCTTTTTCTTTTGGGCCTGCGCGTGATATTCCGGCGGCGTCGCATTGTCCACGAACCAGGCAAAAATGTCGCCGACGCCCGACTGCCCCGCTTCAAAACCATATAATCCCGGAATGATGCCGTCTTCCACGACGCCGCACATCCCTTCGACCTGGCGTTCCTGGGCGCCAAGCAGCATGTGACAGGTGCTGGTCCCCATAATCATGACCATGCGCCCTGGCTCGACCACGGTCGCGGCGGGTACAGACACGTGCGCGTCCACGTTCGCCACGGCGACGGCCGTCCCCGGCTCGAGCCCTGTCCACTGGGCAGCGCGCGGGGAGAGTTCGCCGGCGCGTTCGCCAACCGATTGCACCTGGCGCGATAGTTTGGCGTCGATGACGCCGGCGAGACGCGGATCAAGCGCCTCGAAATACGCATCCTGGGGAAAACCCTCGCGCTTGCTCCACATCGCCTTGTAGCCCGCGGTGCAGGAATTGCGCGTCTCGACACCGGTCAGTTGCCACACCACCCAATCCGCAGCTTCGATCAGGCGATCGGCGGCGGCATAAATCTCCGGCGCTTCATTCAGAATTTGGAGCGTCTTGCTAAAGAACCACTCGGACGAAATCTTGCCCCCGTAGCGATTGAGCCATTCCTCGCCCCGCCGTCGCGCAGTGGCGTTGATCTGGTCGGCTTCGGGTTGCGCGGCATGGTGCTTCCAGAGTTTCACCCAGGCGTGCGGGTTTCGGCGATATTCCGGCCGCATACAGAGCGGCGTCCCATCGGCTTGTACCGGCAGCATGGTGCATGCGGTAAAATCAATGCCGATGCCGATGACATCGGCGGGGTCCACACCGGTCTGTTTCAGCACGGCCGGGACAGCGTGTTTAAAAGTGCGGATATAATCCTCGGGGTCCTGTAACGCCCAGTCCGGCTCGAGGCGGACCTTTTCGCCCGGCGCCGGTAGGACTTGATCGATCACGCCGTGTTTGTAAGGATAGATGGCGGTGGCAATCTCTTTGCCGGTGCTGACATCCACGAGCACGGCGCGGCCCGATTCTGTCCCAAAGTCTACGCCGATTGAGTATTTTCGCTTGCTCATTTCAATCTCCTTCGATTGCGAACTCGGAAAGGGGCTGTTTCCTGCAAATTGTGCAAATTCGCCGCGCGCTCAGCGTCCGAAATTCGCCGAATGATAGTAGAGGTCGTTCCATCGGAGCTCTTTCTTGAATTCCGACAGCCGGGTCTCCCCGCCAATCAACAAAAATTCCATGTTTGCGATCTCTGCATAGTCCTCCAAATACGCCGCCGTTACCGCGTGGCTGAACCCGGTATGGTGCGCGCCGCCGGCCAGAATCCAGGCGGTCGCCGCTGTCTTGAAATCAGGCCGCGGCGTCCATACGGCGCGCGCCACCGGCAGATGCGGGAGAGACTGGGTGATCGGCAGTACATCGACCTCGTTCACGATCATGCGAAATCGATCCCCCATATCGATAATGGAAGCATTGACGGCGGGCCCACTACGCGTATTGAACACCAGGCGCGCCGGATCCGCCTTACCGCCGATAGAGAGGGGATGAATTTCGAGTGAGGGCTTGCCTTCGGCGATTGATTCACACACTTCAAGCATATGTGCGCCCAGCACCTTCATGTCGCCATCGGCCAGATGATAGGTATAATCTTCCATGAAAGAGACGCCACCCTCCATCCCGGCGCTCATCACCTTCATCGCCCGGACCAGCGCCGCGGTCTTCCAATCGCCCTCCGCGCCAAAGCCATAGCCATCCGCCATCAAACGCTGGACGGCAATGCCGGGGAGCTGATCGAGACCGCGCAGGTTCTCAAAGGTATCGGTAAAGCCTTTGAATCCGCCGTCGGTCAGGAAATGTCTCAGCCCCAGCTCAATGCGGGCGGCTTCGCGCAGCGCGTTCCGCTGGGGACCATCACGCCGAAGGGGTTCGGCGACGGTGTAGCGTTCATCATATTCGGACACCAGCCGGTCAACCTGGGCTTCCGAGACCTGGCTGACGCACTCGTCCAGGTCGCCCAGGCCATAACCATTGACTGAATAGCCCAGCCTGATTTGCGCCTCGACCTTATCGCCCTCGGTCACCGCGACCTCGCGCATGTTATCGCCGAACCGCGCGATTTTTGCGCCCTGTGCATCGTGCCAGGCGCTCGCCACGCGCGTCCAAATTCCGAGTTGGTCCTGCACGTCTTTTGCTTGCCAATGGCCGACAATCACTTTGCGATTCAATCGCAACCTGCTCCCAATAAAGCCGAATTCGCGGTCTCCGTGCGCGGACTGGTTCAGATTCATAAAATCCATGTCAATCGTAGACCAGGGCAAATCGCGGTTAAATTGAGTGTGAAGGTGCACGAAAGGCTTTTGCAGCGCCTTCAGGCCGGTGATCCACATCTTGGCCGGGGAGAAGGTATGCATCCACAGAATCAGCCCGACACAATTGCTATCCCTATTCGCTTCCTGGCACAGCGCATGGATGGCCTCTGTAGTCGTCATGACGGGCTTGTACACCACTTGCACCGGAATCCGGTCCGATTGGTCGAGCCCCTGCGCAATGAGCTGAGAGTCTTGTGCAACTCGCTGAAGGGTCTCCGCCCCGTACAGATGCTGGCTGCCGGTGACAAACCATACCTGGAATTGTTTGAGGTCGATCATGATTTGGCGCTCCTTCTCAAGAGTGTTTCTTCCGCATATAGAACAGGCTCTGGATTCCGATAAAGACCAGGGTGAGAACACCCACACCGATGCGCGTCCACCACGAGCTCAACGTGCCATTGAATTGAAGGATGGACACGATGGTGCCATGGATCAAAACTCCAAACAGGGTGCCGAGCACACTACCCACGCCGCCTGTTAACAGTGTGCCGCCCATCACCACCGAGGCAATCGAGTCCAGTTCCAATCCCGGAGCATACTGTCCATAACCTGAAAGTAGCGCGATACTCCATACGATCCCTGCCAGGGCCGAACAAAAACCGCTAAAGGAATAGACGATGATTTTTGTGCGGCCGACCGGCAAGCCCATCAACATGGCGGATTGTTCATTATTCCCAATGGCATAAATGGTGCGGCCAAACCGGGTGAAGAAAAGCAGGTAAATTGCCACCAGGAATATCACCGGGCCCACCAGCGAATAACTGTATACATAGGCCTTGGGAATGAAGGGAATATAAATGGGAGTTAGCGCCAGGAACTTGTAAAACTCATTATCAATGGTCACAGAAGTCAGGCTGATGATATAAGCTACCCCGCGCGCGAAAAAGAGGCCCATCAGGGTCGCGATAAAAGGCTGCACTTTGAGGAAATGAATAATCCAGCCCAGCGCAAACCCCAGGGCGATACCCATGACTAACATCAAGGGCATTACAATCGCCGGGCTTACGCCATTTTGCAGCAGCGCGGCGGATGCCGCCGTGGTCAGGGCAATCACCCCGCCCACCGAAAGGTCGATCCCTCCGGTAAGGATCACCAGCGTCATGCCAATGGAAACCAGCAATAGACTGCCATCGTTAATAAACAGGTTAAAGAACACCTGCGGTTTTTGCATGGCGGGGTACAACTGGCCTCCGATAAAAAAGGCCACGATGAATATCGTGATGGTTGTCAGCAAGGGGCCATAGCTTAACAGGAAAAGCTTAATTCGCTGTACCATTTTCAGCTCCTTTTGACTCGCCGGGGTGGGCTACCTTCCGCTCGGAAAATCTATTCAAAATTCGACTGGTGTAATCAGAATAAAGGAGAATCACCACCATCACCAGCACCGCTTTGGCAGCCAACAAGGCATTCGCCGGAACGCCAAAGGTATAGACGGTCAGGGTGAAGGTCCAGAGCACCAGCGCGCCGAGCATGCTCGCAAATAAGGAAAACCGCCCGCCGGACATCAATGTCCCGCCCATGACAACAGACAAGATGGCATCCAGTTCATAATTGAGGCCGTTGTTGTTGCCATCGGCGCTGTGGACGTAGGAACTGAGGATCAAGCCGGCGATGGCGCCGCAGAATCCACAAAAGGTATAGGCCAGGAGCTTGACATTTTTCTCGTTGATCCCGCTGTAATAAGACGATTTGGCATTCAGCCCGACCGATTCGACGAACAGCCCAATCGGGGTTTTACGCACGCCGATCCAGGCGAGTATGAAAACGACGGCCACGATATAGATGGAAACGGGAAGCCCCAATATAAACCCGTTCCCAAACCAGAAATAGGGGGTGTAATAAATGGTCATGATTTGACCATTGGTAATGAGTTGGGCAATCCCACGGCCGGCCACCATCAGGATGAGGGTGGCGACCATCGGTTGGATTCTGGCCCTCGAAACCAGGATTCCATTCCAAAGACCGCACAGAGTGCCTGCGGCCAAATCAGCCAGGACAATGAGGGGCAAAGGGGTATTCGTGACATCCTTGGTCAGAATCTCATTCGTGATCAGTTGATTGCCCAGGGCCGGATTAATCAACACCGCGCCCATGGCTGCCGAAATGGCAATCACTGCGCCCACCGAAAGGTCAACCCCGCCGGTCGCAATCACCATCGTCATCCCAATGGCCACCAGCATCAAAGGCGCGCCATCGTTAAGGACGTCGATGAGATTTCCGTATAAATGCCCATCCAGAATCCCGATCTTGAAGAATCCAGGGGCAAAGATTGCATCAAAAATCAAAATCAACGCGAGCGCCACGAGCGGCCAGAACACCCGGCTCTCACGCATCCGTTTGAGTAGAGGAAAATTATTCATACACTCCCTGCCATGGTATGCATCACCGTCTGATCGTCGACATCGCTCGCGTATTCGGCCGCTTTCTTATGATCACGCATGACCAGAATGCGCTGGCTGATGCGTAATACCTCTTCCAGCTCCGAGGAAATAAAGACGATAGACTTGCCTTCGGCGGCGAGTTCCAGCACCAGTTTTTGAATTTCCGCCTTGGCGCCCACGTCAATGCCGCGTGTCGGTTCGTCCAGGATCAAAACCCGTGGATTGGTAGCTAACCAGCGGGCCAGGATGACCTTTTGCTGGTTTCCACCGCTCAAGTTCTTAACCAGTTGATCCGGGGAGGGGGTGATAATGCCCAAAAGCTCTATATATTTCTGGGCAATCTCGTATTGTTTCTGCGTGTCCAGAAATTTGAACCAGCCGTAGCGGGCCTGCAGAGCGAGGATAATGTTTTCGCGAATGGTCAAATCGCCCACCACTCCTTCGGCCTTGCGATCTTCCGGGCACAGGGCGATCCCATTTTTGAGGGATTCCAAAGGCGAATGGCGTTCAACCTTTTTACCGTCGATTGTGAGTGAACCGGCATCCGGGGTATCGACCCCAAAGAGCAGGTTCGCCATTTCGGTTCGGCCGGAGCCCAACAACCCAGCAACCCCAACCACCTCGTTGACGTCAAGCTCCACATCCACCGGTTCAAGCGACCCTTTGAGACCCAGACCTTTTGCTTCGACGACGGGCCGGGCCTCTTTTTTGTGCTCGGTCTTGGATCGGATCTGGGACATGGCATCCAGGTCGCTCAAGCTGCGTCCCAACATCTTGGCGACGAGCTCGATGCGCGGCAGCAAAGCGATCTCATAAGCGCCCACCAGCTTGCCATTGCGGAGAACAGTGATCCGATCGGCAATCCGGTAAACCTGGTCCAGGAAATGCGTAATGAAAATAATGCCGAGGCCTTCGCCTTTTAACTTCCGCATCACGTCAAAGAGCAGGTTGGTTTCGTTGACGTCCAGGCTGGACGTCGGCTCGTCGAGGATCAGGATGCGGGCGGACGCGATCTCAAGCGAACGCGCAATCGCCACCATTTGTTGAATGGCCAGTGAATAATTCCCCAACGGCCGGGCGACATCAATATCGATATCAAGCCTTTTCAGCGACTGCTTGGCCAGGGCATTCATCTTGCGCCAATCGATACTGCCCCAACGATGCGGCTCGTGCCCCAGCATAATATTCTCGGCGACGGAAATATTGGTGCAGAGGTTGACCTCTTGATAAACCGTGCTGATGCCCAGCGCCTGCGAATGCTGGGGCGAACGCACCTGTACGGGGGCGCCCCCCAGTTCAATCGAGCCGGTATCCGGGTGTTCTACGCCAGTCAACACTTTGATTAAAGTGGATTTTCCAGCCCCATTCTCCCCCATCAGGGCATGAATCTCCCCTTTTCTCAAGGAAAAGTCAACGTTTTCGAGCGCGGTGACGCCCGGAAAGGATTTTGTGATTCCCTTCATCGTTAGAATATTCACATTCCCTGCCATAGATGGAACCTGCCTTTGGCCAAGCCGTGGTTGGAATGGGGTGGCCTCGATTTTGAAAAGAGAAGCGACGTTAGGGTCAACGCCGCTTCTCTTTGGTTTAAGCTTGCACGATCAGGCGAGAACTCCTCGCGGCCAGGACAATCTAATACTTGCGGGTAGGCAGCAGTTCGGCCGCCTTGTCAGGGTAAAAGACGCTTTCATTGGTGAGCGCTTCCTTGACAACTTTTTCGCCGTTCATCAGTTTCAAGGCCATTTCGAATACCTGCGGGCCAAGCAGCGGGTTGCATTCCACGTCCGCCTGAACCCAGCCATCGACCATCGCCTGGAAACCACCGCGCGTGCCATCGACGGACACGATCTTGAGGTCGCCGGGTTTTAACCCCGCAGCCTTGATGGCTTCGATGGCGCCGATCGCCATATCGTCGTTGTGAATGAACGCGCCCTGGATCTGCCCCTGGTATTTCTTCAGGAAGGCCTCCATAACGGGTTTGCCTTCGGCGCGGGTAAAGTTGCCGGTCTGGGAGTCGATGATCTTGATGTTGGCATTGAGTTTTTCGCGGAAGCCCTTCGCACGGCCGACGGCCGCGCCCGAGCCGGTGGTGCCGGACAGCTCAATAATGGAACCGCCGTTGGGCAGCAGCTTGTTCATTTCGACGGCGGCGCGATTCCCTTCAATCACCATATCCGAGCCGATATGAGCGGCATACAGAGACGCGTCCGCCGTGACGGAGCGATCCACAATAATAACCGGGATATTGGCATTCTTGGCTTCGGTCAGGACGGCGTCCCAGCCAGTTTCAACCACGGGGGGCAGCGCGATGACATTCACAGCCTGCTGGATGCAGGAACGAATAGCCGAGATCTGGTTTTCCTGCTTTTGCTGGGCATCCGAGAAAATGAATTGCTTGACGCCCAAAGTCGTTGCGGTTTCTTTCATCGAAGCAGTATTCGCAGTGCGCCAGTCACTTTCGGCGCCGAGCTGCGGGAAACACAAAGACAGGTCTTTGTACGTCTTGGCAGAGGCAACGGGTTGTTGAGCAGCAGCAGTGGGCTGAGGCGCTGGGGTTGTCTGACCACAGCCGATCACAAGGACGATCAAGGCCAACAGGGCCATCAAAAGCAGAATTTTCGAGGACTTCATCGTGACTCTCCTCCTTCTCGATGGTGCGCCGATAAACAGCGCGGGGTTTATGGACCGATCTACATTTCGCCCGGGAAGAAATGCAGCATTCTATTTGCAACAGTACACCTTTATCGGAGGAATGTCCATGAATTCTCTACGGGAATCGGTTGGAATTTATTCTCTGCTATCCGCCGAACAAACAGCGCGGCCGGGCAAGTGGGATTTCTTTCGGTGGAGGTGCGTTATCTTTCGCGGCAGCACAGGGAATGGGCGACGCAACCGTAGGGGCAGGTTTGAAACCTGCCTCTACTGCTTTAATACCCGCGCGTCGGGAGAATTTCCCTGGCGTTTTCCGGATAAAAGACGCCTTCCTGCGAGGGGACCCACTTGGGAACGGAATCGCCGTTGACGACTTGCAAGGCCATGGCAAAGAACTGCGGCCCGAGCAGTGGGTTGCACTCGACCGTCACGTTCAGCTTGCCCGCCATCATCGCTTCAAACGCGCCGCGCGCGGCGTCAATCGAAACGATTTTGATGTCCACGCCCGGCCTGAGCCCATATTCTTCGATTGCTTGAATCGCGCCCAGCCCCATGTCGTCATTATGGGCAAAGAGCGCGTCGATGCGTGGACCGCGAGCCTGCAAAAAAGCCTCCATGACCTCCTTGCCCTTGGCCCGCGTAAAATCACCACTCTCGGAAGCGATAATCTTGATATCCGGGTAATTCTGGAGGATTTCGCGAAACCCCTTGGCGCGGTCATTGGCAGGGGCCGAGCCGACCGTACCGACCAATTCGACCACATTCCCCTTGCCGTTCAAAAGCCGGACCATCTCCCGGCCCGCTTTGCGCCCCTCTTCCACAAAATCAGAACCGAGATAAGTGGCATACAGGTTTTCGGGCACGGCGGCGCGCCGGTCCACGAGGATAATCGGAATACCCGCATCTTTCGCTTCCTGAAAAACCGTTTCCCAGCCCGTTTCAACCACCGGCGGGACCCCAATGACGTCAACCTTTTCGGCGATAAACGTCCGAATGGCCGTAATCTGGTTATCCTGCTTTTGCTGGGCATCCGCGAACTCGAGCGTGACACCCAATTGCTGGGCTGTTTGCTTGATCGAGTTCGTGTTGGCCGTGCGCCACTCACTCTCTGCGCCAATCTGCGAATACCCGACCACAATATCCTGATAGTTTTTCCTGGCCTTGACGCTCGGCGTCTCAGTCGCCTGCGGTCCGAGGGATGCGATGGGTTGCTGGCTACAGCCGATCACCATCGCGAGAGCTATCCACACCATGACGCGGAAGAGGACCCGTACGCTCATAGCACACGCTCCTTGTGCGCACCCTCCAGGAAGGTATCCCCCTCCTGGGCAGGAATGACGACAGACACGCAGGTTCCGATGTTATATTCGCTCCTGATCGACAGCCCATACGGCTTTCCATAATACAGCTTGATGCGCTTGTTGACGTTATCAATCCCAAACCCGCGCTCCCACCGGATTTCATCCGAGTCGTCGTTGATCTGCGCCTGGATCTGCGCCAGCTTTTCGGGCGTGAACCCGATGCCATCATCGGCGACCTCCAGCAAAACCTCACCCTCGTTCTTGCGCTGGGCGCGCACCGTAATCGTGCCCCCCTGGCGCTTGTTCTTGATGCCGTGATAAAGCGCATTTTCGACCAGGGGTTGCAGAATCAGTTTCAGGAGGGTATTCCCTTGCACGGCCGGCGCCATTTCAATTCTGAAATTCATAATGTCCCGGTAGCGCATCTTTTGAATCGTCAGATAACTGCGCGTTCGCTCAATCTCCTCGCCAATCGTAATCCAATCGCGGCCCTTGCTCAACGAGAGCCGGAAAAAGCTGGAAAGCGCGCCGACGATTTCGACAACCTCGGCAGTTTTGTTCGCTTCGGCCATCCAGATAATCGTGTCGAGAGTGTTATAGAGAAAATGCGGATTGATTTGGGCCTGGAGCGCGCGCAGTTCGGCCTTTTTGAGGTTTTCTTGCTCCTTGACCTTGGCGTCTAGCAAATCCCGGATGCGACCAATCATAATGTTGAAACTCATGCCCAATTCGGTGATTTCGTCCATATTGTCCCGGGTCATGAGCGCTTGCAGGTCGTTCTTGGTAATCGTCGTCGTGACGTCGTGGAGCTTTTTGATCGGAATGTAAATACTGCGCGAGATCGCCCAGGCCGCGCCAAACGCGAACGCAACCGCGCTCAGGGTCAGCGCAAAAAAGAAAAACTGCCAGCGAGTAAAGTTCGCCTGCATCTCCCGGTATTGCGTCTCGGCGCGGGTCACTTCGAACAGGGAATAGCTCTGGACCACATCCTGGACGACGGACGAAACCGAGCGGATGTCTTCGAGCACCTTTTCGTTATCCGCGACCTTGCTCTTGTGCGCGATCTGCGCCCCCATGACGTCGACATAGTGGGTCAGCGTCTTGAGCGTCCGCTGGATGATTTCGAGCCGCTTTTTAGCTTCGGTGGAATCGGTGTTCGCCATCATCGACTGGACCTGCGTGTTGACGCCGTCGATGATCTCGTACTGTTTCCCGCTCGTGAACTCGGTCTTGCCGGCCACAATGTTCCACATCTCCGTGTCAATCGCCGGCTTGATATACCCGTTGATGCTGTTTGCCGTGGTGATATTGTAGATAATCGCATCATACTGGCGCGTATAACTGCTCATCTGCACAAAGAGCGCCGCGTTGATGAGCCCCATCAACAAAATGATAATGCCAAAGGCGATGAGGATCTTTGCGCGGATCGAGAGATTGACGCGCGCAAAGAAATCGTCAAATCGATGGACGGCGCGACTGCGCGCGGCGCCGATCTGCCTGCCAAGTTGTCCTGGCAGATTCCGATAATCACCCGGGGACGTTTCTTGAGCCATGCTGCATTACTCCAAACGGCCGCTCATCACGCTGGCCCTGGGCGCGAAATTCCTTGGGGGTCAGCCCCGTATTCTTGCGGAAAACATAACTGAAATAGTGTGGATCGCTATACCCGACTTGAAACGAGATCTCGGAGGAGCGCAGGGCTGTCGTTCGCAGCAGCTCTTGCGCTTTATTCAAGCGCACCTCGGTCAGGTATTCCTTAAAGGTCTGCCCGGTCTCCTGGCTAAAGACCGCGCTAAAGTGGGAGGGACTGAGGCTCACCTGTGCGGCGACCTGGTTGAGCGCCAGGTCCGGGTCGGCATAGCGCGCGTCGATATATTCCCGCGCCTGCCGGATCATGCCTGCATACTGATTACTCGTCTGGCTATCGCGAAACGCCAGCGCGCCCTGCAGAATATCCTGCGCCTGGGCGTGAACCTGTTCAACGGTCCGAATGTTCACCAGCGTCGCGCCGATTGAATTGAGGTTGGGGATCAACTGGTCGACGTTGCCCCCCAGCCCGTTGACGAACTGGGTGGCGGCCAGCACAATGTCGATAAAGATATAGTTCTTGATGAGCGGCGACCGACAGGCCGTTTCGGCAATCGGGCGAATCGTGTGGTCAAAAAACTCTTCAAACTCTTCCCGCGTCCCGCGCCGGAGGTAATTTTCCACGGCGGCCTTGTCCACCTTCAGCAGCCCTGCCCGATCACCATCGCTCATCGGACCCGCCGCATCTTCATCGGCCTCGCCCTGGATCGAGACCAGCGCCTCCAGAAAGGACGGGTAGACATCGGAAAGCCGCTCCTTGAGCATACCCACCCCGATCGTCACCCGGCACCGGGTCTCACGCACCTGCCGTTTGATCAGGTCCAGGGAAAAATCACGCTCCTCAAACAGATATTCGGGCGTGTTGCCCTTGAGCAGCAAGACCAGCTCCTCCAGGTCCTTTTGGAGCAGGAACACATCCGGGTTCTTTTCCACTGCGCCCGATACGATATGTTGAACGCGCAGGTATTCCTGATAGTCAAACTGCCGGGGCGCATTTCCAAGCTGAATCCGGATGACCACGACGAGATAGTAGCGCGCCAGGAGATCGAGGCCGAGTTGCCCTCCCTGATCGATGGCTTCTGCCGGCGAGAGGCCGCCCATGATGAGCTTGAGCAAAAGCTTTTCCTTGAGAATGGCCCGGTTCTCGTCAAGCTGCTCCTGCAACTTGCGCACATTCTCCTTTTCCCTTTGCTCCCGCGCCAACTGCGCGGCGACCCGCTGCAGCGCATTGTGCAAATTCTGCGCGGTAACCGGTTTCAGGAGGTACTCGGTGACTCCGAGCTTGATGGCTTCCTGCGCGTACTCGAACTCATCATGCCCGCTGAGGATAATAATCTTGACCCACGGCATACGCTCGCGCACAATGCGCGACAACTGCAGGCCGTCCATAAAAGGCATCTTGATGTCCGTGATCAGAACATCGGGGTGGGTTGTTTCAAGGAGGGGGAGCGCCATTTCGCCGTCGGGCGCCTCGCCGACGAAATCAAAGCCGTTGCCCTTCCAGTCCACATTGTCGCGAATGCCCTCACGCGTCACAATTTCGTCTTCGACGAACAAGACCTTGAAAGACACGCACAACCTCCTCAGGCAATAAAGCCAGGAGTGAGCCGGGGTCATTTTCCCTGTCTTCCACTCCTCACATCCACCTGATACGGTCATCATAGCATGAGCCCCTGTCACGGTCAAAAAACCGGGTTGGGTCTATCCGGCCAATAAATGAAAGCTCACCCAATCCCCGGTGAGCTTGTTTCCCCTCCCTTTGCACAATCTCCCTCGCAGGGTATAATGCGTGACTGAGGCTCAATCCGATTGGACAAACACGCAAGTAATATAGTAGAGCAATCCCCGGCTCACGGCGCGGTCTATACCCGTCCCTGGGTCGTTGAGCTCATCCTCGATCTGGCCGGCTATACACCTGATCGCAACCTGGTAGATGCTCTCGCAGTTGAACCGGCGGTAGGCGAAGGCGCTTTCTTCACCCAAATGGCGGCGCGGCTCGTCGCTTCCTGTCAACGGCAAGGTCGTCCCCTGCAAGATTGTTTGCCCGCGCTGCTGGCCTACGAATCCGACCCGCGTTCTGCCGCAATCGCAGTAAGTAAAACCGCCGATACACTAATCCGACTCGGCGTCCCAAAAGATTTGTCCCAATCCCTTGCGCATCAGTGGATCACGGTCGGTAACTATTTGCTCGAGTCCGAAAAGTGGCTCCTTGCCAACAATGGTCGCGACAACCAGGCTCTTCTTCCCCCCTCCGAGTTACAGGCAGATTTTGTGATCGGCAACCCACCCTATATTCGCCTGGAAGATATTCCCACCCGGGAGAATACCCTCTACCGGTCGATGTATCGCACGATGAAAGGGCGTGCGGACATCTATATCGCTTTTTACGAAGCCGCGCTTTGTCAGCTCAAGCCCGGAGGCGTACTCGGCTTTATTTGTGCAGATCGCTGGATGTTTAACCAGTACGGCAGCGCGCTGCGAAATCTCATCACCTCCAATTTCAACGTCAAGGCAATCATCGAAATGCACCATGCCGAGGCGTTTGAAAGCCAGGTCGACGCCTATCCCGCCATAACGGTGATCAGCCGACAGCCCCAAGCACAGGTCATTCTCGGGAACATCAAGGTGAACGGGCAATCCATTGAACCGACCGCCCTGACGGGCCTCCTGCATAGCATAGAGACCGATGACATTGATTCAGTCGGAATGGAAGGGATCACGGCAAGACGCACACCGCCCTGGTTCAGCGCCGACGAGCCCTGGCTGAACATTTCCGTGGAGCGTAGATTACTGCTCAGACGGCTAGAGCAGGACTATCCTCCGCTGCAAGACCCCATAACAGAAACGCGGGTGGGAATTGGGTTAGCGACCGGCGCGGATTCGGTCTTTATCACGCGAGATCAGGAGATTGTCGAGCGCGAGCGTTTATTGCCTTTGGCTCTCACAAACGACATTCGCACAGGTGATCTCAGGTGGTCTAACCACTACCTGATTAACCCTTGGCAGAATGAGCGGCTGGTCGACCTGACCCAATACCCGAGATTAAAAGCGTACCTGGACGAGCACAAGCCCAAACTACAAAAGCGGAATGTGGCGCAAAGAAACCCCGAGGTGTGGTTTCGGACCATTGACCGGGTGGAAGAGGGCTTGAGCGCCAGGCCCAAGCTCTATATTCCCGACATCAAAAGTACTATTTTCCCCGTCCTCGACACGGGCGTCACTTATCCTCATCACAACCTGTACTTTATAACCTCGGGCATCTGGAATCTTGAAATCCTGGGCGCAATCCTGATGAGTGATGTCGGCAAGTTTTTTGTGGAATGTTATGGGGTGCGCATGCGCGGCGGCTATCTGCGCATGCAGGCTCAGTACTTGCGCCGGATCCATGTCCCCGCCCCCGGAAGGATTTCCGAGCAACTGGGCGAGGGATTGAGTCGCGCGTTCCGGGAGCGAGACGTGCGAGCGGCAACCGCCCTGGTATTACGCTTGTACGAGATTGATTACATTCCGTCCTGAGGAGCATTGCGATGGAGCTTGAAACAATTCTGGACAATCTCGACGAGCGCCTGACTCTGGCCATTGAACAATTCTGGATAACCAGACAAT
>JBAVQS010000332.1:0-2408 GCA_049694275.1 Anaerolineae bacterium | reverse complement strand
CCACATCCACAGCGGTCCAGACGACCTTGACCTTGGTTCCGGTCGGCATGTTCGCGATGGTTACGACCGCATGAAAGACAGCCTGGTCAGCCGGAAACGCCGTGGTCACGTCAACCGGGGCTTTGGTATCTCCCGATGTGTCCTTGGATAGCACCGCGGCTGTGATCGCCGGCGGCCCGCTCGTAATTAGATTGCGTACCACGATGGAGAATGCAAACAAGACAGAGACAATGCAAACAAGCAATCCACCGCCAACGACCAGCTTCACAGTTAGCTTTGAGAAGCCCTTGCGCGGCAATTCCACAGGCACCGGCGCTTTCACTTGGTCGATGCGGGCCGACTGCTCTTGGATTTTTAGATGCGCTTTGCTTTGCAATTCTAGTGCGACAATGTTGTTAGGATCAAGAGCAAGAATTTGCTGGGCTTGAGTGAGCGCTGCACTATATTGTTTTCGCTCAAGGTTTTCTCGACCAGTCTTTAATAGACCGGCAATGTGCGCGGCACGTTCGCGCCCTGCCTTTTCTTTGGCACGTTGTTCTTCTTTTTCCCTTTCTGCCTGTGCTTCTGATAATAAGCCGCGCGCAGCTGCATTCGTTGCATCGAGCGTAAGCAGTCCTTCGAGGGTCTTGATTGTTTCAGCGTATTGCTTCAAGGAGAAACTTTGTTGTGCCAAGCGATAGGCCTGATCAACCCTTGCTGCTCGCTCACGCCTGATCTTTTCTTGCTCCAGACGTTCCACTTCTGCCTTTTCACGCGCAAGTTGTTCCTGCTCCTCGCGTTCCTGCACCAATCGCTCTTGTTCCGCTCGCTCTTGAGCGACACGTTCCGCTTCCGCTTTTTCATGCGCAAGCTGTTCGGTTTTCTTCCTCTCGCGCTCGTATCTCGCCTGCTCTGCCCGTTTTCGTTCCGATTCCGCAATTTCTTCAGATGAAAGTGGAACAAAGATCACCCCATCGGGTGCACGAAGATATAATACAGGAGTGCCCCATTCCACATCATTGTCCTCTGAGAAAATTGCCAAGCGGGCCTGTACCACCGCAGCATCCACTGGTTTCCCCGCAGCGAGTGCGCTATAGAACCCACGCGAAAAGGCGATGCTCGCTGTATCAGTAATCTCGAACTGCATCGCTACAACCGCTGCCAGTCCTCCGCTTTTTCCAAGCGTCATGGCCGTACCTGCAAAGGGATCTTGGACCGAAGTGCGCGCCCCTTCACACGAATTGAGAATCGCGAGGCGCAAGCTATGATGATTGCCCAACAGCACAGCCAGTCTTTCGCCGCTGATGCGCCGACCGCGCTTGAACTCATCCTCGAAAAGCAACAAGCCATCCTGCGCTACTTCATCAAATCCGCCGTGACCGATAAAATGGAAAATGTGGTACGTACGCTTGAGCAATTGGGAACGGAGATTTTCAAAGCTCGCGTTGGGGAGCCAATCCACCGTGATCTGATTCTGCTGTACCAATCCCACCAGTGCGCTATCCAGGTTACTTTTCTCGCGCTCGAGATCAAGCGGAGGATAATCTGATGGGCTAGATGCAACGACCAGAACTCGCAAAGGAGGAGCTATACGTAGAACTGGTGGTGGTGTAGACAATTCGACATAGCGAACCAGGGGAGTGGCTTCGTACAAGGAGAGGAAACGGCTGACCGAAGGGTCGTACAGAAATTCCCATGGATAACTGGCAAGTTCAGGCGTATCTAGAATGATCTTGATGCGCAAACCTTTGCCTTCACGCATTGCGTCGTTACGACTAGCGAGGTAGGTGGCTCGAATATCGTCAGCAAAGAGTGTCAAATACAATTTTTGTCCAAAACTCTGTGCGGCGCGCCACTCCGGTGAGTGGATTTTGCGCACCCCCCGCCGCGTCAAGCCGATCTTCAAAACAAAGTTTTCAAGTTCCGTTTCAGAGAAAGGCAAAGCAAAGACGCTGGAAGCCTCCCCCGCGGTTGCGCTCTTAGTCGTGATGACAAAGTGCCCCGGTTCAGTTGCCGTGCTGATGTACACGAGAAAATCGTTATAGTCCAAACCAGACTTCCTTTCGACTGAATGTTTGAACTCAAAGCATATATCACTTTACAAATCAGACCGCCAACAAATAGCACTGGAATTGGTGTCGTAATCCTGCCTAATCGCTGCGTTAAGGATAATATGGATCGATTTATGGCAATACAGAGAGTGGCTGCATTCTATTCGACTTGATGCTTACCGTCAACACATATGGCATCCCGCTCCTCTACCTGGGCGACGAGATTGGCACGCTGAACGACTAGAGGCCGCGTTTGTACGGCAGGCCGGGAATGAACGCGTGCTCGTCCTCGCCAATTTCAGCGAACAGGAACGGGCCCTCCCCCACAACCTGCTCCGGCTGTATGGCCTGGACTATGCCTTTACCGACCTGATTAGT
>JBAVQS010000331.1:0-2040 GCA_049694275.1 Anaerolineae bacterium | reverse complement strand
TAAAATCCGTGCATGGGTCAGCGTCTGGGCCGCGGTCCGGCCCTTCTGGACGAGTTCGGATAGTTGCGCTCGTTCCTCGGGTTTCAGCTTGACGATATATTTCTTGGGCATGGCGTTCCTCTTGGATAATTGGGATGCGTCGAGCATACTCCGAACGCCCTACCTTGTAAAATTAATGTGACAGAGTACTAGTGCCTTGACCAGCAAGTTTTGCGTAGTTGATTCGGAGATTTCAAACGAAGAACCCGGCTGTAATCACGCAGAATTAAATGGTCAAGACACTAGTACTCTAACTTGATGAAATTGCGGGGTTGAGTTAAGGTAGGTTTATGGGAAAACGTGCCATTCAGCTCGAACTTTTCGAACTGGACAAACTGTCTAAACTCGTCCGCAACGGGAAATTGACGCCGATGTGGTGAAACGCGCCTACATGCTCCTACACAGTGATGCGGGCAAAACCGATGTCGATATTGCGGACTTTCTGTTTTGCAGCGAAGACACCGTGCACCGCACGCGCATTCGGTATCTCACCGAAGGGCTGGACGCGGCACTCGAAGATCAGCCGCATCCCGGACGCAAACCGTTGCTCAATGCCCAACAAGAAGCGTATCTGATTGCGTTGGCCTGTACCCAGCCCCCCGCCGGGCAAGAACATTGGACGCTCGAACTCCTGGCACACCAACTGGTCGCGGATGAGCAAGTCGTCGCGATTTCGCCGGAGACCGTGCGCCTGACCCTAAAAAAAACAAACTGAAACCGTGGTTGGTCAAAGAGTGGTGCAT
The DNA here is from genome assembly GCA_049694275.1 of Anaerolineae bacterium. Classification (GTDB taxonomy): domain Bacteria; phylum Chloroflexota; class Anaerolineae; order UBA4142; family SHND01; genus JBAVQS01. The sequence continues at coordinate 1,258 of JBAVQS010000331.1, read as the reverse complement.
TCCCGAAATCACGCCGGAGTTTCTGACGGCCATGGAAACGGCGCTGGCCCTCTATGAACGCCCCGCCGAAAAAGCCCGTCCTTTAGTTTGTTTTGACGAGAAATCGGTGGAACTCCATGTGGACGCGCGGACGCCCCTCCCGGTGCAACCGCACCACCCGAAACGCCAGGACTATGAATACGAACGCGGCGGCACGCGCAATGTGTTTCTCTTTGTGGCCCCGAAAGTGGGCCAGCGTCATACGTTAGTCACCCAACGCCGCACTAAAGAAGATTGGGCCAAAGCCATGCGCTATTTGGCGGATGAGCTCTACCCCGAGGCCGAAGGGATTGATGTGGTGCTGGATAACTTGAACACGCATAAGGCGGATGTGCTGATTGAGATTTTGGGCAAAGCGGAAGCCGACCGCTTGCTGCAACGCTTGACGTTTCATTACACGCCCCTGCATGGCAGTTGGTTGAACATGGCGGAGATCGAATTGAGTGTGATGGCGCGGCAGTGTACGCGGCGACGGTTGGGCGATGCCTTCACCCTCGCCACCGAATTGATTGCGTGGGAGCAGCCGCGCAATGCGGCGCGCGTCACAATTCGCTGGAAGTTCACGCGGCAAGACGCCCGCCGCGTCTTTGCCCAGTATTACCCCGCAATTTCATCTTGTTAAAGTACTAGGCTGTGTTGACATTTCTAGCGCAGCCGAATCGGCTTGCGTCAACTCGAACCGGTTCGCGTGGGCGCGTAAGGTGAGCGGCGATTTGAATCATGGGAAAATGTTACCGACGGTGATTTCGTTGCATCGTGAATGATTGTTACTCGCCCGCGCTGGCTTTCAGCGCGGCCAAAAATTTGTCGATCTGTTGTTTCAGATGCACCACATCCAAGGTACGATGCTGTGCACGCAACTTGGCCTTGGCCACCTTACTCACGGTAGGTGCATCCAAGACGCGTTGGTAAGGGGTCTTGGGCTCATCATAGATGCGCTTGGTGCGACTGCCCTGGCGTTCCTTGCGCAATAACTTCATCACGGGCAGAAAGTGATTCACATAGAGCAGGTAGACCGAATATAACTGATTCAACAGTTGCACTTGGCGGGGCGTGTCATAGCGGGCGTAACCCACCAAGCGGCGCACCACGGACCAATTCTTTTGCTCGACATACGGATTATCATTCTTGCGCCCCGCACGCCCACGGGTGAAAGTCAGGTGTTCTTGCGCACAATAGCGGACGAGTTCCTCGTTGATAAATTCGGCTCCATTGTCGG
>JBAVQS010000330.1:0-1890 GCA_049694275.1 Anaerolineae bacterium | reverse complement strand
CTTTTAGCGCCGCGACGACGGGGTATCATACACTCAAGATCCAGGTGCTGGGGCAGAAGAATGCCGCTTCGACCGGCGCCAAGATCGTCGTGGATTCCTTTGTCACCTTCTGAGCCAGTCGTTTGTCCGGCGCAATTACGCTCCGCGGAAAATCTGGGTGTTTTTAGCATATGGCAATAATATCTCGGTGCATCAAGATCACAGCGGGCGGATGAGAGAATCATCCGCCCGCTTCGCCCTTGGCTGGCTGACAAGTTGGGGAAAGCAGTATGCCAACCGTTGGGCAGTTTCAAAAGAGGACGTAACTAAAGTTTCCGTATCATACATAGCCCGCACAAATCAGATGTATCCAATCTAATGTTTTGTCAAAAGGAGATCGCCATGAATTCAACACTGCGTTTCGGCATCATCCAAGCTCAAAACCAGCCGTGGGCGACCCTGGCGGAGCACTGCCAGCAAGTCGAGTCCCTTGGCTATGACAGTTTCTGGGTCGCCGATCACTTTGTCAATGGACACAACCTGGAGGAAGATTGGTTCGACGGTTGGTCAGTCCTCACGGCATTGGCGGCGCAGACACACACGATCCGCATCGGCCCGCTTGTCACGAACATCATCTATCGCAACCCCGCCGTGCTCGCCAAACAAGCCCTCACCGTCGACCATATTTCTCAGGGACGTCTGAACCTGGGCATTGGCGCGACGACCGAACGCGATCCCAGCCACCGCATGACGGGTGTAGAAGTCTGGAAGACCGCCGAGCGCGTGCAGCGTTTCCGCGAAGTGATCGAGATTGTCGACCACATGCTGCGCAACGAAACTACCACCTATCAGGGGCGCTATTACACGATCACTGACGCGCTCATGAAGCCGTCGCCAATCCAAAAACCACGTCCGCCCCTGACCATTGCCGCCATCGGACCAACGACGCTCAAGATCGCGGCGAAATATGCCGACACATGGAATACTTTTGCTGGTTGGAACCTGTCGCCGCAACAGACGTTTGAGACGCTCCGCGAGCGTTGCGACCAACTTGAGCAATATTGCGCGCAGATCGGGCGCGACCCGAACACAATCACCCGCTCCTTTTTGATTGGAGTAACAGATGACAGGCCTTTTGCTTCGCTGGATGCGTTCCACGACTTTATCGGACGCTATCGCGAGCTCGGATTTGGCGAGTTTATCTTTTACTATGACTGGGCCGCCCTCCCAGCCGACAAGGGCTTGAACCGCGATATGCTGGAACGCATCGCCACAAAAGCGATTCCGGCGATTAGAGCAAAGAGCGCGGGCTAACAATGGTGACTTTGACAAATGGACAGGTAATCGAACTGTTGCGGCATCTCGCTCCCAAAAACCAGATAGCTGCGTTAATGGGGCTCGCCGAAGGGGCGCAGCAGCGGCGCTATGGACGCATGCCGCTCAGATAATCAGAGATGGCGGATACGATGAAAAAGAGGAGGAAGCACCAGTTCATTTCACGACGATGGAAAATACCTGCGCCGCCCAACCCACAATACAGAGAACGATGCTTGCCAAAAGAAACAGACCCATGAGAACCGCTGGCCAACCTTCTATATCATATCGCTTCCGAAAGGTCCAACTGGTTAGGCCGCGCATAGTCATGCGCCTTTTTGTAACACCGCTAAACGCCGGAGGACCGTAGATTACTGTGAAAAGCAAAACGAACACAGTACCTAGCACAAAGAAGATTTGTTGGTCCATGTGGGCTTGTCCGTCAGCGGCTAGTGCAGAAATGAATCGTCGTAATTGTTTACCGCATTCGAGTTTGGGGTCGCGCCGAGTCAATCGCCAACAAGTCGGATTGAACTTGGCCGCCCAAACGTGTATCGTGAAAGCACCATGACGAACGATGAACTCGTGCAGCAACTC
>JBAVQS010000329.1:0-15690 GCA_049694275.1 Anaerolineae bacterium | reverse complement strand
GCAGTTGGTGCAGTCGTCAAGAATTGATTGACCATCTATATGCCAGCGTGCCCGAATACAATCGTCTCTTTGCCCATCCGATCAACTGGCAATGGACCCGTCGCGATCTACGTGATTGGGTCGAATGGAAGACGTCCGGACTATGTTAAATTACTTATCGAACGCACCACTAGTCGACGAGCGCCTCGGTCAGATCGCTCCCCGGCACCTGCGCCATGCGGTCCTGGATGTCGTCCAGCTCATACCGTTTGGCCCCGCGCGGGTGGAGCTCGCGCAGGTTCGGCGTCGGCGCGGCCGGCTGGCGCACGTACGCCTGCCCCTGGAGTTGGACGAGCAGTTCCTTCATGTCCTGCAGTTCCTCCCGCTGGTTCGCCAGTTGTTGCAAGACCAGCCCGTGCATCTCGGTCACATGCGTGTGATCCTCCTGCGCCCGGTGTTCTTGCATGTCGGCGATCTTTTTCTGCCGCACTTCGTTGAGCGTCGCATAGAGCAGGACGATCGAGCTGACGGCGACGCTCATCGTGTTGAGATAGCTATTGATCAACAGGACGAGCGATGTATTGTCGGCATAGACGATCAGCGGGATCAAGAGCGCGATGGTCGCCAGGATGACAAAGCGGAAGGTCAGGAACCGGACCGGCCAGGGCAGGACGTGCGTATCGAGAAACGCGTTGATTCGATCAAACATCAATCCTCCTATTTCGTTGACTGATTATACGAGCGTGGTTTGCATGCGCTCTTTGCGCGATTTGGCGACAAAAGCAATCACACCCCTGTCAAAACGCGGGGATGAGGGGATGGCCGGTGTTAGGGCGTGCGGATTTCGTGCCCGGATTCGGACAAGACGAGGGCAGCCTTTTCGAGGTGCTCGTCGGTGACGAGCAGGTAATCAGTGTCGTAGGTCGAGATAGCAAAAATGCTGATCTCGGCGCGCGCCAGCGGGAGGGCGAGCGAGGCGAGAACCCCGACCATCGAGAGGTTGAGCGGCCCCTCGATTTTGAGCCCGCGCAAACAGCAGACGCTGGTGATCCCTTCGGGGACGTAGGCTTGATTGCAAACGATGGACAACTCGTCCGGCGTGCGGGTGATCGAGTAAAGGCCGGCGCGCGTGGCCCAATCGGGGAGGGGCGCATCCGGCGCGAGCCGGCAAACGGCTAACCGGTCGGGAAGAATGGTGAGGGTCAGGCGATCTTTATCCATTGTGACGGGTCACTAATGGAACAAGAACGCCAGCATCTGTTCGGGTGAGTCGAGCCAGGAATTGTCATTGTTGCCGCTAATGGTGTTGCCGTCGGTGTTGCCTTCAAACCACCAGTTGCGTCCATTCTTGAGGAGCGTGTTGTTGGTGAACTGGCTGTTCTGGGCATCCTGCAGGTGAATCCCGGCGCCGCTGTTGTTATTGATCTGGTTGCCGGTCACCGTATTGTTGACGGTGTGATACTGGTTGAGGTTGAGCCAGCCGTATGCGCTGGCCGGGACCGGCTCCCAGTAGAGATAGATGGCTTCGTTGTCGTTGACGAGGTTATTGTTTGCAATCAGGTTATCGTGACTGTGGTTCATGATGATGCCGTGATTGCGATGGTTCGCGATTGTGTTGTTCTTGATCGTCGTATTGACGGCAAAGCCGATCCAGACCCCGTCGAGGCCGTTCGTGAGCGTGTTCCCCGTAATCTGGTTGCCGGTGCAAAAGCCCATCTCGATTGAATTGTAGAGCGAGCCGTCAACATGATTGCCCGTGATGATGTTGTTGTTGCCGCAGGGCTGGGCGTGGGCCTTTAAAAAGATGCCGTTGCCGTTTCCCGCCAGCACCTGGTTGTTGGCGACCAGGTTGTTGCTCGAACCCCATTGCAGGACGATGCCGCCGGCATCACAGCCGGGACCGACGACGCCGGCGCCCCAGGTGCAGTAGCGAATATTTCCGGCTGTCGTATTGCCCGAGACCTCGGTCCCGCTGGTGTTGGAGAGGTTGATGCCCCACGCGGAATTGTTCGACGACGTGTTGCCCCGCACTTTGACGGTCTGACTCTGACGCACGTCAATCCCGATGGCCTGGTTGTTGGTCGTGTTGTTATCGACCCGCCCGACGATGACATTGTTGAGCCGGATGCCGCCCCCTTCGGCCATGCCGAGGAATATGCCATAGCGGCGGCCGTCCACATCGGGGAAATTCCCCGACACATTGTTATCGTGGATCGCGAGGTTCATCGCGCTTTCCACATAGATGCCATAGTTGAAACCGGAAATGTTGCAGCCCTTGATCTCGACATTGTTGGGCCGCTGTCCGAACATGCCGATGTTGCGCACGGCAATGCCGTACCCGTTAAATCCCTGTCCACTGATGGATTGCCCGCGACAGTCGAGGACGACGTTGCTCGCGCGGATATTGATACAGTCCCCGCCGCTGCCCAAGGGCCCGCCGAGGGAATAGGCGCCCGGCGCATTGATATCGCTGCAGCCGGTGAGCACGGCCAGGACTGGGGTGCTCGTCGGCGCAGGCGTGCGCGTCGGCGCAGGGGTTCGGGTCGGTCCTTGTGTTGGGACCTTGGTGGGGGTGGAGGTGGGACGCGGTGTCTTGGTGGCCGCGAGGGCGACGACGACCGGCTTGCCATCGCCATCCGGATCGACCGCCGGAACGGCGAGCGCCAGTTGTGGGACCAGGCCGCCCATTCCGAGCGCGGCGCTCGACGCCAGGATGGCATCCGACACCGGGAGCTCAGGGGCGGCCGCCGCGGGGAGCGCGGCCGCGGGCGCCGGGTCGAGCCACAAGATCGCGCCGCTGGTCGCAAGCACCAGCGCAATAAAAGCCAGCAAGCTAAAACGCAACGCCGTCATCGAAATTCCTCTAACGCGCATTTTAACACACCGCGCGCGCGCCGTCAATATGGAATTTGAAGCAATTTTTTAATCTTTAGTATGTTGACATAATCTGTTTGGGGGGTCAGGACTGGGGCTGGGATAACAAGGGCTCAATCTGCGCGGCGAGGGTCCCCAGCCGCCCTTGAAGCGTTGCGTCGAGGTCGAGGTCTGGATCGGCAAAGACCCTTTCCCAGATTGTGCCAAATTCGGTGGTCAGCCGGTCTTCGATGAGTCCCCAGGACCGTATTGCCGGGAAGGTGCGACCGGTGTGCAAGGAGTGGGCGGCCACCTGCCAGAGCGGATCGGTCGAGAAAGGCGCCGACGCCAGCGCGCTCAGGGTTGCAGGGAGATTCCCGGCCCTGACGCTATAATCAACCTGCTGCCGGGTGCGGATCAAAAAATCGATAAACTTGAGAACTTGTTCGGCCTTACTGGAATGCTTCCAGATCACGAGGTGTGAGCCGCCGACAAAGGAGGGGACCGGCGGCATGCTCACGTCAATTTGTGAGAGCGCCCCGGGATCGATCAGATTTAAAAGCCCGGGGCCGGACATTGCGATTGCAGCGCCCGGGTCCTGTGCGAATCGCTGCTCGGATTCGATCGTGCCCAACCGATGCACGGCCGGCGCCAGGTAGCGGCCCAGGGAGAAATACTCGTGCAGCCCCGTACGCGCCGCGTCGCTGTGAAAGGCGACATGCCTGCCGTCGGGCGAGATAAAATCGCCGCCGGCGCTCCACATCCAGCTCGCGGCGTTGTGTAACATGGCGCGTGTGACATGGGTCGGAATGATCCAGGGGATGGGGGCGCCGCACGCTTCCAGCGCGGCAAGCGTCTGCATAAAGACTTGCGAGTTCCGAAACGCCTCGTGCGGATCAAGGCCGGCCTTGTCGATCCAGGCGCGACGAAAAAAGAGGAGCCGCGCCTCGGTCACCCAGGGGATGGCCCATGTCTCGGACTCCCCCGCCAGCCGCGTCGATTGCCAGGCCGAGTTGATAAAGGCCCAGGCGGATCCGACCTGGGTGACATCGCGACTGCTTAACGGGTGCAGCGCGTTCATCGTGACGAGGTCGCCGAGCCAGGTGGAACCGATCTCGCTCACATCCGGCCCGTGCCTGTACAGGGCGACCTTCATCAGCTCGGTCCAGGCGGTGTCCCAATCCAGCATCCGCAACCGGACGTGGATGTGATGCTCGGCCTCGAACTGCGCCAGCAGTTTCTGCATGCCCCCGACGGCGCTGCGGATTGCCCAGAATTCGATCTCAGGATTCACTTGTGCCTCATCGCGCCGATGCGCGTTTTGCTGGATGGCGGGTCGATCACGCTAATAGATTGAGCTTATGATAACGCATTTGCTCATTTCTATCAATCTGACCGCAATACCCTACCTTCGCGCCACCATCTGCGCGGGGTACAGCCACCCCACCAGCGCGTCCCACAGCGATTGGAACCCGTTCGCGCCCGTGCCCGGGGATGTGTCTGTTACATCGCTATTGTCGGGAGCGTCTGGCATTGCTTGCAGGTCTGTGGCATCTGCCGCAGTAACCGGGTTGAAGGAGGGAATGATCGGCCCGCTGAACGCATCCACCACCACATTCGCGCTCGTCGCTGCGGCGTTCCTGGTCCCCTGCGGCAGGATCTTGATGACGTGCGTCCCCGCTCCCAGATTGGTGAACTGGATTGCCGCCTGCCACTGCGCCGTTGAGCGATAGAGGTCGAACGTCCCCTTGTTCATGCCATCGATGGTCACGATGGCCTTGCCATAGCTCGGCCCTTTCGCCGTGATCCAGGTGATGCTTGTCCCCGTAAAGGTGAGCTGCGCATAGGATTGCACTCGATTATAGAGTTTGGGTCCGGTCGCGCGATAGCTCCCGCCGCTGGCGCTCGCGCTGCTCTTGCCGGTCCAGTTGTCATACTGGATCAGCAACGAGTTCTCCTGGAGCGGCGTCCCGTTGTTGACGCTGAACGCATCGACGACGACGTTCACGCCGGTCGAAGCCGCATTCTTGGTTGCGCTCACCTTGATAGTGATGGTGTGCGCTCCGGCGGCGAGACCGCTGTAGGTCTTGACGACGTTCCACTGCGGCGCGGCGCTGTAGAGATCGACGGTGTAGGTGTTGGCGCCGATGGTCACAGTCGCCTTGCCCTGGTCGGGACCGGTCATCGTGATCCAGCGGATGGAGGCGCCGGTGAACTTGTACACCACTTTGCTGCCGGGGACATTGCTGACGCGATAACTGCCGCCGTTGGCGTTGGCATTCTGCGCGCCGCGCCAGCCATCGTATTGAATCAGCGGCGAATTGCTCTCGACGACCGTGTTCGGCGGGGTTGTGGTCGGCGTCGGCGTAAGGGTCGCTATATCGGTGCTGGTCGGCGTAGCGGTCCCTTCGATGGTTGGAGTTGGCGTACTTGTAATCGTAGGGCTATTGGTCGGTGTATCCGTCGGCGTATCTGTGGCCGTGGGGCTATTGGTCAGTGTGTTTGTCGGCGTGCTGGTGGCCGTGGGGCTACTGGTCGGTGTCGCCGTCGGCGTGCTGGTGGCGGTAGGGCTATTCGTCGGCGTATTGGTTGGCGTTAAAGTGGAGAGCGTGAAATCAAACACATACACCTCGCCCTGGTCGGCCTTGCTGCCAATCTTGGCGTAGGGCGCGCCGGCGATGATGGTGCTCCCATCAGGGCTCACCCCCACCGAATAGCCCAGGCAATCACCCGCGGCGCCGTTGGAGGCAGTCAGCTTGGCCGTCTCGGTCGCGCTGCTCCATCCGCCTCCCGGCCTGACGTACACATACGCCGCTCCCTGATTGCTGTTGCTGCCAATCTGGGCGAAGGGCGCGCCGGCGACGATGGTGCTTCCATCTGAGATGACTGCCACCGAGCAGCCAAGGAAATCCATCATCGCACCGTCGGAGGCGATCAGTTTGGCGGTCTCCGTCCCGTTGCTCCACCCGCCCCCTGGCCTGGCAAACACATACGCCGCTCCCTGGTAGGTGTTGCTGCCGATCTTGGCCTGGGGCGCACCGGCGACAATCGTGCTCCCATCGGAACTCATCGCCATCGAATAGCCCAGCCAATCAAATGCCGCGCCGTCGGAGGCGGTCAGTTTGGCGGTCTCGGTCGCGTTGCTCCACCCGCCCTCCGGCCTAACATACACATACGCCGCACCCTGTTCGCTGTGGCCACCAACTGTGGCTAAATATGCGCCAGCGACGAGGGTGCTCCCGTCTGCACTCACCGCTACCTCCCGGCCCAGGAAATCATACGCCCCGCCATCGGAGGCGGTCAACTTGGCGGTAAACGTCGAAGTGGTTGCCCACCCGCCGTCCGGCTTGACATACACATATACCGCACCCTGCCAGGTGTGGCTGCCAATCATGACGTGGCATGCACCGGCGATGATGGTGTTCCCATCGGCGCTCATCGCTACCGAACCAAGGTAATCACCCACTGCGCCATCGGAGGCGGTCAGCTTGGCGGTCTCGGTCCCGCTGCTCCACCCGCCCCCCGGTCTGATAAATACATACGCTGCACCTGGATTGGTGGAAGTGCCAAACTTGGCGTCGGGCGCGCCGGCGACGATGGTACTCCCATCCGAACTAGCCGCGACCGAAACGCCGAGGATATCATTCGCCGCGCCGTCAGAGGCGGTCAGCTTGGCGGTCTCGGTCCCGCTGCTCCACCCGCCGCCCGGCTTGACAAACACATACACTGCCTCCTGGTAAGTGTTGCTGCCAATTGTGGCGTCGGACGCGCCGGCGACAAGGGTACTCCCATCGGAACTCATCGCCACCGAAGTGCCCAGGTAATCGCCCGCTGCGCCGTCGGAGGCGGTCAGTTGGGCGCTCTGTACCCATGGGTCGATAGTCAGCGGATACTGCGCTCCGGTCGCATCCACACGGACCAGCAAGGATGTACCCGATCCCGCGCCGGCCTCCATCCAGGTGTGCAGGGCGCGCCCGCTCGCATCCACCGCCGCCAGCCCCGTGTAGCGCAGCGCGGCCGCGCCATCCCCTGATGCCAGCGTCGCGCCCAGCCCGTCGCCATCCACCCGCGCGGTCCACCCGCCCAGGTCGAGCGCGAGGGTCAGGGCCTCACCCGCCTCACCCCCGTCCCCTCTCCTGACCAGACTACGGTCAGGAGAGGGGGGAAGGGGTGAGGTTACGGTGAACCCCTGCTCCCACCCACCTGGCCCATTGATATACCATTCGGTCAGCGGCCCGCGCGTCCACGCCACCCGGTTCGCCGTGACTTGCGGCATCGCCGCTATCATCGGCTGCCGGTCCGCGCCCGCGCCCCAACTCTGGAGCGTCATGCGAACGGCATGACCCTGCACGGTGAACTGCGCGCCCTGCGCATCAAACTGCGCCGCGATCTGCTGCGCCGGATTGGTGGCGGCGTACCCATCGGATGTGGATGTGAGTTGATAGCGCACATCGTCCTGCCCCAGCGTCCGCGAGACGAGGGCCTGCGCCGCGGAGGGCAAATCCGCCAGCGTCGTTTTGTGCTGCGCCGCGGCGGTCGCGGCCGGCGCGCCGGCGAGCAAAAGCAGAGTCAGCGCCAGCGCCAGAAAGAAAAATGGAAGGACTGGATGTTGGGAACCGTGTCTGCGCGCGGTCGTACGATAGAGGGACATGTGCGCTCCTTGTTTCAGCCGATTTGGGTTGTGGCAAGACAGGAGGCCCAAATAGACAAACGCTCTCCACGAAACCGGTACGTCCGTCAAGAGCGTCAACATGCAAACCGCCATCAGCTTGCCCCGATATTATACGGTGGTTTTGCCGGGACCGCAAGCATTTTGCATGGTGAATATTAGATTGACACATCGCGCGCTTTTCATTAGAATCCGGTCCATCTGATGTTTCTCACCATGTCCCAATTCATTCGCGCCGCCCTTGTTCTTCTGGCGCTCTACATTCTGTTATCGGTTGTCAGCCCGACCTCTCCCGCGATTGCGCTGGCGGATGCGCCCTACCAGACCCTCACGTCGGGCGCCCGCGCAGCCTATCGCTTTGACTATAAAGGGGACCGCACCCGGATCGAGGTCGCGCTCGACGCGCAGGGGATCGCGGGTGTCGTGTTGTACATCTATACGCCCGCGCAGATTCAAGCGGCCGGGCAGGGGCAAGACCTGATCCCTATCGCCCGCGGAACCCCCAACAGCGGGCATGACGCGTTCTGGTCCGGCGCCTTTCCGGCGCCCGGTGTCTATCAAATCGCCGTCGTCAATCAATCTCCGGGCGTGGTCCTTTATCGCCTCTCTATTACCGGCGAGAGTGTCAGCGGTGTGGCGTCAATGTCGGCCCCGCCGCCGGCCCCGGACCGGGCTAACCTGGCGGCCAATCGGTTGACGGTCAGCCTGCCGCCGGGCGCTGACCGTTCCGTGCTCTCGCTCGCCGTCCCCGGCGCGCCGGCCGACTGCACCCATGCGTATGCGGTGTCGGGGATTATTTCGTCCAGCATCAAGCTCTGCGCGAATGAAATTTACCCGCCGCTCCATGTGATCGGCAGTGGGGTGGCGATTTACGGCGACGCCACACACAGCGCGGTTGTGACGAGCGGCGGACGCCAGTTTGCCGTCACCGTCGAAGGGAGCTATAACTTGGTCGAGGGCCTCACCGTTCAGGCGGGCGCGGACGCGGCGGACCTCGGCGCCTGGCTCTGCCAGTACGATGAATGTATCTTTCCGACCCAGCCGCGCCGGACGGTCATTAACGGCGGGCTCATTTACGGCGGCGGGATTTTGTTGAAGGGGTCCTATTCGGTTGTCCACGGGGTCACGGTTCACGGGGGCACGATTGGCGTTGCGACCGTCAATGGAACGGGCAATGCCGTGCTGGACAACCAGTTGAACGACCTGAACGGGTGGGGGAGTTTTAACATCGGGAGCGTGGCGAGTTACTATGTCGGCAATTCCTTGGACCGGGAGAATCACGGCTGCACCACGCCCGATGGATATAAATTCCTGCACGGTTGCGAGACCGCCGGCTGGGTCTGCCTGGGCTGCCAGAATAATGTGGTGGCGCGCAATCACTGCGCGGGGAGCGCCAACTGTTTCTATATGAGCGGCGAGCGTGGGCTGGCCAGTAACCATAACCGGCTACTGGCAAACTATTGCGCCGGCGCGACCGATAATTGCTTTGAGCTCACTTTTTCGCAGGGCAACCTCTTGCGCGACAATATCACCACGTCCGACCCGGTGACCGGCGCGGCGTGCAAGTATCCTTTCTGGATCGGCGGCTCGACCGTCTATTTCCAGGGAAATTCGTGGCAGTGCGGATTGGACGCGGACAAGGCCCTCGCCGACGCTGTCGCCTCGACGACGGTCCCGACCATCGCGCTGGACACGGTCGGCCCATCCCTCTCTGTGACAGCGGCCCCTTCTGTGCCATCCGTTTCATCCGATGCTTTGCCGGTTCATCATGCCTATGTTCCCGCAGAATAAGGCCCCATGTCATTGAGAGTTGTGCAATTGAGAATTGTGCATTGTGCCATTGAGCATTGTGAAATTGTGAGATACCCATGTATCCGATTCTTGAATTTGACCCTACGCGTGAGGCGCTGATCGAGCCCTCGCGCGTCATCAAGCCCCGCGATGTGCCGGAGCATTGTGTCCTGTGCTTTTTTCACGAGGCGATTGATGCCATCTGCGGAGAGGGCCGGGCGAAAACCATCGCCTCTTTCAAATGGGAAGATGGGCCACACCGGGTCTATGAGCTGGAGGTAGAGGGGCGCCGGCTGGCGGTCGCACACCCTGGCATTGGCGGCCCGATGGCCGCAGGGATGCTGGAGGAGATTATTGCCCTCGGCTGTCGCAAATTTATTGCATGCGGCGGGGCAGGGGTGCTGGACAGGCGTCTGGCCGTGGGGCATCTCCTCATTCCGACCTCTGCGCTGCGCGATGAGGGGACCTCTTTTCACTATTTGCCGCCCGCACGCGAAGTGAGCCCCAGCCCTGAGGCGGTTGCGGCGATTGAGCGCGTGCTGAATGCCGAGCAGGTCGAATATCTCCTTTGCAAGACGTGGACGACGGACGCGCCGTATCGCGAAACCCGCGAGCTGATCCGCCGCCGGCGGGAAGAGGGTTGCCTGACTGTCGAAATGGAAGCGGCCAGCTTTTTCGCCGTGGCCCAGTTTCGCGAGATCATGTTCGGGCAGATTCTCTATGGCGGCGATGATGTGAGCGGAACCGACTGGGATCATCGGAGTTGGACGAGCCATGCAACAATCCGGGAGCGCCTTTTCTGGCTGGCCGCGCAGGCTTGCCTGTCGTTGTGATTGGGTGGATTATAAGGCTTTTTTGTGGGGGACTAGGACTAGTGGCTAGTAGCCCAGGTTGCCCACTAGCCCTTGTGTACCCCTTGCGCCCCGTCGGATTTTTCCCATTGACGAGATGGCAAAAATAAACTATAATTTGAGTGTATTTACGTTGGCAAAGCAACCACTCCTCTCCACATGATGTTGGTATGCTGTTTAAATCGGGCGCGGTGGCACGCGCACTATAAATAGGTTCAAAGGAGGAAAACGAAATGCCATTGACCAAGAGTGAAATTTCCCGCCGGCTCGCAGACAAGGTGGGGATTACAAAAAAGCAGAGCGACGAATACCTGGATTCCCTGGCGCAGCTTGCGTATGAGGAGGCCAAGAATACCTTTACAATTCCGGGCCTGGGCAAACTGGTGCTGGTGGATCGCCCGGCGCGTGAGGCAACCATGACCTTTGGGCCGCGCAAGGGCGAGAGATACACGGTCCCGGCGAAAAAGGTTGTCAAGTTCCGATTCTCCAAATCCGCCAAGGATGCAATTATGGGGAACGAGGGGAGTGACAAGGGCAGCAGCGGCGAGGCTGCCTAGGCTTTCTCAGCCGATCGGGGTTTACCACTCATTTCAGTGCGTGCAGGTGCTTGTTTGACGAGTACCTGCACGCACTGTTTTTTTGTTGTTTTAGGCGGGTACCTTGGTTTCCATCTGCTCGGTCAAGACGCGCCCCAGCCGTATGATTCCCTCGCGAATCTGGTCGGGCGTTGCGTTCGAGAAATTAAGGCGCATGGTGTTCAGCCCGCCGCCGCATGGGAAGAATGGCCCGCCGGGCACAAAGGCGACCTTTTCTTGAACCGCAGCGCGCAGCACCTCTCTGGCGTCCATTTCTTGAGGCAGCGTGCTCCACAGGAACAGCCCGCCCTGTGGACGCGTCCAGTGCACATTGGTCGGAAAATGCTCGCCCATGGAGGTCAGCATAATATCCCGGCGTTCGCGGTACACGCTCCGGATCAAGTGGACATGTTGATCAATAAAGCCGCCGCGGGCGACCTCGTACGCGATCATCTGGGTAAAGGTCGAGGTGTGAAGGTCTGCCCCTTGCTTGGCCTGGACCAGTTTGCGAATCACTTCGGGGGGGGCGACAACCCAGGCGAGACGGAGGCCAGGGGCAAGGACCTTGGAGAAGGTGCTGAGATAGATGATGTTGCCGCGATAGCAGAAATCGCCCGTGTCGCGGCCACAGCCGTCGATGACCACCAGCGGAGGCAGGTGCTCGCCCTCAAACCGCAGTTGGCCGTACGGGTCATCCTCGATGACCGGCACCCCGTGGCGGTCGGCCAGCTCGACGAGCTTGCGCCGCCGTTCGAGCGCCAGGGTGACGCCGGTCGGATTCTGGAAATTGGGCAGGCAGTAGATGAACTTGGGGCCGGTGCGGAGCGCCTCTTCCAGCGCGTCTACTATCATTCCATTGTCGTCGGACGCCACCGGCACATATTCCGCCCCGTATGCATTCCAGGCCTGTAATGCGCCCAGATAAGTTGGGGATTCGACCAGGATGCGATCCCCGCGATTAATAAATATCTTGCCCAGCAGATCGAGCGCCTGCTGCGACCCTGAGGTGATGAGGATATTATCGGGTGTGATTTCGAGGCCAAAACGCGCCGTGTGCCGCGCAATCATCTCACGAAGCGGTTGAAACCCTTCGGTCGCGCCATACTGCAGTGCCTGCGCCCCATGTTCGCGCAAGACGCGCTCGGTCGCTTCCTGGACCTGCTGGATCGGAAAAACTTCCGGAGCCGGCAGTCCCCCTGCAAAAGAAATGATCCCCGGCTGCTCGGTCAGTTTGAGCAGCTCGCGGATCGCAGAGCTGGCCATGCGTTGAGTTCGCTGAGCATAGCGATGATCCCAGAGTGTTTGCATTCGTGATTTCTCTCCTTCTTGCGATTCTTCTTTGAACCATGGCCCTGGCGATCTTGCCGGGCCTGCTTGAATTCTATACGCTCAAGGTCAAAATCCCGTCCAAAACGGGTGCACAAATAGGGGCGTTCCTGCCGCCGGGCTGCGGAAATGCCCGGATGCGACCCGTCCACTGCCGTTTTGACCGAATCGAGACCTGTATGGTACAATAACTGGACCTGTACTCGCTACAATGAGCGCAATGGGGCGCTGGTTTCGTCGCGCCCTGGAGTGGTAA
The DNA here is from genome assembly GCA_049694275.1 of Anaerolineae bacterium. GTDB lineage: Bacteria > Chloroflexota > Anaerolineae > UBA4142 > SHND01 > JBAVQS01. Next base: position 3,390 of record JBAVQS010000329.1, on the reverse strand, counting down.
GCCAATCAGAGGGAGGACGAGATGAGTGATCAATTCCGCACGGAAGAATTCAAGGTGAATGGCGATGCCATCGTATCGACCATCAAGGATCTGGTACACCAGGGGAATGTGCGCCGGATTACGATCAAGAATGAGGAAGGCCACCCGCTCCTCGAAATTCCGCTCGCCATTGGCGTAGTCGGCGCGGTGCTCTTGCCCGTCTGGGTCGCTCTTGGCGCGATTGCGGCGCTGGCGGCGCGCTATACCATCGCCGTAGAAAAGGTCGAGCCGTCCAAGCCCGAAACCCCGCCGGAGGCCAAGCCCGAGGAGCGGTAGACAAGGAAACAAGTAGATACGTAGTCACGTAGACAGGTCAACTTGTATACCTGTTTCCTTGTTTATCTGTATACCTCTTGACCTGTCTACCGATCTACTCACCGAGGAGTCAACATGCGAGGCACGATTGTCATCGACGACAACCGCTGCAAAGGTTGTGAACTGTGTACATTTGTCTGCCCGAAAAAAGTGATTGCCATGGCAGACTATTTTACCCCCCGCGGCTACCGTCCTGCACGCCTGGAGGATCCCCAGGGCGAGTGTACGGGCTGCTTGCTCTGTTCCACCATTTGCCCGGATGTCGCCATTACCGTCTATCGTGAGGTCAAGCGCGCCGCCCCGGCGCAAACCCGAATGGCGGCCGAGCGCCAGGTCGCTTAGGAGGAGATGATGGCAAAGGAATTGTGGAAAGGCAATGAGGCCATAGCCGAAGCGGCCGTACGCGCCGGCCTGGAAGCCTATTTCGGTTATCCTATCACGCCCCAGACCGAGCTTCTCGAATACCTCTCGTCCCGGATGGTCGACCTCGGGCGCGCGTTTCTCCAGGCGGAGAGCGAGCTCGGCGCCATCAATATGGTATACGGCGCTGCCTGCGCCGGCGCCCGCGTCATGACCTCCTCTTCCAGCCCCGGCATCTCGTTGATGCAAGAGGGGCTTTCTTATATCGCGGGCTCGGAAGTCCCCTGTCTGCTCGTCGACGTCATGCGCGGCGGCCCCGGCCTGGGGAATCTTGCGCCGACTCAGAGCGATTATTTCCAGTTGGTCAAGGGGGGCGGGCACGGCGATTATCATCCGATCGTGCTCGGCCCGTCGTCGGTCCAGGAGTCGGTCGATCTCACCTATATCGCGTTCGACCTGGCGGAGAAATATCGCTGCACGGTCATTATCGCCATTGACGGCAATATCGGCCAGATGATGGAACCGGTCGAAATGCCGCCGATGATGCGAATTGAGAAAAAGGACCGGGGATGGGAACTGACCGGCGCGGTCGGCCGCGAGCGGCGCTTTATCACCTCGCTCTATTTGCAGCCGGAGGAGCTGGAAGCGGTCAACCTGCGCATCCAGGCCAAGGAGCAGGCGATCCGCGCCGACGAGGTCCGCTACCAGGAATATTTCACAGAGGATGCGGAACTGGTCGTCGTCGCGTTCGGTTCGGCCGCGCGTCTCGTCCAGACGGCCGTCAAAGAGGCGCGGGCTAAAGGAATCAAGGCCGGGCTCTTGCGCCCCATCAGCCTATATCCTTTCCCCTCGGCGGCGCTCGCCGAGCTGGCGCTGCGCGTCAACCGGTTCCTTGTCGTCGAGCTCAGCGCCGGGCAGATGGTCGAGGACGTTCGCCTGGCCGTCGGTTCGGATGTTTCGGTCCAGTTCCTGGGCAAGATGGGCGGCGTGGTTCCCATGCCGGATGAAATTCTCGCGCGTATCGAATCCTTTGCGCCGCCCGCGGACGAGACGGCCGACCATGAGCGCCTGGACGAATGGCCCCAAGACCTGACCCTCGTCGAGGCGGAGATCGCATAATAGCGCTGTCGAGAAATCCCATCGCAGACGAGAGATTTCTCACCCGCGACAGCGCAGATTCGAAATGACAGTCGCGCCTACGGAGTTGAATATGCTTTTAGAAAACATGCAGATTGTCTATGGCCGGCCGGAATCGCTGACGCCGGTGGTCACCCACTATTGCCCCGGCTGTACGCACGGCGTCATCCACCGGCTGGTGGCCGAAGTCCTGGACGAGCTGGAGATTCGCGACCGGACCATCGGCGTCGCGCCGGTGGGCTGTTCGGTCTTTGCCTATAACTATTTCGACTGTGATTTTGCCGAAGCGGCGCATGGCCGCGCGCCGGCCATGGCCACCGGCATCAAGCGGGTCCATCCCGATCGCATCGTCTTTACCTATCAGGGCGATGGCGACCTGGCGGCCATTGGCACCGCCGAGATCGTCCACGCGGCGTCGCGCGGCGAAAACCTCACCGTCATCTTTGTGAACAACGCGGTCTATGGAATGACCGGCGGCCAGATGGCGCCGACGACGCTGCCCGGTATGCGGACGACCTCTTCCCCGCGCGGCCGTGATGTCGAGACCATGGGCTTTCCGATCAGGGCCTCCGAGATGCTCTCGACCCTGGGGGGCGCTTCCTATATTGTTCGCCGCTCGGTCCATGATCCGGGCCATATCAACCAGACGAAAAAGGCGATTAAAAAGGCGTTTCAGGTCCAGATGAACCAGATGGGTTTTTCAATGGTCGAGGTTCTCTCGTCCTGCCCGGTCAACTGGAACAAGACGCCGATGGAGGCGCTCGATTTCGTCAAGCAGGTCATGATCCCCTTTTACCCGCTGGGCGATTATAAGATCTCGGACGCGGTGAAAAGTATCCAGTGAGCCGGTAGCTGCTAGCTGTTCGCCGTTAGCCGTTGGGTCTGCCTCTGGGCTAATAGCGAGCAGCTACCAGCTAACCGCTAACAGCTAACATATGCATCACGAAATTGTCATTTCCGGTTTTGGTGGACAGGGCGTGTTGTTTGTGGGGCAGTTGCTGGCGTACGGGGCGTTGGAAGAGGGACGGCACGTCACCTGGATCCCCTCGTATGGGCCCGAGATGCGCGGCGGAACGGCGCACTGCACGGTCATCATCTCGGATGAAGAGATTGGCTCGCCGCTCGTTCGCAATCCCAGCGCCGCGCTCGTGCTCAATCCCCCGTCGATGACCCGGTACGCCGCGTTGATGAAACCGAACGGCGTCTTGATCGTCGATTCGACGCTCATTGCCGAGCGCTCGCCCCGCACGGATATCCGCGAGATCGACCTGCCGGCCAAGGATATCGCCGTCGAGCTGGGTCTCCCCCAGATTGCGAACATGGTCATGCTGGGCGCGCTCATCGCGGCGACGGAGGTCCTCCAACTCGAGACGATCGAAAAGATTCTCGCCGAGCACCTGAGCGAGCGGCATCGCAAGGCGCTCGAACCGAACAAGCTGGCGCTGCGGCGCGGCGCCGAATACGGGTTGCTCAAGGTTCCGGCCTGATAAAAAAGCCCTTGTAGGGGCGAACCGCCGGCTCGCCCCTACAAAATTACAC
>JBAVQS010000328.1:0-14406 GCA_049694275.1 Anaerolineae bacterium | reverse complement strand
CACTTGGAACCGAGCCAGAAATTCGGTCAGTTCCGGAATTGGCCCGCTCGGAGCCTGGGGTATCCGAAGGGTTTTCTTCATCCCCTTCAGGATACTCAAGTTTGGTCAATCTGACAAAGTAGTACTAGGGGAACAGGCCGGAGCAAGCCAGCTTTTGCCCAAATTCTGAAATCATCGGTTCGCGAAGTCCGGCAACAAATCAACGCGCCGACTTCCCCCTTCGCGCCAGGGCCAGCCCTGGCGCGTCACTGATGACGTGGATGTCGTCGCGGTCGCACGACATGTGGGATAATCGTCTGACGTACGTGGATGCGGAGGATGGGGTAGTTGCAGGGCAGTTGAGAAAGTAGGCGCCGAGCGCGGCGCGTGTGCGGAGAGCAAGTCAAGCAGGCGGAGAAACAGGAGAATCAGTGCCAGATTGGTGAGGAGTTGATACAGCATATGGATCCACACTCCAGCGAGATGCCAAAGACAACGCAGAGCAAGGATGCGCTAAAAAAGAAACCAGTCAAGGCGGCAAGACTGAAGCTGGTCTGACTCATCAAATGCCGTCAGAGCCGACGCGCATAGGGCTTTTGGTTAGAACAGGCAGCTTGACAGGCAACAATACTTGCGCTAACCTATGCCACGCGTTTAGAGATTCACTCGACGTATGGCCTTTGTTTCCAATCCGTGATGCCGCTATGCAATCTGCTTTACGTTCACTGCTTTGGGGTGACTCTTGTTCTAAAGAAGGATTCTGATGATTCACTCCCGCGCTCAACTCCTCCCGCTCGTTCGACAAAGCATCACTCGGCTTTTGCGAGCCGATCCGACACTTGAGCTGCCCCTTCCCCGCGCGCATGCCGAGCGCACAATCACTGCCATCACCTACAAGAATTTTCACTCGGGGCGCTACGCACGTTTCTGTAAACATGAAAAAACTCAATCCGACCTCACGCCGGCACGCTATGTGGAGAGAGTGACCCGTACCTGGACCCAAGAAGCCGCGCGCTGGGACAAACTCCATCGCGGGGACAACGACGCATGGGGCGAATTTCGCCAACGCTTGATGCAGGCCGCGCAGGCAATGCTCCGCACCATTGGTGTCGATACGAGCGACCATGCAGAGGATTATGCGGACAGCGTCTTTATTCTCGTTCGCCGGGCTGAATACCCATTTGATGTGCCGCTCAATGGGTGGGCCTTTACAATCTTGCGAAACGAAATCCTTAATCGTCATCCGCGCCGTGATCTCATCGCTCATGCGAAGATTTCAATTGACGCACCGGTTCGACCCAACAGCGCAGACGAGACAGCGCGCGAATGGCAAATCTCGGACCCTCATGCAAAGCGACTATTGGCTGGCGTCGAAGATCGCGACCTGATCGAGCGATTGCTGCGCCGTCTCGGCCCCGCGCGCTGCGCCGTGATCATTATGACCTTTTTTGAGGAACGGACGGATAACGAAATTGCCGAGCAACTGAAGACGTCCCACGGAAATGTGCAAACGCTGCGACACCGCGCCCTAGCCCAAATGTATCAATTGCTCGACACAGAAACAGTGTCAGCATATGGGGCTGCACGGCATCATAGTAAAGGAAGGGGCACCGGACGCGGGCAACAGACAACCCAGCTCGATGCTTCTCAAAAAATTCCGGCCAAGCGCACAAGGCGCGTTTCAGGGAACATCGAAATGAGGAAAAAGAAATGAAACGGAGCAAGCCAACAGCCTCTGCTGCTGCCATGAAGCGATTCCAGGAACTGGAGCGCACGTTGGGGCATGACACGTGGGAGCGTCGTATTAAACGACTAGCTGCAGAAATGATCGCTCAGCATGAAGGAGAGACGATCGAATCGAGCTTGCACCAAGAGGTTGAGGAATTACTGCCACTTTACGTTCCGGATGAACTAGTGGGCATCGACGTGGTCCGGCGATACCCACTGGTCGCCAGGCACCTAGCGTACTGTTCGGAGTGTCATACCGCCTATGCAATGCTCAAGGCTGCCTTGAATGAGGTGGTGCCTCAGGCTCCGGGCATCGCCGCGGCATCAGAAACCCAGGCCTGGCGCCGCGTGGAGATACCGGGGAGTCTTAAACGACAAGGCGTAAAATTTGTCATCGATTCCAATTTTCTGCGGACACGCTATACCCAAGCAGTGATGCTTCGCGGCCGCGGAGGTGGCGAGCGTGAGGTGCTCATCCTCGGCGATCAAATCCTGGTTGACAAGCAGCCTATCGTCGTAGAAACCTGGCTCGCACCTTCTGCCGTTGGAAAAGAAAGATTTGATCTGCGCATCGTTCTCAAAGCCTCGCCAGCACTCGCGCGAAGAGCACACATCCTGCTCGATTGCGGCAAACACCACGCGGAGAGCCGATTCAAGCAGGGAGAGGCATATTTTAGCCGAGTATCGTTAACTGATATAAAAGTGGACGTTTCACTCACGATTGAACTTGTCCCCTATGACCGATCTCGCCACGCTTGAAGCGCTCGCCCGCCAGTGGAAAAAGGGAGGCCTGAGTCAGGCCAAGCTGGCACAGGTTGTTGTGCGTGCCCGCCTGGATCGTTCGCCTGCGATCTGGGATGAAATTAACGCGCAACTCGACCACAACCCGGGGTTCGGGGTCGCCTTGGCACGCGCCATTCAGAGTCTAGCCACGCGCCGACACAATCCGGCGATCCGAACACGGGCAAATCTCGCGCTGGTGCACGCGCTCAATGTCTCCGGCGAATTCCCTGAGGTGATCCAGCTAGCGGAAGATACGGTCCGCCTCCTGCGGAAATCGCGAGACGATAAGGGCGTCGCATGGGCCTGGCTGGAAGCAGCCTGGGCAGTAACCCGCCTCGGTTATCTCGACCGCGCCAAGGACTATATCGAGCGCACCCGTACTGCCTACTCATCTGACGAGTCCGTCCAGGTAAGAGCCAATTGGATCGCGGCGCGTATCCTTCGGGAACAGGGCGCGTTCCAGGAAGCCCTGCGCTGTTTCCAACATTTGAGGGACAAGCTCCAGCCGGTCAATGCGATAGAGGCCGCGCGCCTCCTGTTTGAAATTGGACATACACAGGCGCGGATGGACCCGGCCGAAGCGCAACAGCCGCTCGAGCAGGCACGGGCATTCTTCCGGGAAGAAAATTGTCTGGCAGATGCGGCCCTCTGCGACTATATTCTCGCCCAGGCTCTGATGGACCTGGATGCGTTCGATGAGGCGCGTGCCGCACTGGGTCGAGCGCAGAAAGTTTTTCGGGCGCATAATTTTCGTTTTTTCGACGCCTGCTGCAACTTGGAGCGGGGCTTTCTCCTGTCCGATTGTGATCGTTTCAAGGAAGCACTACCTCTATTCCAACCGGCGCGCGTCGTGTTCGCCGGGATGAACGCAGCACAGGAAGTATCAGCCCTAGATGTGAATATCGGCTGGGCGCTCGTCCGGTTGAACCGCTATGCGGACGCGCTTCCGTACTTTCAGACCGCGAGCGAAACTGCGCAGAGCACCGGTCGCAAGACCAAAGCGGCTGTGTGCTTTGTGAATATGGGCTATGTCTATGAAAAGCAGGGACACTATGTGCAGGCGCTTGAGTACCTGCAACAGGCCCGCGACATTTTTGCACAGGCCGGTATGTCGGAGCGCCTGGTCGAGTGCGATCTAAAACTCGGTCCGCTCTATTACCAGCTCGGCGATCTCGATCAAGCACTGGCGACGCTAAACCGCGCCCGGAAAGCGTGCCGATCTGAAAAGATGTACATAAAGCTAGCGCAGTGTGAGCTGCATCGCGCTCACCTGCTACTGGCTCTGGGAAAACAAGCGAATGCGCGCCGGACCCTCATCCAGGCCCGGAAATTGTTCGCTCGCAACGGTCAAGTGGTGTTCGCCGCTTTTTGCGACCGGCTACAAGCGCGGCTACAAGCGGGAAACAAGCGGATCGCGCTGGCGCGACTGGCGGCGAGCCGGCGAGCTTTTGCCGAGCGCGGGCTGGCGGTCGATCGTGCGCTCTGCGACCTGACGCGCGCCGAACTGGAACTGCAGTGGCGTGAATGGAAAGCTGCACGCCGCGATTTGAGCCAAGCTCAGCGCGTCCTCAACAAGGGATTCCCGGACCAGAAGTGGCGCATCGAGTACGCGTACGGGAAAGTGGCGGAAGGCGAGAATCAGCTTGCCCGGGCTCGGGGGCATTATCTCCACGCGGCAGAAACGATCGCCCGATTGCGGGGCGATTTGCGCGTGGAATCGTTGAGTGATTCCCTCTTTGGCGCACGGCAGTATGTAATGGATGACGCGCTCCGTTTTACCCGGACGCATGCCTTGGAGCGTGACAGTCTCTATCTCATCGAAACTGCCAAGGCGCAAGCCTTTCTGGGGCACTTGGCCGTGCGCGGCTGGCACGTGCCTGCGGGTCAACGCACGAGGCTGGACGCACTTGTCAGGCACGAACAGGAACTGCGAAATCAGCTTGACGAAAAACGCGCAGCCGTTGCGGTCCAGACGGCGGATGAACTCGAAAAAGCGTCCGCCGGCCTACAGCGCCTGCGCGTCCGTTCGGCAACAGCCTTGGCGGACCTGGATGTGCTCGAACACAAGTACGAGGAAGTGGCGACGCGGCTGCGGCTCGCCCCGACAGGATTGGCAGGAACACCAACGCTCGCGCCCTTTGAGTTAGCTCGGTTTCGGGAAGTTGCGGAGGCGCGGTGGGGGCGTGATTGGGCCGCGCTGGACTATTACTTTGCCAAAGGCCGCCTGTATATCGGGTATGTAGACGCTTTGCACATCCAGATCCTGGAGCGTCGCTGGTCTGCCATGGATCAGAACGTCCTCGTGCAATGCGCGGCGACCCATCGCGATATCCGGGAGCTCATGTACCGCGGAACGCTCAACGGGGCTCCCGTTCCTTTTGACGGTCGCCCCTTTTTGCGCCAACTGGCCGAACTGCTCATCCCACCGGCAATCTTGCAAGACCGTAGAGAGCGGACACTCATTATCTCGCCCCATAAAGCATTGCACCAGGTCCCGTTTCATGTGCTTTTGGCCGATGGTCGCCCATTGCTCGAACGGTTCGCGTTTCTCTATACGCCGAGCTTGCAGGCGCTTGCGCAGATCGAAGCATCCGGCGCTCACAAAAGGAAGCAGGCACGCTGGCTTTTATGCGGAGTCCAAGATTTCGCCGGACGGGCTGACCCCCTTGACGACACCCGCAATGAAATTCAGGGGCTAGCTGCGCTTGCGGGGGAAAAGGCGTGCGTCTGGTGGCAGAAAGATGCTACACGCGAGAAAGTGATTGAGTGGAACCAGACCCGGAAGCTGCGCTCCTTCGATATCCTACACCTGGCAACCCATGCTGTCATCAACCCGCGATCGCCCCATTCCTCTCATATCATGCTGGCGGATCGCGACCTGACCGTGCTGGATGTTCTGGATCTGGAGCTCAACGCGCGGCTGGTCACGCTTTCTGGCTGTTCGAGCGCCGAAGGGCAGGCAGGCCACGGCGATGAGCTGCTCGGCTTGGCACGGGCATTTTTGTATGCAGGTGCACGGGCACTCGTGGCATCCTTATGGGCCGTGGAAGATGAATCGACAGCACTGCTCATGACGAACTTTTACGCGAACCTGATAGAGGGCGAGTCCATCGCACAGGCGCTGCGACAGGCGCAATTGACCTTACACCGACAGGGACTTGCACCTTTTCAATGGGCACCCTTTATCGCGCTCGGGGCAGCGTGAAAAGGGGTGCGGGCGGGTCGTTTGACCCGCCCGTAACAAGGCAGCGTGCTACCGCTCTAGCATCCGCTGCTGTGGCATTGACTGTAGGGCAGGTTCAGCGTCGGAGTGGGGGGCGGTTCATCGGCGACCTTGATGATTGGCGTCTGCGCCGAGCTGCGTTCGGCGAGCGCCGAGATTCCCAGCGGCATCAGGAACGCGGCTAACACGAACAGCCCAAGGACCATACGGTGAATCTTTTTCACGGTGCTTTCCTCCCGTACTGAAATTGGCAACCAAGGAGTTGCAACCACACAGGACGGAGGTGGAGCACCAATTCATACAGAGGTACGGCCCAAGTTTGATATTTCGCCGGCGACATGAGGAGCAGCATTCTCTTGGACGAACAATGGATCAAAAACTGTGCCGGGATGGTCGAAGGGGTGCTGAAGGATCGCGGCTGGGCACTGGGCGAACCACGCGGCGAATTCTTGGAGCGCGTGGTTGCAGGTCTCCAAGATCACTTTCGTGCGCCGGAGGACACTCCAACTGGCGCTATCAAGCGCGCGACCGTGCGACAATACTGCCAGGTTCTCTATGACGCCTGTGGTACACCAGATCTTGTACGCCAGGAGCGCGCATTCCAGGAAGTCTGGGCCTGGTTGTTTCCGCACGCTATGCGCCGCCTGGGCGATGAAACCCGCTCGAAGGATGCTGTCCAGCAAGCTCTGATCAAGATATGGGAGAAACGCGTCGAGTGTCGCAATCCGGGGAGTTTTCTCAGGTGGTGCGAACAGATTATGGTCAATGAGGCCCGGGAGATGTTTCGCAGAGAATATGAAAAACGACGGACGGAACACGGTGTGAAATATGTGAAAAAGGAAATCGGGATAGAGGATTGGATCAGCGATCAAACCAAGACCGGATCGAACGCCGAGGACAAGCTGGCGGAGGTTAAGAACCAAGGTCCTCTGGAAACGGCGCTCTACAAATCAATGCACGACACGCTGATCGCCGTATTGGAAGAATGCCTGGGCAACCGGCGCTATGCCAGGGTTATCGTCGAGCTTTTTTGGAATGACCAAACCTTTGGCGAGGTTGCGGCAGCAATGAGAACCAGTCCGCTCAATGTCCAGGTCATGAAATCGCGTGCGCTGGAAAAACTACGCCGTTGCCCGGACCTGGAATTGCTCTATCAAGATTGGCTCGGAAAGCTGGATTGAACGATGAATGAAGCATCAGAAACCCCTCAGGAACCCATGAGCGATTTGCTCCGCACGCGCGGCGATCGGCTCCCGCGCGCGTGGTGGCGATTGGCAGATGCCCTATGGAATGAGCAGGACAAAAGCCTTTCGCACGAGGAGTGCCGCGCGGCGATGGCGGAATATATTGAGGCGGAAGTGGCGGACGACCCGGTCGGCGAGCTCTATCCGGAGGTCAAGCATCATCTCGATCGCTGCGACGCATGCGCCAAAGAGTACGCCGACTTGCTTGACTCGGCGCTGGCGGAAGAGCGCGGCCAGCTACCCAGACTCCAATCCATACCGTCCCCCGATCTGTCCTTCCTCCGCAAGCGCGCGCCCGAGCCTGCGGCTCGACCGCAATCCGACCCTCAGCTCTCGCTCCAGACAACCGTGCTCAAGTGGACGCGCGACCTGTTGGCGACAAGGGACCCCCAGCGCGTCCGCGAATTGTCGGTCATTGCGGATACCTTTTTTGAGAGGGTCACGGGGCTATCTCGCTTTGAGCTGCAAATGGGGGCCATCCGGACGCTGGGCGTTGGACGGCGCGACGCCGGCGAGGTCCTAACAACCCTCGCGGCCTGTTATGCGACGACACAGGCGCTGAAGGAGCAGGTGACGGCGGAACAAGCAGAGGCCTGGTCGCGCCAAAAGACACTCTCGCAAGAGATTCAAGCCCACGCCGATTCGGTCGCTCGCCAGGTCGGGCTTGATCGCAAGGCGGCACAGGAATTCGCGCGCGCGTATGCGGCCGCGGTCACTCGCGACCAGGCGGCACTCGAAGCGCTGCTCAAACCATCCTGATTTATCCATGTCAGCCCCAACGAATCATGCGGCGGTGTCACCCGAGGCGCCCGTTCGCCTCAATATCTTTGCACTGCCCAGCCGTACCAGCCTCCTGTTCCTGTTGATCGTCATTGTCATTTATATACCCCTCGTGGCTGCCCTAGGCGGCAACACACCGGTCTGCGCACCATGCCTCCTCCCAGCGATGATCTTGCTCCCCTTGCGCCATTTCTTGCGCGGGCTCGGTTGTCGCGTCGAGGCACAACAATTGACCGAAGCGCGTGACGAACTTCCCGACTTGGTCCACTCCATCGAGAAGACGGCGCAAGAAATCGTCCACATGCCCCCTCCGCGCGTCCTGTTATCTCCCAACCCGGCCAACGGCGCATTTGTCGACGGCACATTTCGCCAGACGTTGCTGGGACTCGCCCGGCCGACAGCACACGAGTTGAGACGCCTGCTCCATTCGGCTGATGCCAAGGTGAGAGACCGCGCCAGGACAATTATTCTGCATGAACTAGCGCACTTTAAGCATCACGATGTTTGGATCGCTTTGCTCGCGCGCAGCGTGCTGGTCGTCACGCTAGGCTTGATGAGTCTTGCCCTCGCCGTTCACCTTCTGACGCCATTGCTCTATTATCGCATGATCACCTTTTTTGATTTCTCCCAGCCCCCCTTTTCCGAGTTCGTCTCGCTGATGGCGCGCGATAAACCCGGGATCGTGCAAGCGCTCGATCCGGCCAGCCCCATTGTCGCCGCACGGTGGGTAGATTATACGGCCGCGATCTTGTCCTCTTTTGTCCCCTTGATCGCCGGCAGCGCACTGCTGTTACTCTTTTTCTGGCGCGCCCTGCTACGCACGCGTGAATTGTATGCAGATGCACGAGTCGTGCAGTGGCAGGGGGGGCGGACGGAGTCGCTGATAGAGGGATTGTGGGTTGCGACAACGCTCCAGGCCGTAAGCTCCCCACGCGCGGGGTGGCGGGGAATACATGAGCAGTGGAAAAATGTGACGGCGTTCTTGCAGTCGCCTGGGTTCACCGCGCCACGTACCTGGTTGTCCACGCACCCGGACGAGAATGAGCGGTCAGCTTGCATTGAGGAACCGCATCGGATCTATGGCGATCGCAGGGCGATCGGGCTGACCGCCAGCGTGGCGGTGGCCCTTTTGAACCTGAACCTGCTTTCTCTCTTCTTGTCGCAGTACATTCACGGTCCGAATAGTCTGCCGGCGTTTGGAATCGGCTTTACCGTTATTGCGCTCTCATCCCTTCCGTTCTTGTGCCAGTTCACGGGCAATCGTCGTGCGCTGGTCCGCCAGGTCGCTGGCGTCGTTATGCTCTTTGCGCTGTGGAACCTCGTTTTCGAATATCTCGGCACGCTCGGCCTGGGGCTGGCCGTGCGCGCCGATCCTAATGTCTTGCAAAGTGCCCTCCAAGCAACGGTTCACTCCGATTTACCCCAGGGATTCGGCGCGAGCTTGGTAGATTTATTTCTGGAGAACTTCGTTGTTCGGCCCGGAATCCTTTTTGGTCTTTTCATGCCCGTTTTTCTGACCGGTTATGTGTTCCTCGACCTATGGCTCAAGCAGCGCATCCTGCATTGGTTCGCGGCCGATTTTCTCGCACGACATTCCAGTCTGGTTTTCTGGTACGTCACCATCCTGCTCGCCCTGCTTTTGATTTTGGGCATTGTGCCGGTTATCGATTGGGCGACGATTCCCGATGCACACGACCTGCATGATCCTATAATCCTGACTGGAATGATCGCCATCTGGATTCTGGCCCCGAGTAACCTGGCACTCTTTGTTGTTCTGGATCGGCACTATTGGCGGCGCTGTCCGCACTGCGGAGCACATGTAACGGCGAGTTATCGGCTGGGCATGCAGTGTCAAGAGTGCGGGGAGACGCTCAACTCTTGGCTGCTTCTCCCGGTCTCACGCGCGGTCCGTGGCCTCGATATAAACTAACCGAAGGAAATGCAGACAAAAGGCTATGGCACCGCCGACTGCGAGCCAGATGATTAGGCACATCAAAGTAGTCAGCACAGCCGAATCGCGCAGGAAGAGCGTATTGATCTGTTGCAGGTTGGAATAACGCGACATGCTCCAGAGGAGACTAAGCGGGCAGCCCAGATACGCGATTGCCAATGCCCAAACGCTGATATCACGCCGGATGAGGAGCAGTGTGACGCTGATCAGGACCGCGAGGAGACTATCCATCGCAACAAGCCCAACCAGGGCGTTGAGATTGTGCAAGAGATAATTGGGCGAATCCCACAGATTCCATTGCCATTGCAACCACAGTTGCGTCAGGATATGGATGCTTGCAACAATAGCCAGGCCGCGGCCGGCGGCGAAGAACGGCCTGAGCATCATCATCAGCAATCCGGTACTCAAGCCAGAGACCGCGAGCACAAACAGAGGTGCTAATCCCTGGCGCTGTGAGGCTTGAACAAGCAGGAAATAGAGCGCGGTGGCCATCCAGATCAGGGCACTGCCCCTCATGAGCCCACCCCTCATGTGTGACAACCTATCAACTAGCCGTGCGCGGCTCAAATCATTGAATTGCAAGTGAAATAGGCGCACTGCTAGCCACAGCGTGATCCCTGTCCATCCTATTGACAAACCGAGACTCGCGATGACTTGCCATTCCGGCACTTCTGTCAGATAGAGTCGCAGGGTCATTATCGCCGGCGCGGATAGAGGGATCATGCTCAGCGCGGTCGCGAGAAAGCCATTCGGCTCGGCGAGAACGCTGGGCAGCCAAAAGAGAGGCAGGAGTGCTCCCATCGCCAGGGCGAGCGTAATCAGCTGACTCTCCTGATAACTTTGAATAAGTGCGCCCACGACAGCCATCAATGCCGCATAGGCCATAAAGCCGCAGAGCAGGATCAGGCCAGCCGTGCCGAACCTATATATATCAGAGTGTGACGGCAACCATTGGGAACCAGTCAGGATCCATATCCAGAACAGCCAACTACTGATCTGCACAAGACAAATCGCCAAGCTCCCCGCGAATTTTCCCAGAATCAACTGGCGCGGTGAAACGGAAGTGAGCAGTATCTCTAGTATCCGGCCTTCTTTCTCCATTGCCAGCGAAGTTAATAGAATGGTACCAGTCATCATGAGGGCAAGGGCGAAAAAACCGACGATGTCGAGCCCGGTCATCGTTCTTGCTGTTAAATCCATTCCCAAGAACTCTGCCAAGACCTCGACCGCAGTTAGTTGGGTGGGGGCAAGTAGTAGCGGGTCAATCAGCCGCTGTGCACGGGGCTCCGTTTCGCCGCCCGCTAGGTTAAACATCAAGATTTCCTGTACCAATTGGTCCTGAGTGGTTAAAGCCGGCGTGGCAGACCCGGAATAAGTGACGTGACCACTGGAGATATAGTTGGCTGGAATGACATAGTAGCCGGTGATCTGATTGGAGGCCAGTGCGTGCTGTGCGGCGGCCTGGGTGGGAAACGTGAGGAATTGGCCAGTCGGAATTTCCGGCGGGAGCGAGAGAATAATTCCAGCATCATCGACATAGCCGAGCGGGAGCTGCAAAGAATTGTTTCCAGAGGCCGGGATGATAGTTGCACGGAACAGGTCTTGGATTCCTCTACTGGGCGCACTACCGAAGAGGAAATTGAAGAGTCCAAACAGCAGAGCAACGAAGGGAGGGCCCACTAGAAGGGAGAGCAAAAAGGGCGGCTGCCAGACGGTCTGCTTGAATTGTTGGTATGCAACCAGTAAGACCTTACCCATTCTATTTGCTTAGTAAGACCGAAAACAGCAAACGTAAACGAGGGACCTCCCCAGAATTGAGACGCCAGGCGCGATAAAACCTAGCAGAAAAGAATATTCCCAGGAACATGGTAAGCCAGAGCAGAACAAGCGCCAACCCCGTCTGCCAAAATGGTACGGTGGTCAACCCAAGACGCAGTGGAAGTACGAAAGGGGAGGTAAATGGAACCAGGCTCAAAATAACTGCGAGCGGGCTGTCTGGCGCAAGCAGGGCTGACATGATCAGGGAGAAAAATACGACTGTCTCGACCAAAGCTGGGAAGAAGAAAATCTCTTGACTTGATTCCAAGGCTCCGGAAAGTGCGCCGGCCAGTAACGTGCCGGTGGCATCGAGGACAAAAGCCGGAAAAAGGATTGCCATAACGATTGCGAGCTGCCCCCAAAAAGGGAAAGCCATCGGGGTGATACCTAATACCTGTGCAAGAGGTAGCACCAGCGCGAGAACGATGCCGATAATGGAGCCCCATATGACAAGCGGGGTGAATCCTAAAAGAACCAGCCCGAGGACTTTGCCTGCCAATAACTGTTCTGCTCGCACCGATGTCAGAATGATTTCGATCGTGCGGTTCGAATGTTCTTCAATTAGGGCTTGCGAAAAATAGTGGCGGGTAAACAGCGAGAGCAGGAAAAAAGCAAACAGGTAGAGAGATACAATAATTAGGTTCCCTGCACGCTCGATTGCGAATGGATCGGTAAAAACAGGCGTATCGTGAACAATATCGGTGCCAGCGAGGATACGCTGGCGGGTAGCAGTCGGGAGGGGATCGAGCAGGCTGGAGCGCACAAACTGACCGAAAACCGCGCGGGTCAATAGAGCATTAGGGCTGTGCGTAACTTCGCGCGCCTGGCCAGACGCTAAATAATCCGTTGGAAGCACATAATAGACCTGGATCGATCCAGAGGCCAGAGCAGCCTGGGCCGAGTCTTCATCCGAAAAACGGCGCAAGCTGATTGTCGTTAACATCTGGCTGGACGTCTGCCATGTTGAGGAATCACGTAGAACAGCAGCGTGGTCGACGTACCCAATGGCCTGTTCGCCGGGCTGTATCTGCAAAGAAAATGACGCGACGATCCCTATGAGCAATAGGCAGAGCACGGGAAGACCAAAAGCGAAAAACAAGAAACCCGGCCGAAGTAAATTCTGTCGGTAGGTATGCCAGGTAATAGAGATGAGCTTATGCATCCGTGCTGCGTCTGCTTACTGTCTGAATGAAAATCTCATCTAGCGAAGGCAGTTCTACTTCAAACTTGGTCACGCGGATATCCGGCTGGCTGCTCAATATGCGGAAGAGATCAGCAGGCGTTGTATTTTCAACTAGTGTCAGCTCCCATTCGAGGCCGTGGTGGGATGCAAAGGCTACGCCAGGCAATCGCTCGAAAGCCCCTTCTCCTGTGATGCGTACCTGATTCTTGGTAAACTTCTGCTGTATCTCTCGTAAAGGCCCGTAGATAATGGCCTTGCCTCGATCTATGAGCAGGATACGGTCGCATAGACTCTCAACGAGATGTAATTGATGGCTGGACAGGATCACACTCTCCCCGCGTTCACGCATACCCCGCAGCTTGTTTTGCATAAATTGCACGTTTATGGGGTCCAGGTTAGCGAACGGTTCATCTACGATGAGGAGAGCCGGTTCGTGGAGAGTCGCTGCGATGATCTGCGCCTTTTGTAGCATGCCGCGACTGAGTTGGCCGATTTTTTTGCGGCGGTCTTGCCAGAGATCGAATTCTTTTAAATCCCGCTCAGCACGAATAAGAGCTTGGCTCCGGGAGAGATTTTTGAGGGTGCCGAGGTAGACGAGACAATCGATTAGCCGCATGCCGTTGTATAGGCCACGCTCCTCAGGCATGTAGCCAATTCGATCTCGGTTGTGCTCATCGATCGATTTGCCAAAGATCTGAATTTCTCCAACATCTGGCTTGAGCAGCCCAAGAATCATGCGGAGGGTAGTCGTCTTCCCGGCACCATTTGGACCAAGTAAGCCAAAGATCTCACCAGACTCGACGGTAAACGAGAGGTCAGCTACGGCAGTCTTGGTACCGAAGGTTTTGGAAATCGAGGCGATTGAGAGAAAGCAAGACATATTGCGGTCGTTCTTTTATCAAACGAATAACAGTCTTCCGAAGGGATTAGTCTGTCACTTAACTTTTGTGCGAAATTCCCGGGATTCCCAAATCGAAACGCCGGGAATTTCGCCCGACAATCACGGGTTTCCAAAATGGGCTAGTAGTTTGGTCAAGCAAACGACCATTTCCGCGGCGTAAGGGTGTGTTTCACGCAATGCTACCATTAGCAGTTGATTACCCTTTAGCACCACCTCGCCGGGAATGCACAACACATCGTTGACCAAGCCCAATGGCCCGCAGGTTGTAAAACGACTTTCCGCAAACATCCAGTCCTGCGTCCAGGCCAAGACATTGTGTGCGAGGTCCGTCAGCAAGATCAGAGTTTCTTGGGCCAGTAAACTTTTCTTGCGACGTTTGGGCAAGAGTAGCCCGGACTTGTCCATTTTGATTTCGATCTCGGCGGCACCGCGATCATCATAGAGGGCAGGGATGGTATGCCAATCCTGGTCCAGCAGAGAATGAACCAGCGTGGCATATTTCAGCTCCTTCTTGGTCTGCCAGCGCAAGAGGAGCGTTTGGGTGCGGCGCGCATAGCGTGGGGCCTGCGGCACCACCGCCACCCAGCGATCGGCACGCAACGTATACCAAGCTTTAGCCGGGATGCGTCGGGCAAAGGCTTTGGCTCGTTTGCCGTTATAGCCTTTCATCAAAACTTGGTAGTCGTGCGTTAATACTACTTTGTCATTTCAACCGTGAGCAGAACTGATCGATGAGATTCTTGGCAACCAACTCGCGAATGGCAGCTGCTTGCAGCCAATCAGCCAATCGGCGATGGAGCTGCGGCAAGGTGATGC
>JBAVQS010000327.1:0-1740 GCA_049694275.1 Anaerolineae bacterium | reverse complement strand
CTTCGATGGCGCGGATAACGATCTGTCCGCCAATCGCTTCGTCGCCCTTGAGCTTGAGGCTGTTGAGCACTTCTAGACAACGGATCAACGCCACGCCGCCGCCGGGGACGATACCTTCCTCGACTGCCGCGCGAGTCGCGTGCAACGCGTCTTCGACGCGCGCCTTCTTTTCCTTCATCTCGGTCTCGGTCGCCGCGCCGACGTGGATAACGGCCACGCCGCCCGCGAGCTTGGCGAGACGTTCCTGCAACTTCTCTTTATCGTAATCGCTGGTGGTCTCTTCGATCTGCTTGCGGATTTGGTTGATGCGACCTTGGACGTCGCTCTGTTTGCCGTTGCCTTCGACGATGGTGGTGTTTTCCTTGTCGATGACGAGCTTCTTGGCACGACCGAGGTCGTCGAGTTCGATTTTCTCGAGCTTGATGCCGAGGTCTTCGCTGAGGAACTTGCCGCCGGTGAGGATGGCAATGTCTTCCATCATCGCTTTGCGGCGATCACCGAAGCCGGGAGCTTTGACGGCTGCGACTTGGATCGTTCCACGCAGTTTGTTGACGACGAGGGTCGCGAGCGCTTCGCCTTCGACATCCTCGGAGATAATCAGCAACGGCTTGCCGATCTTGGCGGTCTTCTCGAGCAACGGCAGCATGTCTTTGAGACTGCTGATCTTTTTCTCGTTGATCAAGATGTAGGCGTCTTCGAGCACGCACTCCATCGACTCGGCGTTGGTGACGAAGTAGGGCGAGAGATAGCCCTTGTCGAACTGCATGCCTTCGACGACGTCGAGTGTCGTTTCGATGGTCTTGGCTTCTTCGACCGTGATCGTGCCGTCTTTGCCGACTTTGTCCATCGCGTCGGCAATGATGCCGCCGATGGTCTTGTCGCCATTGGCGGAGATGGTCGCGACCTGGCTGATTTCGCTCCGGTCTTTGACCTTCTTGCTCATCGAAGCGAGTTGCTCAACGGCCGCTGCGACTGCCTTGCCGATGCCGCGCTGCAATGCCATCGGGTTCGCGCCTGCCGTCACGTTGCGCAGACCTTCTCGGTAGATCGATTCCGCGAGAACGGTCGCCGTGGTCGTTCCGTCGCCGGCAATGTCGCTGGTCTTGCTCGCGACTTCGCGGACCATCTGCGCGCCCATGTTCTCGTAGGCGTCCTCGAGTTCGATCTCCTTGGCGACGGTGACGCCGTCCTTGGTGATCGTGGGGGAACCGAATTTTTTGTCGAGCACCACGTTCCGGCCCTTCGGCCCGAGCGTGACCTTGACCGCGCGGCTCAGTTTCTCAACGCCGCGCAGGAGCGCCTTGCGAGCGTCCTCATCAAACATCAATTGTTTTGCTGCCATGGTAATGACTCCTTTAGTTTCGTTTAGCTTTCGATGACGCCGAGGATGTCGTCCTCGCGCATGATCAAATAATCCTTGCCGTCCACTTTGATCTCCGTGCCGCCGTACTTGCTGATCAGCACGCGATCGCCCTTCTTAACCTCGAACGGAATGAGCTTGCCGTTGTCATCGCGCTTGCCGGTGCCGATGGCGATGACTTTGCCTTCCTGGGGTTTCTCTTTCGCGGTGTCCGGGATGATGATCCCGCCCTTCTTCACTTCGTCTTGTTCAATCGCCTGCACCAGCACGCGATCGCCCAATGGTTTCACGTTCATGCGTCTTGTGTCTCCTGTTTGGTTGGTTTGGATTGGTTACTTCTTCTTCTGGTCGTCCACGACCTCGAAATCGGCGTCCACAAC
>JBAVQS010000326.1:0-31787 GCA_049694275.1 Anaerolineae bacterium | reverse complement strand
GATCAACAAAGCCCTCGCCCGGATTGCCAATGGTACCTATGGCAAATGTGTCAATTGTGGCAAACCCATACCTGAAGAACGAATGGTGGCGCTTCCCTTAGCTCAGTACGATGTGGAATGTCAGGGTAAATTGGAGAAAAAAGTTAGACGCTGATCTTGCAGAGCGATCGTATTCATGTCCGCATTCCTCGATTTCCTGAACGCCTACGCGATCTGGGTCTATTTGGGCGGCGTCATTGGCATCCTCTTTTGTATCAAGATGCTTGTCGATGCCCGCCGCCAGGCTCGCACCACTCTCTTTACGCTCGAGCAAGAACAGGCCAATGACCGAGCGCTGCGCGCCATTCTCTTTATGGTCGTGTTTACACTCGTGATTGTTGGGGTCAGCGTTATTAACAACTTTGTGGCGCCTGTCCGCGCGCCCACTCCATCTGGCGCCCTGGCGCAGCCGACGACTTTGCCCTATACACCGCCGGTTGTCCTTCCAACCTTTACCACTGTCCCAACCTTGACGCCGCAGTCACCCACTGAGGTTCCCAGCGCAACGCCGACCAAAGGGGCATCGTCACAACCACCCCCTGGTCCTGCCCAGCCAACGGTGGCCCCTGCGGTTGCCGAGCCTACGGCCACCAAGTCCGCCGCGCCTGTCACTGCAATCACGTATCTCCAGCCCACTCTAGTAGCCCCACGTGCCGAATCAATTGGCGCTAGTAAAATCCAGTTTAAATGGAATGGGGATGACGATCCGCCGTTACCTGAAGGCAAGAATTATCGAATAACGGTCTCTTTCACAGATCGCGATACACACCAACATATTGATAGGGTCGCATGTACTTCCTATACCAACATTTGGACAAAGGATTTCATGGGTAATGACCAGGGTAAGGCAACTGACAGTTATTCTTGGTTTGTAGTTGTTGTCCAATTCAGTGTTGGCGGCACTTGTTATCAAGGGACACCAATCAGCCCGCCAAGCGAGACGCATAGTTTCCAGTGGCCTTAACGAAAACCAGGTTTCAGCATGAAACCTGGTTTTCGTTTATAATAAATCCATAAAACATTGATCTTGGGCAAGCGTTATGACTGAACATATACTGGTGATTGAAGACGAACAAAAAATAGCGGATTTCCTCCGGCGTGGGCTTTCGTACGAAGGCTACCAGGTCCTCATTGCCAACGATGGTGAAACCGGGCTCAAAACTGCCCGAGATAACATGCCGGACTTGGTAATTCTTGATATTATGCTCCCCGGTCTGGATGGCTTTGAAGTCGCGCGCCGATTGCGCGCGGGTGGGGGCGTTCCCATTATCATGTTAACTGCCAAGGATGCGGTGTCTGACCGGGTCAAAGGCCTGGACAGTGGCGCCGACGATTATCTCGTCAAGCCATTTGCCTTTGAGGAATTGTTGGCCCGTGTGCGCGCTCTGCTCCGACGGCACAAGCCGGCGGATAATGCAAGCCTGCATTTTGCTGATATCGCGCTGGACCCGGGCACGCGCGAGGTCACACGCGCAGGCCGGCGGATTGAATTGACCACCAAAGAGTTCGATCTCTTGCACTTTTTCATGCTGCACCCGCGCCAGGTCCTTTCGCGCGAAATGATTTACGATCGGGTCTGGGGGTTTGATTTTGGCGGCGAGTCCAATATCCTCGAAGTCTATATCCGTTATCTCCGTTCCAAGCTTGAGGCCGAGGGCGAACTGCGCCTGATCCAAACGATTCGCGGTGTGGGCTATGCCCTGAGGGAAGAATGATGGACGATGCTGGAGCGATGATGAACGTCCACCGACTGCCGGCGTTAACCTGTCTACCTGTTTACTTGTTTTTCGTGATTGGTGAGTTGCCATGTCCCTTCGCGTTCGCCTGACCCTCTGGTATGTCGGCGTTCTTGCTGCCATCCTGGTTGTGCTAGGCATTGGCCTCTATTCGCTTGTCTCCTTTAGCCTCTCTAACGCCGTCGATCAGACTCTGGCAAGCCGCGCCGGCGATATCGGAGTGAGTATTAAAACTACGCTGGCGGTCCAGGACCCACGCGACATTATTCGCAGGGGAGGAATTATTATCCCTCCGGCCGATGCCTTTGGCGCGGGCGATACTTATGTGCAACTGACCTTTTCCGATGGTACCGTCCAACGCTCCGGCAATCTCGGGACTTTGACCTTGCCAATTACGCAGCAGCAGCTCACGGCTGTCACACGGGGTCAATCCATTTATACAGACCTATTTATTCAACAGTCTCCGGCACGCGCTTATCTGGAACCGCTGACTCTGGAGACGGGAACCGGGGATCAAGAAGTCTTTGGCGTGATTGAGGTAGCGCAATCCTTGCGCGAGGTGAACCAGACCCTGGCACAGCTTGGAGAGTTCATGGCGATCAGTATTGCTGCTGCGCTGGGAATTGCTGCCATCGTCGGGGCGCTGCTCGCGCGCTCGGCCCTTGCACCTATTGATCGTATCTCCGAGACCGCGCATACCATCACACGCGCCCGTGACCTGGGTCGCCGCATCGAGGCTCCGGGCACATCCGATGAGGTAGGACGCTTGGCCGCGACCATCAACGAGATGCTGGCGCGTATTGAGGAACTCTTCAAAGTCGAACAGCGGTTTGTGGCAGATGTTTCGCATGAACTGCGCTCACCTCTGACAGCCGTGCGGGGAAATCTTGACCTCTTGCGGCGCGGCGCCGCAGAGGACCCGCAAGCCCGTGAAGAAGCGTTGAGCGCGGTTGATACGGAGGTCGCACGCATGAGCCGGATGGTTGCCGATCTGCTGCTCCTCGCGCGCGCCGATGCCGGTGTTCCGATTGCGCACGAGCCGGTGGAATTGGATACGCTTCTCCTCGACGTTTATCGCCAGGCTCGAATGACGGCGAATGGAGTCAAGATCACTTTAGGCTCGGAGGATCAGGCGACTGTTCTCGGCGACCGCGATCGACTCAAGCAGGCGCTCCTGAACCTTGTCGATAATGCAGTCAAGTACACGCCGAGTGGGGGCGAGGTCAAGCTGTCTTTGGAAAAGGGCGCCGAAGGGGTCCGGCTTGGCGTGGAGGATACCGGCATTGGTATTGCTCCAGAGGATATGTCACACCTCTTTGACCGCTTTTATCGGGTAGACAAGGCGCGGGCTCGGGATGCAGGGGGAGCCGGATTGGGGCTTGCGATCTGTAAATCGGTAGTCGATGCGCACAATGGCAAGATCACTGTGGAATCCCAGACGGGTAAGGGGAGCACTTTTACCATCTGGCTCCCGTACTCGAATTCTTGATATGATCTTGATGCGCTTCTCATTTTGTTTTAATCTTCCGGCTTTATCATCTTGTTCGAGAGGTTGGGGAATGCCAAAAAAGGGTGAAGCGGAGCGGGCGGTGAATATCTGGGCCCTGTCTAAACAACACCAAGGCATACCCCGTGTCCAGAGGGTACAAGCCTTATTCCCTACCTCATCCTAGCAATTATCTATGGGCAAATAGACACAAAAGAGCTTCTCCTTGGTTGGGTCGTCGCAGCGCCGTGTGCGAAAGCACACGGCGCTTGCGCGTTTATCCATCATTCGCTATACTGCGAACTGCTCTATTGAACGGGTGATGACGTCAGGTTTTCGGTGTGGCGCAGCCAGAAGATGGTTCCCGTAGCGACCAAGCCCAGCACAAATGTGAGCACAAGCAAGCCATCAATTCCTTGCCAATCTCCAAATGGTCCTCCCAGAACTTCGCCGGAAAACTGCCCCAGACCAAAAAGGACGGTATATAATCCCATGATAGCGCCGCGATTGACCGGTGAATGTTCGGTCAAGTCGGCGAGATAGGTCAAAGCGGCTGGCGTAAAGCCGCTTACGATCATCAAGGCAATTGCCGCAATGCCCAGGTAGACTCGCAGCAAAGGGGCATCAAACCCGGGCGCATGGTTTACCATCAAGAGCGCAGCGACGACGACCGGGAGCCCCAGTGTACAGAACAGCATCAAGCTGGTCCGGCGAAAGCGGCTGACAATCAGACTCCACAACAAAATGCCCGTGGTAAAGAATATGAGGATGATGCCGCCGACGAGTGAAATGGTCGTTCCGGGATTAGCAGTACCACCCAGACTGCCAAAGAGCAATTGGTCTGGAAATTTGCCGAGCACCAGCCCGGGAATAAAAATGGCATGGCCGTTAACGAAGAGGATCTGACTGGGAAGCCAACTTGTCTTGACGATCTGGCCGGTCGCGTTGTTGATCCAGAGGCCGGGTAGCATATTGATGGCCAACCATGCGGGGGCGAAACGCCACACCTTGCCGGTCGTCAGTGCTGTTTGGATTCCGCCATAGGCTTTTCCCAGCGCTTCCTGGGTAGACTTCCAAATGTTTCCCAGTTGCTTGCCGAGCGCCACTGCTGGACTCTGTGTCCTCAGGCTTTTGCTTTCAATCATCCCAAAATAGAGAATTGCCAGACTTGCTAGATAAATAATGCCATTCACTGTAAAGGCATGGTTCTGAAAGGTATCGAATAATGGGCCGCCGAGCAAAAGCCCCGCAATGGCCCCGCCAAAAGTTGCAATCTCAAATAGCCCCATCACGCGGGCCCGCAGCGCCTCGTCTTGTGAAGTAATGGCTGAGAGATAGCCCAAGGTAGCCGGAATTGCGCTGGCTGTCGAAAACCCTTCCAGAAAGCGGGTGATTGCCAATAAGGGTAGAATGGTCGTCAGCGCTGTAATCTGAACAGCGACCGCGCCCGTCAGCGGGCCAAGCAAGATAAACAACTTGCGGCCATAGCGATCGCTCATTGCTCCCAACAAAGGGGAGCCAAAAAGCTCAGGCAAAAAGAATACCGCATTGATCGCACTCCGCATGGTAAACGAGATGGGGTACACCTCGCGATCGATCTTTGCAAAATAGAGGTGAATCATATTGCCCATCACCGCGGCTGCCATGCGCAGGATGAATGTTCCGACGAGACAGGCAATTGCCGAGCGGATCAATGTCCCCCGGTCAATGTTGGCTTCAATGTTGCTGCTAACTGGCGCTTCTGGATTCAAGGTTCTCACAAGGTGAGATTGTCGCATGACTTGTTACTCTCGTCAACCCACCCGATCTTTGTTTCCCGTTTTTATGTTGCTTCTAAGCCTTTTCGGTTGTGCGTCGCTCCCTATGCGTGGTCCCGAGAGCGCCTCGACGGCGCAGCCGACCGAAACGCGTGCGGTTGTTTTGGAAGAGAAAGCTACAACGCCGCCGGCGGACCCGGCGACGGATACACCATTGCCCGTTGCCTCTGCTACTGTGGCCCCGCTTCCCACGCTCATACCCACCGGGACACCCTTCTTTTCCCCGCCGCTGCCGGGCCAGGCGGCGCGCATCCCGATCTTGATGTATCACCACCTGGCGCCGCTGGGTCCCAATCCTTCACAGACATCACGCGACTGGACGGTCTCTCCAGATAGTTTTACGGCGCAACTGGATTATCTCGTCGCACAGGGCTATCATACGATTACCTTTGTGCAACTCGTCGCGTTCTTTCAAGGGCAACCTTTGCCAACCCATCCCATCATTCTCACCTTTGACGATGGGTGGATTGACGATTACACGGTCGCTTTTCCGGCGCTCCACGCTCGCCGCATGATCGGAACCTTTTTTGTTCCGACGCAATATGCGGATGCCGGCGGCAAAACGCTTATTAACTGGGCGCAGGTTCAAGAGATGGATGCCGCGGGTATGGAATTTGGAGGCCATACCATCAATCATGCCGACCTGAAAAAGGTGAGCAGCGAAGAGGCAACCCGCCAGCTTCAAAACAGCAAATACAAGATGGAGCAAAAGCTGGGGCATTCGACCATTGCTTTCGCCTATCCCTTTGGCTCTTATAATGCGGAGACACTTGCGCTCGTTCGCCAATCCGGTTATCGCGCCGCCGTAGGACTATGCTGCGGCTATCAGCTCAGGGCAGATCTGTTGCTCACCCTCCCGCGCATTCGTGTCTCGTACGATGATACGCTGCAGGATTTTATCAAGCGGCTTCCGCCTGCCGACCCTGCCAAACTTGGATGGCGCTGGGTTCAGCCTGGAATCTAGAGAGGAGGAACAAATATGACGAATCGCGCAATCTCAGGGTGGCTGTTTGCCATTATCTTTTTAGGTATACTGGTCGGCATTGTGGGCGGCGGCGTCATGGGCGCATTGGCAGGATATTACGTCGTAACTACTCGCACCCCGGTCGTGGCTGCTATTCCGATAGCCACGGCGACTCTAACCAGCGCCATACCTACCCAGGCAAGCTCGCCAGCGTCATCCGGGCAGACGAATCTCACCCTCACGTCGGACTCGGCGATTATCGACGCCGTCAAAAAGGTCGAGCCCGCCGTGGTAACCGTGATCAACAAGCTTCAGGCCCAGTCCTCGCCCTTTAGCCAGATTTCCCCGATGGCGTCCGGGTCCGGGGTGATTATCGATCAGCAGGGTCATATCATTACAAATAACCACGTCGTGGAAGGTGCGCGTGAGCTCGATGTCATCTATACCGACGGCACGATGGCTCAGGCTCGGCTCGTCGGCGCTGATCCGATCAGCGACCTTGCCGTTATCCAGGTAGACAAGGTCCCCGCGTTTGCCCCGTTGGGGGATTCAAATGCTCTCCAGTTGGGCGAGACGGTTATTGCTATTGGTAGTCCGCTTGGCAACTATCGCGGCTCAGTCACGGTCGGCGTCATCAGCGGCCTAAACCGCTCTGTCCAGGGTACCCAGCAAGAGGGGTTGATTCAGACCGATGCGGCCATTAATCATGGCAATTCGGGTGGACCGCTTATCAATCTCCTGGGTCAGGTTGTTGGTATCAATACGTTGGTAGTCCGGGATACGACGAGCGGCGATGTGGCCGAAGGACTTGGCTTTTCTATTCCCTCGGAGATTGTTCGGGATGTCAGCCAGCAGTTAATTGTCGGGGGTAAGGTCGAGTATCCCTTTATCGGGATCAGTTATGATCAAATCACGCCGCAGACGGCAGGAGAGTTCAATCTTCCCAGTCGCTATGGTCTTCTCATTAGCCAGGTAACGCCCGGCAGCCCTGCCGCACAGGTGGGGTTGCACACCCATGACATTATCCTCTCCATCGACGGCAAAAACATCGACGAGACACACCCTCTTCACTCGATCCTGTTCAAATACAAGGTAGGCGACAAGATCAAGCTGCAAGTGATGCGCGGTGCGCAGACCTTTACCGTCGATATCGTCCTCGTTGCACGCCCCAACTAATTCCGGTCAAATAATCGAGCCCCTGCCTCATGTAGGGGCTCGATGAGTCTCTAGCCAAACTTCTTTTGCAGTATCTCGGCCAGAGTGGGTCGCCCTAGCTCTTGCAGTTCGTACTGCACCCGATAGGCCGGATGCCGGATATTGATAATCCGTCGCAGGTCGATCGGCGTAGCAATTAACACGAGGTCGGTATTCGCCTTGTTGATGGTCTCTTCCAGTTCGTGCGTCTGTTCTTCTCCATAGCCCATTGCCGGGAGGACGGTCCCCGTGGTCGGATATTTTGCATAGGTCGCCTTGATGCTCCCAACCGCGTACGGCCGTGGGTCGATAATCTCGCCGGCCCCAAAACGCCGCGCTGCCATGACGCCTGCCCCGTATGCCATTTCGCCATGCGTCAGGGTTGGCCCATCCTCGACCACGAGTACGCGCTTACCCGCAATCGCATCCGGTTCTTCAACGGAAATAGGTGATGCTGCATCGACAACGATTGCCTTGGGATTCGCCATTCGTATATTGCGCCGCACCTGCTCGACCCCTTCCGGGCTGGCGGTGTCGATCTTGTTAATGACGACCACGTCGGCCATCCGCAGATTGGTCTCGCCAGGATAATAGCGCACTTCGTGGCCGGGGCGGTGTGGGTCCACAATCGTAATCAAAAGGTCGGGCTTGTAGAATGGGAAATCGTTGTTTCCCCCATCCCACAGCACAATATCGGCTTCCGTCTCTGCCTGGCGCAGAATCTTTTCATAATCCACTCCGGCATAGACGACGGTGCCCTGGGCAATGTGTGGTTCGTATTCTTCGCGCTCTTCGATCGTCGTATTGTGCGCTTCCAGGTCTTCGTACTTGCCAAAGCGCTGGACCGCCTGTTTGACCAGGTCGCCGTACGGCATCGGATGACGTACGACGGCGACCCGTTTGCCGAGTGCCTTGAGCGCGCCTGCGACCGCTCGCGTAGTCTGCGACTTGCCCGAGCCGGTCCGGACGGCGCAAATCGCGACAACCGGTTTGGTTGATTGGATCATCGTGGCGCGCGGCCCGAGCAGCCGGAAATCCGCGCCAGCGGCCTGGGCAATCGAAGCTTTGTGCATCACATACTCGTGTGACACATCGCTGTAGGAAAAGATGATCTGGTGGATCTCGCCCTCGTTGATCAGGCGAACCAATTCGCTCTCGGGATAGATCGGAATCCCGTTGGGGTAAAGCTTACCTGCAAGCTCCTTGGGGTAAGTGCGGCCTTCAATGTTGGGAATCTGGGTAGCCGTGAAGGCGACCACTTGATAAGCCGCATTGTCGCGGAAATAGGTGTTGAAATTATGAAAGTCGCGGCCGGCCGCGCCCATAATGATAACTCGTTCTTGCATAACTGTTTGCTCCTTTGCTCCAGTTTTGGATTTCTTATCCAGTGCGGCGTTGCTACAAAAAGCAAGATGTAAAGTTTGTCTATCCTGCACCTAGATGTGCGCTTGCTTTGACGCCATCCTCGGCGCGCCGGACGCTGATTGGCGTCCGTCTATACTGGATGACTGTACTAGGCAAATCGCGCCAGCGCGATTCCCATGACGTAGAGCAATAGCATCGGCGCGGCGACAAGCGACATGTTAAAAGCGTCGGTCGTCGGCGTAATGACAGCGGCAATCACTACGATAATGACAACCGCATAGCGCCACTGGCGAGCGAATTGCTGCCAGGTGATGAGCTTAAAGCGCGCCAAAAAGAACATGATGAGCGGCAGTTCAAACGAGACGCCCACCCAAAAGATCAAGGCCAGCGCAAAGTCAATATAATCATCTAGAGAGGGGAGGGCTTGGACTAGATTGCCGCCCATCCCAAACAGGAAATCGAGGGCCGCGGGCAAAACCAGGTAATAGGTGAACAGAACGCCGGCGATGAACAAGACCAACGATAGCGGGATAATGACATAGAGCGGTCGCATCTCTTGCGCGGTCAGTCCTTCATAGACCTGCTGCCGTTGCTGTTCGGCATCCGCCAGCGCCGGAGCGGTCAAGGTGGCGCGCTTCACCTGCCACTCGCTCGGCCCGAGGCGGGCATATGCGAGCTTGGGACCTCTAAAGAACATCAAGAGTTGCCAGAGGAGCACCGGAAGGGAGAGGCCTACTGCCGCGAGCACCGAAATCTTGATATAGGTAGAAAAGAGTTCAGTGGGATGCATAAATACCGGGCGGGGCGAGGGGAGCGTCAGCGGGAGCGGCGTCCCTGCGCTCAGGGTTATGGTCTCGCTCACCGTCCCGGATGGGGCCTGCACCTGTGCAGTGACTTGCGTATCTCGCGCAAGAACGTACTCGTTGACCGGGGCCTGGTCTACCGGTTTGAGGGGGATGCCGGAGCTAATAGGCTGAATGATAAGTCCCAGTAGTTGTTGCGAAAAGAAGAACGCGGCCAGAAAAGTCACGGTCAGTGCCACAACCGCGATCAGTACGCGGTAACGCAACTCTTCAAGGTGTACGGTGAACTGGTACAGAAGCTGAATGCCGGTATAAACATTGTTCTTTTCGCTCTTCCAAAAGATGCGGGCATTGTGCATCGAGCCGAGGGGGGGGAGCCCCTTTTGGGTGCGGGAATAGTCAGTTACGGCGAGCCACAGCGCTTCAAGGCTCTCGGGTAGGCGGCGGGGGCCAATGATAATCAACGCCGCAAAAAAGATGAGGATGATGGATAGGATGTCGGGCATGGTGCTTTCACCCGCGAGTGGACGAGTTCTCGTCCGTCGCATGCGGGGGCATCGGAGTGGTAGATAAAGATTGCGGCGGTGTCTCGATCTCCGGTGGTTGTGCTGGCGTGGCTGTCTCGAGGCGTCCCGCTTGCTTTTGCTCGGCGGGGTCTTCCGCTACAAGCAGATTGTCCAGCGTTCTGGTCCCAGGGCCAATCAGATTCACATCCTTCAGATCTTTGAGGTCTTGGAAGGGTTTTAGGGTATCGTTGACTTCTCCATTAATGTCAGTTAGCGCGCGCCGAACATCCCGCGTCGCCTTGCCCAGTTTTTTCGCTATTTCAGGCAACTGATCGGGTCCAAAGATGAGCAGGACGACGACCAGAATCAGAACCAATTCGGCTGGTCCAACGCCGAAAATTTCCATTCTTATGCGCCTCGCTTTGCAAGGATCGGGTGCCCGGCCAGAAAAGCGCCCAGAACCCCGTTGACAAAGCGAGGGGCGCTCTCGCTGCCATAGGTCTTGGCTAACTCGACCGCTTCGTTGATTGCCACTTTGATCGGCACGTCACTCATATCCAGCAGTTCGTGTAGCGCCAGCCGTAGGACATTGCGATCGACAATCGCCAGTTGGTCCACCGGCCATTCGGGCGCGAATTTGGTGATCAGACTGTCCAATTGATTCCGTTGTGTCATAACGCCGCGTACCAGCCCTCGCGCGAACAACTCCCCTTCCGCAGTGAGTTTTTCATCTTCTAGCAGATGAGCGAGAACCTGGTCCTCCGGGTGGCCGACCGAATCGATCTCGAATAGTGCCTGGAGGGCGATGGCTCGCGCTAATCGGCGCTGTTTCATTGCGGTGGGGTCCCTGTCCCGAAAGGATCACTCACATCTTCGATATGGACATTTACCGCGCGAACTGGCATTCCAACGACATCTGAAATGGCGCGGCTGATTTCGCGCTGGAGCGTCTGCCCCAATGGCAGCAGTACGACGTTGCGCTCCGCGATGATATAAACATCAACTGTGACTGCCCCATCTTCAATCTGCACGTCGATGCCGTGGCTCGATTTATTCCCTCTCAGCACACGGCTCATGCGTCCTGGCAATGTCGAATTGAATGCCACCACGCCAGGCGTTTCGAGTGCGACCAGGCGCACGACTGTTGTTAATACTTCAGGCGCAATAACAATGGACCCGGTTGTCTCTTCCATCTCAGACGATTCCTCCATCCACGGCGAGGACCTGGCCTGTGATATAGCGGGCGCTATCTGAAGCCAAAAAGACGACTGCATCCGCGACCTCTTCGCAAGTCCCGAAACGCTGGAGCGCCGTCATCTTGAGCAAATAGTCCTTGACTTCTTGCGGTAATGGATTGGTCAGATCAGTGGGGATATATCCGGGGGCAACCGCGTTCACGGCGATCCCGCGCGCTCCATACTCTTTAGCCATCGCTTTCGTAAAGCCGATGATTCCTGCCTTGGCGGCGGAATAATTCGTTTGGCCGGGGTTACCCATGATCCCTGCGACCGAAGTGATGTTGACGAGTCGCCCGTATTTTTGCCTCATCATTGGGCGCAGCGCCGCTTTCGAGATGTTAAAGACGCTCTTGAGGTCTGTTGTCAGAATGATATCCCAGTCCTCTTCCTTCATCAGCGCCAGCAGGTTGTCTCGCGTCGTCCCGGCATTGTTCACCACGATATCAAGCCGGCCGAATGCGTCGGTTGTGGCTTTGACTACGCGTTGGGCCTCGTCGAACTTGCTGACATCTCCCTGAATAGGGATGGCTTGCCCACCTTGTTGTTTGATCGCTTGTACGACCTCGTTGGCGGCTTCTGCGCTCTTGAAATAGTTGACAGCAACCCTGGCGCCCAGTTGTGCGAGCCGTAGCGCAATCGCGCGGCCAATTCCCCGCGATGCGCCGGTAACCAGCGCGGTTTTGCCGGTGAGATCAATCATCCTGCTTTTTCTCCTCGGAGGTTTTGAATCGCGGCCGGAGTCCCGATGCTTATAGCCGTGGTCCCGGTAGTAATGCGCTTGATAAGACCGGCGAGCACATCCTTCGGCCCCAATTCCAGGAACAGGTGTATACCCTGGCTGGCCATCAGCTCAATAGTCTTAACCCACTGGACGGGCGAGGTGAGCTGGGCAAGCATTTCGTTCTGGATGGCCTCGACGGTTGCAAGTGGCTCGACCGTCACGTTCGATAGGACGGGTAAGGTAGGGGGATGAATAGATGTTGCCATGACCGCGGCGCGAAATTGGTCTACTGCCGGGCGCATCAATTCCGAATGGGCTGCAATACTGACCGCCAGGGGGATCGCACGTTTGGCGCCGGCCTTTTTAGCCAGTCCTATCGCTCGGTCGAGCGCCTCTTTTTCGCCGGAAATGACAAGCTGGCCGGGAGCATTCATGTTTGCAACCTGGACCGCGCCCGCTTCGCTGCAAATCTCTGCCAGCTTTTGGTCATCGAGCCCGAGAATGGCTGCCATTCCACCCGCCCGTATTTCGCCGGCATGCTTCATTGCCGCGCCGCGCGCCCGGACCAGTTTCACCGCGTCCGAGAACTGGAGTGCCCCCGCTGCGACGAGCGCCGAATACTCGCCCAGGCTGTGACCGGCTACCATTAATGGCATGACTATCTCGGCGCCGAGCGTAGATTTGAGTGCGGCGAGCGCCGCAATGCTGTGTGTCAAAAGCGCGGGCTGCGCGTTAATGGTGTCAGTTAGTTCACCCTCAGGTCCTTCAAAGCAGAGGGTAGATAGCGGCTGGCCCAGTGCATCGTCGGCGGCATGGAAAATCTCACGCGCTTCCGGATACTGTTCATAGAGCTCACGCGCCATACCAACGAACTGGGAGCCCTGTCCGGGAAAAACCCAGGCGGTATTATTCAATTTTTGCCCTCGTCCTTTTCACATGATAAAGGGTCTGGTTATCCCGGCGTAAACGCGCGAGCGATTCGACCAGACCCTCTAACCACCGAGCAGACCCGATCTCATGCCGCGGGCTTTTTCTTGTCTTCGACCTCGATCACTTCATCGCCATTATAGGTTCCGCAGAACGGGCAGACGTGGTGCGGCCGGCGCATGTTGTGGCAGTTTGGGCATTCGGTCAGGTTGGCGCTTCGCAAGGCCAGGTGTGCGCGGCGGCGATCCCGGCGGCCCTTGGATAGTTTCCGTTTAGGTAGAGGTGGCACGACTCGTCTCCTTGGATTTTATTCTTGCAACAATCGTTTCAACACCGCAAGTCGCGGATCAATCTCTTCGAGGCTGCAATTGCACGCGGCCTCGTTCCAATTCTGGCCGCAATTTGGGCACAGGCCCCGACATTTTGAGCGGCATACCGGGTACATCGGCAGGGCGAGTAAAAGATCCTGTCGAATGACCTCTCTCAGGTCCAGCATATGCCGTGCGTCAATCAGCGTTTCGCTTTCGTCATCTGGCGTGAGGGAAATTTTGGCGCCGGTGATCACATCGATCGTCGGTCGAAACTCCTCTTCAATCGCAAACCGGTTGGGCATTGCAAACATTTCAAGACAGCGGCCGCAGGACAGCTCAACAGTGGTATATAGGTTGCCGCTGACCAAAATGCCATCCGCGGTGCGGATCATTTGAATCTCGCCATCTAGCGTGCTGAGCGGCAGGATCGTAGGGTCCAGATCGCTGATGTCCTCGTGAATTTTATAGTGTCGAACGGCGCCCGTCGGACTTTTGAGCAACTGAGAAACATTGTAATGCATGAGATAACCCTCGCCGTCTCTCGATTCCAAATCTCCCGTTCGCCAAGACATCCCTCATTATAAACAAAAATGCGCACTACGTCAAAGTGTTGACCAGCGCGCATAAAATGCAATGCGGAATAGACTGGGTTTTACTGGGATTGAATTGGCTCGCGCGGGCGCGGCGGCGGCGGCGGCTGAGGGACCTTGTCTCCCTGCGTCCGTTCGGTGAGTTGGCTTAGCCCATTGTTCACCGTTCCTTGCAGCGCAGTGAGCCGCGCTGTCATCTCGTCCAGTCGCTGTTGCAATTCCAGCAGGACGTCCCGGACGTACTGGTCGGCGTCTTCGCGCAGCACCTGGGCCTCAGCTGTGGCCTGATGTTCAATCACCTGTGCGCGGTCCTGGGCGTTGCGGCTAATCTCGTGCTGTTCGATCATCCGCGTGGCCTGCTCCTGCGCCAGCGCGACCACGCGGTCCGCCTCTTCTTTGGCCTGGGCCAGCACGCGCTCTTTTTCCTGAGTCACGCGGCGCGCCTGCCGAATCTCGTCCGGCACCGCGATGCGCATCTGCTCGATAATGTCGAGGCACTCGTCTTCGTCGATGAGACGTTTTGCGCTAAAGGGGACAACAAAACCCTTGCTAATGGCCGCTTCCAAACGGTCTACCAAATATAGAATGTCGATTTGAACCATCCCCTTTCGTGAGACATTATGATGTTTGCATTATACACCAAAACGTCCTGGATTTATTCCTGAAGTGAAACCAACTTGACCTTGGTCGCCTTGTCGTCGCCCAATTGAGCGATTCGATGGACCAGGCCCTTTTCGACGTACGGAGGCACCATCTCGGAAAGATCGCCGCCCGCCAGCGCGATCTCTTTCAAGATGCTCGAACTGACAAAGGCATAACCGCCGCTCGTCATCAAGCAGACTGTTTCAATCTCCGGCGCCTGTTGAGCATTGGTCAGCGCCATCTGGTACTCGATCTCGAAATCATAAGTTACGCGCAGGCCCCGCACGATCGCCTTCGCGCCAACCTGCCGCGCATACTGCACGGTAAGTCCGTGGTATTGCGCGACCTCAAGGTTGGGAATGTCGCGAGCGGCCTCGCGCATAAAGGCCAGCCGTTCGTCTACGTCAAACATGAGATTCTTGAGCGGCCGGTCATAGACGGCCCAGACCAGCTTGTCGAACAGGCGCGCCGCGCGTCGTG
The DNA here is from genome assembly GCA_049694275.1 of Anaerolineae bacterium. Lineage (GTDB taxonomy): Bacteria > Chloroflexota > Anaerolineae > UBA4142 > SHND01 > JBAVQS01. The sequence continues at coordinate 16,968 of JBAVQS010000326.1, read as the reverse complement.
CAATGTCGATATGTCCATTGTGGATCGGGTCGAATGATCCAGGGTAAATGGCGATGGTCATGATTTATTTACTCGGCTTTTCTCCAAAACTCTTCCATTTTCTGCTTTAACAGTTGATGCTCTGGCGCATCAAGCTTGGGGTCCGCCTCGAAAACTCCGCGGGCGACCGCTTGCGCTTCCTGGAGCAGTTTAATGTCGTTCAACGTCGCGATCTTGAAATCGATTGCGCCTGATTGTCTTGCTCCCAGCCGATTACGAATCTCGCCCGGCCCGCGCAGGCTCAGGTCCGCCTCGGCAAGGATAAACCCGTTCTGGGTCTCTTCGATCACGCGTAGGCGTTCGTCGCTCGTGCTCCCCGATTTCTCCGCCAGGAGCATACAGTATGATTGGTATTGGCCGCGCCCAATCCGACCGCGAAACTGATGCAACTGCGCGAGGCCGAACCGATCTGCCCCTTCAATCAGCATGACCGTCGCGTTCGGAACGTCGATGCCGACTTCGATAACCGAGGTGGCGACCAGCACATGAATCCGGCCGGCCGCAAAATTGGTCATCACGGCATCCTTCTCCGACGCCCTGAGCTTGCCATGGATCAGCCCCACATTCAAATCGGGGTAAATCTCCTTGCGCAGTCGTTCGTATTCTTCTACGGCAGCTTTGGCGTCAATCACCTCGGACTCTTCGACCAATGGGCAGATGACGTACGCCTGTCGCCCTTCGTTCACCTGTTTGCGGATGAATGCATAGGCCCGCTCGCGTTCGGGGGGCTCCAGCCATTTCGTGCGAATTGCCTGGCGTCCGGGTGGCATCTCGTCGATGATCGAAATATCGAGGTCGCCAAACACGGTGAGCGCCAATGTTTGTGGAATCGGGGTCGCGGACATGACGATTACGTCCGGTGTCAGCTCGGGATGGGCGCTCTGCTCCTGCATCATGCGCCGCTGGTTCACACCGAATCGGTGCTGCTCGTCGATCACGGCGAGCCCGAGGTCTTTGAAATGCACGGCTTCCTGGATTAAGGCATGCGTCCCGACGATCAGGTCCACCTCGCCGGCGGCGATGGCCAGTTGCACCCGGGCCTTTTTGCCAGGGGTCAGGCTGCCGACCAGTCGTTCGATATGCGGCTTGACCGGTAAATTGAACCGGGTATCTTCCAGAATGCGGCTAATCGTCTTGAAGTGTTGTTCGGCCAGGATTTCCGTCGGCGCCATCAACGCCGCCTGTGTTCCATTCTGTACAGCGCATAACATCGCGGCCAGTGCGACTACGGTCTTGCCGGAGCCCACATCTCCTTGCAAGAGTCGGTGCATCGGTTCCGGTTTGCTCATATCGGCAAGAATCTCGCCGATCACACGCTTTTGCGCGGAGGTTAACTCGAACGGCAGGATACGCGGCAAGACCTCATCCTGATAATTCGGCGCAACCTGGAATGCCCGCCCTGGGCTCGCCTGCCACTGTTGGCGCTGCCGCTGAATGCCCATCTGATGGATTAGCAGCTCTTCAAAGGCGAGGCGCCGGCGCGCCGGCTTGACATTCTCCCAGGAAGAAGGAAAGTGAACCTCGCGCAGCGCCGTCGTCAAATCGACCAGCCCCGCGCGCTTGCGAATGTTTGCCGGGATGGGATCAGCGACTTTGTCTGCCCAATATCCAACTACGCCCCGTACCAGACGACGCAGCCAGCGTGAATTTAATCCATCCGTAAGGGGATAAACCGGCAGAATGCCAACCGCGTCTTTGCTCAGACGTTCCCAATCGGGATGTGTAAAGCAGACGCGGTTCATATACCGGTCGACGCGGCCATGAATCACCACCTGCATTCCCGGACGTAGCTGTTTGTTGAGAAAACGCACGTTATAAAAGTTCGCGTTGATGCTCCCGGTCTGGTCCACCAGGAGAACGTTGGTGATTATCCGTTTGCCGCGCATCTCGCGCTGGTTGACCACCCCCACCCGGGCGATAATGGTCGCCTCGTTGCCGTACATCAACTGGCTGATGGTCTGGAGCCGGGAATAGTCGTCATATCGCCGTGGAAAAAGATAGAGCAGGTCCCGGACCTTTTCGATCCCAAGATTGGCAAGCAATTTGGCGCGCTGTGGCCCCACCCCCTGCATCCGGATGACGGGGGCATCCAATCCAAACCCAGCTTCGCGCGCCGTCAGTACGCGTGGCGCCTCGTCTTCCTCTTCTTCGTCCTCCTCTGCCCCCTCCACGGGTTCTTGCAAAAGGGGAGCAATCTCGACGTTGGACGGTGTCGCGTCTGCAGGGGGCGGAGATGCGGGCCGCGCGATGGGCCGTCGTTCCTGTCGCCTCGGTCGCGCCGGAGTGGCAGGCCCTATCGCTTGAATCAACGCGAACACGCGCCCGATCATCTGCCGCCGCGCGTCGATTGGCGCCTGGCTGTACCCTCGCAGGCTCTCAGTTATTTGATTGACCAGTTCATTTTGCGCTGGGGTGTTAGTGTTCTGGTTTCTGGCCCAATTGCCTACGAATGCTTCCAGCCCCCCGATAACGAGTCCGTTTGTGCAGCCCTTGCTCTGCTCTTGGGTCAGAATCTTGGCAAGATTTTCAAATGGAGACATGCGTTAGACCCGAAGGGTCTTTTCTAGTATTTTCCGTTTACCCAGCACACGCCCACCGCATTGGGGCCTACGTGCGTACCAATGACCGGCCCGGTCTCGCCAATGACAATGTCCTCGGGGTCCAGCACCTGCGCTAGGATCCCTTTGAGCTCGTCAGCCAGCGCATGTCCGGCGGCATGGCAGACAGCAATGTTCTGGATGGGGCCGGATCCCAGGACAATTTGCGCCAGCCGTTCGACCGCGCGCCGTAGTGTCCGGACCTTTTCCACTGGCTCGACTTCGGCGTCCACGAGCGAGAGGATCGGCTTGACGTTTAGCAGGGTGCCAAGCATTACCTGTGCTTTGCCCAGCCGCCCGCCGCGCTGCGCATATTCCAGCGTGTCGAGCATCGCAATCACGTGTGCACGCGGGATTGTGTCCAGCACCAATCCCATGATCTCGGGTAAGCGCGCTCCTGACCGGGCGGCGCGGGCGGCCATAATAACCAACCAGCCGAGCGCCATGGTGACCTGCTTGGAATCGATAACGGCGATGCGAACGTTGGGGATGCCTTTCGAGCCCATCAGCGCCGAATTGTAAATGCCGGTCAGCGTACTCACCGAATGGATCGAAATGATCTGATCCGTTTCCTGGGCAAGGCGGCGATAGACCTCTTCAAACACGGCGGGCGCGGGCTGCGAAGTGGTGGGCAGAACGGCGCTCTCTGCCAGGCGACGATAAAATTCATCTGTGGATAGGTCCACTTTGTCACGAAAACTCTGTTCGCCAAAATGGACGATGGCAGGCACGACGGTGATGCCGAGATCCCGCGCGATTGGTTCGGGGATGTCGGCCAGGCTGTCAGTGACGACTTTGACTTGAGGCATAGGCTTTGAGAATAAATGCTGAATCACAAATAACGACAAGTCGCAATTCGTCATTCAGCATTTATCATTTTTCACATTCCTTCATAGACGACCACGCCAAGCGCACCGGGACCGAGGTGCGTGCCAAGCGCAGGTCCATAGAGATCGACTTTCATATCGAGATTCGGGAGCGCGAGATTGACCTGCTCGATCAAGAGATTCACGTCTTCAGGGGTCGTGCTGTGGAGGATCGTCATCTTTTCGATATGTGTGAACTCGACGATGAACTCGACCAGTTTTTCGATCGCCTTGGAGCGGGTGCGCACCTTTTCCAGCGCCACGATATCCCCATCCTCCAGAATCAGGAGAGGCTTGATGTTGAGCATGCCCCCGAGAATTGCCTGTGCTTTACGAATGCGTCCTCCACGCTCCAGGTAATCGAGGGTTTCTGAAAAAAAAGCGAGATAGATCCGGGGAATCATGCCACGCACGAGTCGGACGAGCTCTTCCACCGATGCCCCGGCTTCGGCTGCATTGGCCGCGGCCGTGACCAGTGTGCCAAGCCCGACCGAAACGAGCTGCGAATCGATTACCGCGATCTTGGCCCGCCCGAGCAGCGGCGTCGCGGCGCGTTGGGCCCGCGCATACGTCGGACTCAGTTTGCTCGACGCGTGGATCGCGATAATCTGATCCGTCTCTTTCATCAGGTTGGCAAAGGTTGATTCGAACAGGCTGGCCGGGGGCGGAGTGGTGCTGGGCGGCGGCATCCCATTGCGTCCCAGCCACTCAAAAAATTCTTGCGCGTTAATATCTACCCCGTCCCGATAGACTTTGTTCCCAAAGTGAATATTTACCGGCAGGACTGTTATTCCGAGCGCCTGCGTAACCTCGGGGGGGAGGTCAGCTGAACTATCCGTAATGACATGTACTTGAGACATGAGATGAATGCTGAATGATGAATGAATCAGAGCGTCATTCGTCATTTCGCATTTTTGATTACTCCACCGAGATGATGAATGGGTATAGGGGCTGGCCCCCGGCGTGAACTTCGATTTCGAGTCTGGGGAACGCGCTCTGGATTTGAGCAATCGCTTGCTGCGCCTGGACCGCGTTCAGCTCGCTTCCATAATACACAGTCAGAATCTCGCCCTTGGGCGCCTCGGCCCGGTTCAACATTTCAATCGTCAGCGCATCCCGGTCGTCGTCTGCGCCGGCCAGTTCCCCGTCAATGAGACCGATATACTGCCCCTCGCGCACCTGTAGCCCATTGATTCGGGCCGAGCGGGTTGCCGTCGTCACTTCGACCGTTCGCATCCGCCGTGCGGCCGCAGTCATCGTCGTGACGTTTGTCTCCATGTCGGCCATATAGTTAAAGGCAAGGAGCGCGGCAATCCCCTGCGGCACCGTGCGGGTGGGGATGATTTCGATATGTTTCGACGTCAATTGCTTGGTCTGGGTTGCTGCCAGAATAATATTCTTATCGTTCGGTAAAATCAAGACCCGATCTGCTTTGATGGTGTTGATGGCGTCCAGCAGGTCCTGTGTGCTGGGGTTCATCGTGGGGCCTCCGCCGACGACCGCCCCGGCGCCCAGGCTCTCGAAAATCTGCTGCAAGCCTTGCCCCGGCACCACGGCGACCGTTCCAATTCCCACCAGGTCTTCAGTCTTGACTATAGGGAGCGTTGGCCGCATCGGCGGCTGGGCCTCGCGCGCGCCCATATTTTCTGCGCCCACTCGCTGGTCGGCCGTATGTCCCGCCATAAAGTCCACGTACTGCTCTTGCATGTTCTCGATAATGATATTGACCAGCGCCCCCTGTTCGGCGCCGTACTTGACTATATCACCCGGATTGGGTGCATGCACGTGGACCTTGATGAGCGTCTCATCGCCGACGATCAGGGCCGATTCGCCCATTGATGAGATCTGTTCCCGGATGGCGTTGACATCCAGCGCCTGGCCGCGAATATGGAACTGGATATCATAGCCCCAGCCCTCTTCGCGCGAAATGTGCTCCAGGTTCTCTGCCGAAACCCCCTGCGCGGAGAGCTGCAGCGGCTCACCCTTGAGGTATTTGAGCATCCCTTCCAGGATGACAAGTAGTCCCTGGCCGCCCGCATCTACCACCCCGGCTTCCTGGAGCACCGGCAAGAGCTGGGGTGTCCTTTGCACAGAGAGCCGGGCGGCCTCGACGGTCCGGTCCATCACTACGATAAAATCATCACTCTCCTGTGCGGCGGCCGTTGTCGCATCGGCCGATTCGCGAACCACAGTCAGGATCGTCCCTTCAACCGGCTTGACCACTCCATTATAGGCAGTGCGCGAGGCTTCGACCATCGCTGCGGCAAACTCGGTCGTATTGAGCCCTTCTCGCCCATCAGCGCTCCGGGCGATCCCGCGGATGATCTGCGATAGGATCACGCCTGAATTACCGCGTGCCCCTAATAGCGCACCGTGTGACAACGCGGTCAGGATGACGCCTGCCGAGTGGGAGGGGGATTTTTCCACCTCGCGCAGGGCAGCCTGCATGGTCAGCAGCATGTTCGTGCCCGAGTCCCCATCAGGGACGGGAAACACGTTAAGGGAATTGACAAAGGGGGCATGCTGTTCCAGCCACGCCGTTCCCGCGCCAAAAATCTTTTTGATCTGTACGCCGTCCAGTTGTTTGAGCGGCATTGTCTCTACTGTCGCGATCGTCAACGTACACCCCGGATTAAAGAATTCGCATTCCGAACGACGGCCAAAAGATCAGTTACTTGATACCCGCAGCCCCTGCACGTGGACATTCACCTCGGCAACGGTCAGCCCGGTCGCGTGCTCGACTGTGAACTTGACCCGGTTCTTGATACTCTGCGCCACCTGACTCACGCGTGTGCCATATTCGACCACCACATAAAGGTCGACGACGATATTCCCCTCCATGACGTGCACATCCACGCCGCGCCGAAAAGTGGCCCCCGGCAGGATTTCGGCAAAATCATCACGAGGGTGCTTGGCCGCCATTCCCACTACGCCATAGCACTCGAGCACCGCCTGCCCGGCAATGCTCGCAATCGCCTGGGGAGCGACTTCGATCTTTCCGAGAAAAGGTTCGTTGGCCATAATATCTCGCTGGTGCTTTAGATTTGCCTAAACGCATAACCTATGATACTATATTGTGGCTGATTTGTCAGCAATTTTTTTGTGTCTGGAGAGCTTGTAGGGACAACCCACAGGGTTGCCCAATCTTCAAGGAGCCTGAAATGTCCAAGCGTTGTGAAATTTGTGGTAAAGACCCCCAGTACGGCCATAGCGTCAGCTTTTCCAAGCGGCACACCAACCGTCGCTTTATGCCTAATCTGGGCAAGCATACGGTGACCTACCACGGTGTTGAGCAAAAGCTGGTCGTATGCGCCAACTGTCTCCGCACGCTCAACAAGACCAACAAGGGGCGTTTTGCCACAGCGATTCTGAAGGGGCGAGCGTAATCGCCCCTTTTCGTGTCTTTTTTCCTAGACCGCAATCGCATTTAACGCGCTCGTTCGCAGTTCCTCGACCGCCCCGGCTACCCCTTTCGGGGATTTGAAAATCGCCGTTCCCGCCACCAGCACGCGCGCCCCCGCTTGCACGATCGCCGGCGCGGTCCGGGGATCAATTCCCCCGTCTACTTCAATTTCCACGTTTACCTGGCGCGCTTGAATCATCGCCCGCAGCGCCGCCACTTTGCGTAGCATCGTCGCGATGAACGATTGGCCTCCAAACCCGGGGTTTACCGTCATCACCAGCACCTGATCGATAAAGGGAAGAATCTCTTCCAGCATCTCGATTGGGGTTGCAGGGTTGATCGCTACGCTCGCCCGTACGCCGTGTTCTTTGATCTGTTCCACGACGCGATGCAAGTGAATGCAGGCCTCTTGCTGCACGGTCAGGATGTTCGCCCCAGCTTTGGCAAAATCCGGGATGTACCGGCTCGGGTCCACGATCATCAGGTGCACGTCGAGCGGGAGTGGCGTATACGGGCGAATCGCCTGGACCACCACCGGGCCGACGGTAATGTTGGGCACAAACATCCCATCCATCACGTCCACATGAATATAGTCCGCGCCCGCCTGCGTGGCTTCGCCCACCATCTCTCCAAGCCGCGCAAAGTCACTTGCCAGAATGGAGGGTGCAATTTTGATGGTTGACATGGTCATCTTACGCCTTGCGCCGCGAAACCTGCTGCCGGAGTTGGCCGCACCCTGCGGCGATCTCAATTCCCTTTTCGACGCGCAGCGTCGTCGCTATCCCGGCATCGCGCAGAATGCGCTCGAACGCCTTGACCCGTTCGTACGCCGGCCGATGATAGGGTGATTCGGTCGTCGGGTTGAGCGGGATCAAGTTCACATGACACAGCAGGCCATGCAGCAACCGGATCATCGCGCGGGCCTGTTCAGGCGAGTCGTTAATCCCCTCCATCAGCGCATACTCAAAGGTAATGCGCCGGTGGGTCCGGCCTACATAATCGCGGCATGCGGCCAACAGCTTGATAAGTGGATACTTGCGATTAATAGGCACCAGGACATTGCGCAGGGCATCGTCCGGCGCATGCAGCGAGACGGCCAGGTTCACCTGTGAGCGCTGCTGGGCGAGTTGTGCGATTCCTGGAAGGATGCCCGAGGTCGAGACGGTGATACGCCGCGCCCCCAGTCCCAACCGCGCCGGGTCGGTCAGCGCCTCGATTGCCCGCCAGGTAATGTCGAACTTGAGCAGCGGCTCGCCCATGCCCATAATCACGATATTAGTCAATGGCATGTCGGCATAGCCGGCTTGCTGGCGCTCGCGTGCAAAATACAATACCTGGGCGACAATCTCCCCTGCCGTCAGGTTCCGGATATATCCCGCCTGTCCGGTCGCGCAAAAGGGACAGCCGATGGGGCAGCCGACCTGCGTTGAGATACATACCGTCCGCCGCTTGTATTCGTAGCGTGTGTCTTCGCCTTCGGCCAGCTCAGGCGCATCCGGCGCATCGGCATACAGCATCAACACCGTTTCGAGCGTCTGCCCGTCTGCGAGACGGAACACGACCTTGCGCGTCAGCCCATCCGCCGACGCTTGCTCCGTGACAGGCGCGACGGCGCTGAGCCGGGTCGATTCCTTGAGACGCTTGCGCAGTTCGTGCGGGAGGTCTGTCATCCCATCGAAATCATCGACGAGCGATCCGTAAATCCATCGCTCGATCTGCCCGGCGCGATATTTCGGCTCGCCCCATTCGGCAAGGAGCTCCTGCAGTTCTTCCGTATTCAGGTTTAAAAGATCGGTTCGTTCCAACTTATCTTCGCCGTCCCGTCACGCGGCCAGCCAACAGAACATAATACAGCAGTGTCAGGATCGAGCTGGCCGCGGCGGCGACATAGGTCATCGCGGCGGCATCCAGGACTGATTTCACCTCTCCGGTCTCGTTCCCCTGTACCAGTCCGACCTGGGCAAGCATCGCTTTGGCGCGGCTGCTGGCGTTCAACTCGACCGGCAACGTCAAGAGCGAAAAGAGCGCCGTGCCCGAGATCATGAATACCCCGAGCCAGATCAAAGTATCGGTGAGCCCTCCGCCGACGCGAATCCAGGCGGCAAGGATAAAGCCGATAAAGAACACAACGAACCCGAGCCGGCTGCCGATATTGACGGCGGGCACGATTGCCATGCGCAGTTGCAGCGGTCCGTACGCTTCGGCGTGCTGCATCGCGTGTCCCACCTCGTGCGCGACAATGCCCATCGCGGCAACCGACGGCTGCTTGGCGACATCGTACGAGAGATAGAGTGTCCGGTCGCGTGGGTCATAATGGTCGGTCAAGTTCCCCGGAGTCCCGGCGATATTTACCGTGCCGGCGAGCCCCGTCTTCTGGAGCAGGAACTGGGCGACCTGTTCGCCCGTCATATTCCGCCCGTTCGCGATCTTGCCGTATTTGCTATACGCCGAATTTACCCGCCACTGCGCCCACAGCGCCAGCAGCAAGCCGGGCAGCGCAATCATGAAATAGAGTGGATCAAAGAAAAACATACGCGTTCACCCTTATCACTTTATTCTAAGCTAAATGGCCGAAAAAAGCGATAAGCTGATTGTACCGATATTCACGTGCCCTGTCAATGGTTTTAGAGCTGTTCCAGGAAATAAGGGAACTGCTTGCGCCACCAGGGCCAATCGTGGTTTACGTCATACCCCCACAGGTCCACCCACGCCGGAATTCCCTTGGTCTCGAAAATCTGCCTCATAGCATGCGCATCCGAGAGCATGGTGTCTTCCCATGCGCCCTGGCCGCAACAGATAATGATCTGGCTCTGGCGGTACTGGTCCAGGTACCACGGGTCCTCCAGGTCTGGCAGGTAATCGAGCGGCGAGTTGAAATACACCAGTTCGTCCATGTAATCGCCAATGAAATAGCGCAGTGACAGGAGCCCGCTCAGCGAGATCACCCCGTCAAAGAGGTCGGGATGGCGAAAGAAAAAGTTGGCGGCGTGATATCCCCCCATGCTCACCCCGGCCGCGATCATTTTAGGGTATTCCTCGCCGCTATAGTGCTGGATAAAAGGGGCCACCTCGTGGGTAATGTACCGGTCATAGTCCTCGTGCCGCCTGGCGCGGTCCGCCGGGTGGATCCCCGAGTTCGCCCACGACTGATTATCGACGCTATCCACTGTAAAGAATCGAAAACGCCCTGCATCGGCGAGGTGGCGGATCGCCTCCGTCATCCCGAAATCTTCAAACTCGTAAAATCGTCCCCCCTGTGCGGGAAAGACCAGCACCGGCCGGCCGGTATGGCCGTACACCTTCAACTCCATGTCCTGACCCAGTTCCGGGCTATACCATTTGTGATACTCGACGTTCATTGTTTTGCCTGAATAAAAGTCGCCATCGCCAGGATCTCGTCCAGGTTTGGCGACCGCACCAGATACCCATAATCCCCCAGCGCGCGGCTGAATACGCCGCTGATCGGCTCGTGTTGGACAATATAATCATGCCACCGCGCCATAATCTCGTCATGCGTGTGGGCATAGTTCTTGCTCCACTTGCGCCCGACGTACGCGCAGTGATAGGGCCAGTGGAACTGCTCGTCGAACCGATTGTTGACGACGACATTTGCCCATTCGTGATAAATATCGATATTGTTGGCATAGTTGAACATGTCGGTCGTCAGCCCGCCGGGTGGCCGCATGTTCACTTCGAGCGCAATGAGCTGGTTGTCGGGCGTGCGGAAAAACTCGAAATGGAAAAAGCGCTCGCGCAGATCGTACGCCTTGACGATCCGCCGCCCCGCATGTTCCACATCCGAAGGAATGTCGCGCTGGGAATAATAGTAGGTGTCGTTATCCGACAGCACCACCTCCATAATCCCTTCGCTGTACTTGTGCGAGGTGTAAAAAACCACCCGACCATCCTTGTCGGTCAGTCCGTCGAATGTCTCCATCTCGCCGGCGATAAACTCTTCGACGATGTAATCTTCCAGCGACCGCGCCAGGAACTCTTCCAGTTCCGCCGGATTGTGGAGCTTGTAGGTGCGGCTCGCTCCCACGCCGATATCCGGTTTAACAATGACCGGAAACCCAACCTCTTGTACAAACTCGCGTGCGTCCTCCGGTTTGCGGATGAGGCGGCCGCGCGTTGCCGCAACCCCGGCCCGGGCAAACATCTTTTTCATCTCGGACTTGCGCTTGACCGGGGGCAGGTCCGCCACCTTGAGCCCATCGATATTAAAGTCGGTCCGCAGCCGCGCTTCGGTCTCCAGCCAGTATTCATTATGCGAATCCAGCCGGTCGAGCTTGCCGTAGCGATGCGTGAAATAACCCAACGCCCGGAGCAGCTCGTCGTAATTTTGCATGTCAGGGACGCGATAATACTCAACGAGCGATTCTTTGAGCTCCGGACGGAGCATTTCATACGGCTCGTCGGCCACTCCCAGCACCGTAACCCCCATGTTGCGCAAATGCACGAGAAACAGGTAATAGTTCGGTGGAAAATGGGGTGAAAGGTAGACAAACTTCATCTCTTCATCCTTTCCGGGACGCCGAGTCTTGCTCTTGCGAGACAGATGCGTGTCCCAACCCTCCGATTATACTCGAATTGGAGGAAATGGCATAAAACTCATCTGAATGCATTTGCGCGCGGGCGCGTACCTCGCCCGTGACCCCCAGAGAATAGCCAATATTTCGGGGCACGTTCCACCACAGCCCGGTCTGGCTCTGCGCCATGCGCTTGGCGATATGTCCGAGAGAATAAAAATGGAGCTTGGTCCACTCGTAACCGGCCATCAGCTCGTCGGGAGTCATGCGCGCGGGACGGTAGACGACATGTGTCTTGCCATTATAGTGACGCCAGTCCTGGTCGATAATCCGTCCCTCTGCTTTGAGCCGGTTATAGAACGGCGTGCCAGGATAAGGGACTGCGAGACTGATCGTCGCATTGTCCAGCCCGATTTCTCCCATCATGTCGAGCGTCCGGGCGAACACATCCCGGCCATCCTGGTCGAATCCAAACATGATTCCCGCCTGGACGGCAATGCCATAATCATGAAATCGTTGGAGGAGGCGTTTATATTCACTGACGCGATTATGGGCCTTGCCCACGCCGGACAGGCTAGTCTGATTGACGCTTTCCAGACCGATAAACAGGGCCTTACATCCGCTCTCGGCCGCCAGTCGCAAGAATTCGTCGTCGTGTACGACCCCCATGGTCGTCTGGCTGGTCCACCAGCGTTTGAACGGCGCCAGCGCCCGAAAGAGCTGCTTGGCATACGGACGGTTGGCGCCAATATTGTCATCCCAAAAGACAATCCCCTTGTCCGGGATGGCCGCGATCTCGGCGATGACCTCTTTTACCGGGCGAAAGCGCATCTGGCGCGCTCCGGGATAGATGAACGGAATCGTGCAGTAATCGCACTGGTACGGACAGCCGCGCGTGGCGATGATGGCCCCGCGTGTGGCCCACCACTGGTTCCAACCCCCATTCCGAATCAAATCGCGCCGCGCGTGCGGCAATCCCGTCAATGGTTCCCGCGTCGTCTGCCGGTAAATCCGCGCGCCGTGGGGGAGGACCTCGACGTTTGCGCCGGTGTTCGGATCCAGAACGCGGCGACCAGTCGGATAGTGAACCTCATTAGCAACATCCTGCAACACTCGCGGCCAGAGTGTTTCCGCTTCCCCTACGACGACGAGGTCTACATGCTCGGCCACCTCATAAGGGTGCAGGCTTGCATGGGGGCCCCCCATCACGACCGGGATTCCTTGTGCGCGATACGCCTCGGCGAGCTCATATGCGTGGGGTGCACCCGGCGTGGCGGCCGTCAGCCCCACCAGATCGTAACGCGGTCGCGCATCGACGGTGTGCGTAATCTCATCCGTGTGCGAGACCGTCCAGGAATCCGGCGTGAGCGCCGCGAGGAGCGGCATGGTTAATTGCGGAAATCGTATCAACTCGCGCGAGCGCGCTTGCAAGGTGAGCGGGTCCTCTGCGGTGATCAGGTGTAGGCGCATCAATGTTTCTTCCCTTTCGTCACATTCATCTATGGTTGCTGCGACCCCTGTTGCGAGCTTATTATAGCTATTTCGCTTGAGAAAGGAAGGGACAGTACGCGGGACACCCACGTGTTATACTTTCCCTATTCTTGTTTGGAGGAGCGATGAATACAAAGGATTTGATGAGCTTTGCCGAAAACCTGAGCAGCACCGCGCCGATGCCGGTGCTGTTTGTGGGGCACGGCAGCCCGATGAATGCAATTGAGGACAATGAATTCTCACGGGGATGGCGCGAAGTGGGCAAGACGGTCCCACGGCCTAATGCCATTTTGTGTATCTCGGCGCACTGGGAGACCCGGGGGACGCTGGTAACGGCGATGGACAAACCCAGGACGATCCATGACTTTGGCGGCTTTCCCCGCGAGCTCTACGAAGCGCAGTATCCCGCGCCGGGCAGCGCGTGGCTGGCGCAGGAGACGCAGTCCACCGTCAAACGCACCCAGGTTGCTTTTGATGACAACTGGGGGCTCGATCACGGCTGTTGGAGTGTGCTCAAGCAGATGTTCCCAGATGCCGATGTCCCGGTGATCCAGATGAGCCTGGACCGGACCAAGCCGGCGCAGTACCATTACGATCTGGCGAAAGAGCTTGCGCCGCTGCGCGAAAAAGGGGTCCTGATTGTCGGCAGCGGCAACATGGTGCACAATCTGGGCCGCGTCGTTCTGGTGACCCACACCGTCAGCGATTTCAATATCCCGTTTGGGCTAGACTGGGCCATTGAGGCAAACGAGCTGTTCAAAAAGCTGATTGACGCGAACCATCACCAGGCGCTGGCGAATTACCAGGCGCTCGGTCGCGCCGTCCAACTGGCCGTTCCGACCCCCGAGCACTATTTGCCGATGCTCTATGCGCTCGCACTCAAGGGGGAGAAAGACGCTCTCTCTTATTTCAACGACAAGCCTCTCGCCGGTTCCCTGACGATGACCTCGCTCAAGATTGAGACTGCGGTGTAAGTTCGTCCCTATCCCAGCGCTTGCGCCCACGCCTGGCGTAATTCGATCAGGTCGGCAAAAGTAAAATCGGCCTTGATGGGCGATTCGGCGGCCTGCGCCGGCGTGGTGACACCGGTGAGGACGAGGATCGTGGGGAGCCCGAGCTGCTGCCCTCCTTCAATGTCGGTGTCGAGCCGGTCGCCAAGCATCGCGGTCCGTTCCGGCGGCGCGCCGAGGATTTCGAGCGCGGCGTCGAACAGGGGCCGGTGTGGCTTGCCGATGATCGTCGGCTGGATCGAGGTGGCCGTCTGGACCGCCGCGATGATCGACCCCGCGCCCGGTAGGACGCCGTTCTCGCTCGGCAGAGTGGCGTCGGTGTTGGTCGCGATGAACCGGGCGCCGCCGCGAATCTCAGTCGTCGCGCGGCGCAGCTTGTCGTAGGTAAACCCCCGGTCCAATCCGACGACGACGGCCGCGACCGTTTCATTCGTGAGCGCGGGTTCGGTCGGGTTGATGAGACGAAAGGAAGTTGCTGCCATCGCCTCGTACAGCCCCTCTTCGCCGATGAGGAGAACGGATGCGCCCGCGGGGAGCTGGCGCTGGAGCCAGAGCGCGGTGGCCTGCGCCGAGTTGAGGACTTGCTCGGGGCGGACCGGCGCCTGCATGGCATCGAGCCGGCTGAGAATCTCATGCACCGGCCGGGCTGCGTTATTGGTCGCCAGCAAAAAACGGACGCCGTTTGCGGTCAGGAAATTGAAAAAATCGGCGACTCCTGGCAGCGGCTGTGCGCCTCGCCAGAGAACGCCGTCGAGGTCGACGATGAGCGCGTCAAGGTCGCGTAGCGAGTTGGGCATGATGGGCGTGTCCTGTTAGAAGGTAAGGCTCTGGATGATCGTCGTGATAATAGTCTGGAGCACCATGAGCAGAATGATCGCAATCATGGGGCTCATGTCGAGCATCCCCATCGGCGGGATGACGTTGTGAATCGGCCGGAGGATCGGCTCGCTGATGTCGTTGATCATACGCGCGATCGTCGAGCCCTGATACTGGGGAAACCAGGAAAGGAGGACCCGGGCGATAATGACGAGGGTCAGCGCGGTAAAAAGCAGGTTGACGGTATTGAGTAAAAAATCTTGCATATTTCTCTTTCTATGAGCGGGTAACCGCGAGGGTAACCACAAGGGTTACCCCTACGTTCGTTCGCCGAAGATCGCGCGGCCATTATGGACAAGGGTTACCCCTACGTTCGTTCGCCAAAGATCGCGCGGCCGATACGGACGATGGTTGCCCCCTCAGCGATGGCTACCGGGAAATCGTCGGTCATGCCCATCGACAGCTCGCCCCACTCGCCGTTTGGAAAGTTCCGCGCGAGCTCGTCGCGCAGCGCGCGCAGGCCGCTAAAGAACGGACGGGCCTGTTCGGGATCGGCGACGAGCGCGCCAATGGTCATGAGCCCCTGGACGCGGAGCGCGGGCAGGGCGAGAATCTGTGCAACTGCCTGAAACAATTCAGCGCGCGGCTCGGCTTGAAAGCCGAATTTATTCGGGTCCTGCGCGACATTTACCTGGATCAGGACTGAAAGCCGTTTGCCCAGTTCGGTGGCATGACGGTTGAGCGTTTCCGCCAGCCGCACGCTGTCCACCGATTGGACCATGTCAAAGAGCTCGACCGCCTCGCGTGCCTTGCGCCGCTGCAGGTGGCCGATCAGGTGCCAGCGCAAGCCTGCATCGGGGGGGAGCGAAGCGGCAATGGCCGGGATCTTGTCCCGGCCTTCTTCCACCCGGTTCTCGGCCAGGTCGCGAATGCCGGCGCGATAGGCGGCGATGGCGCTCTCGGCTGGAAAGGTCTTGGTCACCGCGACGAGCCGCACGCTTTCAGGAGCGCGACCTGCCTGCCGCACCGCCGCGGCGATCTTGTCCTGTACGGCAGCGAGATTGTGTTGAATATCCACAAGCATTCGCAATTCATCTCAGGGCGATGATAGCGGCAAACCGGCCCGTCTCGCCCTTTTCACGACGCCACGAATACCACTCGTCGGTCCGGTCGGAGGTGCACAATCCTGCAACCTCGATCTGCTCGACGCCCAGGGTGCGCAGTTGATGGGCGTTCGCCTCCCACAGATCGAGATGAATCGAACCATTCTGCCTGAGCAGGAGCTGGCTGGCGGTGGAAAAGACCTGCTCGACCCGGTCGCGCACATCGGGGCCGATTTCGTAACAGCAGGGACCGATAGAGGGACAGATGCAGGCAATTAGGTCGCGCGGGCTGGTGCCGAACGCCTCACCCATTGCTTGTACGGTTCGCGTTACGACCCGGCCAACGGTCCCGCGCCAGCCGGCATGGGCAATTCCGATGGCGCGATGGGCTGGATCGTATAACAAAACCGGCACGCAGTCGGCAAACCGCAGCATGAGCGGGATGCCGGGCTCGTTCGTAATCAGGCCATCTACGTCCTTGACGCGCGTCCCTCGGTCGGCGTCCGTCACCCGCGCCACCCGGTCTGCCTGGGCCTGGCTGGCATCGACGGTCGCGCACACATCCAGCCCCAGCGCCGTGTGCATGCGCTCCAGGTTTTCCCGGACGTTTGCAGGCTCATCGCCGACCTGGTTGCCCAGGTTCATGGTGTTAAAGGGGGCAAGACTGACACCGCCGTGTCGTGTCGTCACTGCGTGGACGACGTTCGGATAGGATTCCAGAGCCTCAGATACGTAAAAAACAGCTTTTTGGCGTTCAATTCGCCGCATGACGCAGATTATACCACCTTTCTTTGAGGGAACGAGAAGCTGATGACCCTTCTTGGGTGGTGGAAAATGTGCGAGGGGAAATAGGTCGGATTGGCGCAGGTTGCGGCTCCTGTTATAATGGCTCTGCCCCTGATGCGGGCCTGCCGCTTTTCGCCGGAGGTCCTATTCGTGCTGGGAACTTACTGTAGATAGAGCAAGAGGGTAGTGTCTTTTGGCCTTTTCAGGACGTTTGTGAGTGTGGAACCATCTGTGACCGAGCTCTGTGATGCCCAAGAACGCGGTGCCCAGGGATTGACGCTGATCCTGGATGATGCCGAAGCCGAGCGTTTGGTCCGTGCCGCCCAGC
>JBAVQS010000325.1:0-2981 GCA_049694275.1 Anaerolineae bacterium | reverse complement strand
TTTTTAGGGGCATGCCAGGGAACGTCAGTTTCGCCCAAACTGCCCGGTCCTCTTAGAATTGCTTTCACCTCCCACAGGGCCTTGTCAGTCATCAACGCTGACGGCTCCAACCTGGTCCGACTCACGGAAACAGATTCTATGAATCCGGTCTGGTCTCCAGACAGCCGCCAAATCGCATTTAGTACGCTTGATAGTGTCGATGTGATCAATGCCGACGGCACCGACCGAGTTCAACTCTTTGCTGGTAATTCCCCATCAGAGGTCGCTTGGTCACCAGATGGTAGCCGCCTGGCTTTCAGCCCGTATGCAGGGATTGGTAGCGGTGAGTTGGATATCATTGATATGCAACCACCAGCACTCAAGAAAACTAGACGCTTGGTCGATCATATATCTGCTACCCAACTTGCTTGGTCACCTGATAGCAAACACCTCGCTTTCACTTTTGGTCATGACATTGACAAGCCTACTCAGATTATGCTGGTGGACCCCGACTCACCTCGAGAGCTTGATGGCTACTATCTTTATGGTGTCACAGATGGTACAGACCTCGCTTGGTCTCCAAATGGGAAGCAGATCGCGTTCTCGACCAACCCAAATGGTCCTGGGGTAACTGTGCCTCAACAAATTATGGTGATGAATGCTGATGGATCCAGCCCCAAGCAGCTCACAAGCGATCACTTCAATGTGCCCCCTATTTGGTCGCCAGACGGCAAGCACATTCTAGTTATTTCGACGCGCAATGGGATCGACGGGGATCTCTATGTAATGAATCCTGATGGAACGGATCAGAAGCGCCTAACCAGTGGGATCAACCTACGGCAGATAGCTCCCGCATGGTCCCCTGATGGACAATATATCGCATTCATCGCGGGTGATCCTGCAAATTTAGCATTGGATGTCATGAACGCCGATGGTAGCAACATCCGAGAATTGACCAAGCCCGTAGATGATTTTGGGCCGCCCGTCTGGGCACCACGCTAAAATAAGCATTCGTTCCCGCTCCCATCTATCTGGTGAGAGCATGAACGAGTTCTCCGCTTATAATCATGACCGTTGTGGTCACAGCAACCGATTTTGGTTTATCTCTGTTGACAGAACCGGGATACAGGTCTATAGTTATTATAGAGATGTATGCGGGGCCTCGCGGCCGGAGCCGGACATCGAATCGAATAGAGAAACACCTTACTCTTCGAGCGTGCCAGTCACACTCGAACCCATATAACCGGCCGTCGGGCTTGCCCGCGGTCGGTTTTGCTTTCCGCCGCCGCAACAGACCGGTCGCGGCGGAGACACGAGGAGGTGTCCCATGTTCAAGAATATTCTGGTCGCCTATGATGGGTCGGACTGCGCAAACCAGGCGGCCCAGACCGCCGGAGAGATCGCGAGCAAATTCGGCGGCGAGATCCTGATCCTCTACGCCTTCCATCCGATCCCGCGACACTGGGGCGACACACTGCGGGAAAAAGCGGTGAGCGAAGAGATCACCCAGGGCAACCTGCTCGTCAACAATGTGGTCGACCGGCTGCGCGCGGCCGGGGTCCACGTCGAGGGCCAGGTGGTCGAGGGGATGCCGCACGAGGCAATCGCCAAGATGGCCCGCCGGCGAAATATCGACCTGATCGTCATCGGCTCGAATGGGATGGGCGAAACGGCCTCGTACCTGCTCGGCAGCGTGAGCGACAAGGTCGTGCATCGCGCCGCCTGTTCCGTTCTCGTCGTTCGCTAGTGCATCAACATGATGAATTTGCTGGACGGCATATACGCTGGCCCGGTGCAATAGGTATAGCTCAACCCCGCAGGTTCATGTTGATGCAATACTAGCCGCAACGGTGCTCATGGATAGGGTAACCCTCCACAGCCATGTCGAGGTCGAGCTCATCAGCCAGAATGGAGCGCGCGAGCGCCTGGCATTCGACCTCGTCCCTGATCGCGCCGCCGATTTCGCCGCCGGCCGTCTGAGCGAGACTGCGCCGCTCGCCCGCGCCATCCTCGGGAAACCGGCCGGCGCAACCATCCCCTACAAAGTCGGCGACCTTGTCCAGGTCAGGGTTCTGGCGGTCGCCCTGCCCACAGCCACAACCGACACGGACGCCGCCGCGGCTGAACGTGAGGCCAAACTGGACCAGGCTCGCAGCCAGGCCGAGCTAGGTAACATGATCTCGTTCGCCCTCACCTTTGATAGCAAGTGGGGCGACTATGACCCGGAAGAGATTGCCGCGCAATGGGACGAGAAAGAGCGAGAAGGGCATGAGAAAGGCTCTGGGCCGGCATGAAAATGAGGCTTGCTTTTCCCTTCCAGTTGTGCAATAATACGAATGTCGATTCAATCCAGCCTACTTTGACAATGTCAGATTTCAATCGGCGTAGGCCGATTTCGCCTTGCGTAGCCGCGATTTTCCCAAAGGGATCCCCGCGGGACAATCGCCCAGCCGCGAATGTGACATTGTCGAACTACTCACAGCCCGATTTGGCGTCCTCTCTTTCACCTTCCGACTCTATGCGTCCGGTGCTCTTCTGCCGGCGGCCGTTGCTGTGACAGGATTGACGTTGAGGGTCCACTGCGCCGGTCATCCACTTGCGTATGACCGGGCACAGCCCGAGGAGGTAGACCAGCAATCCATAAATACTCGATACCGCCACCTATTACTATTCGAACGATATCACCTTACTAAGGGGGTACAATGAAGTCCAAAGTTCGCGTTCTCGCGATTTTTGCGGTTCTCGCTCTTCTCCTGGCGGTCACAGCTTTCGCTGCGCCCGCTCAGGCCGCGACCGGCTCGTGGGTCTGCGTCGTCAGTCCCGGCAGCGGCCCGGTCGGCACCGTTTTCGGCATTGCCTGCTCAGGGTTCACACCCGGGCGCATCGCCAATATCTACGCCGTCGAGCCGGATGGTCGCTCGTCCGGGCTCAACATCTATGGCTTTTTCCCGACCAGCGTCAAGGCCGACCAGACCGGCACTGTCGCGTTCCCGTTCGTGACC
>JBAVQS010000324.1:0-5564 GCA_049694275.1 Anaerolineae bacterium | reverse complement strand
CCAGCGACGCACCTGCTCCGCATCACACGGAATGACCACTCCCCCGCAGGGCACGCGCAGAGCCTGTTTGGGACGTACGTCTCTATTATCTTATGAAACGCAAACATGACCCGATGACGCTCGACGGCCAGGCCGAAGAGTATCTCGACAACATCTCCAATCCCACCTCGGCCAAGGCGCACACCAATGCGCTGCTGGCATTTGCCGCCTGGCGCGCCGCCGACCGGATCGAATCGCTCCTGACGCTAGACGCCGATTGCCTGGTTCGCTTTATGCGCTGGCTTGAAGACGCCGGCTATTCCCACATGAGCGTCAAGCTCTATACGACACTCGTCGCCGAGTTCCTCGCACATGCCAATGACAAGGGCTGGCTGCGCCCGGGCTTTGACATCGAGCGGATGATGTATCGCAAGGGGAAAAAGATGAAGCGCCTCCCCTACCCCGAGCGCGATCTGGACCCCGATTTCAAAAAGCTCATCAGCTATTATGATCACCAGCCTGAGCCGTCGCCGGATGACAGGCGCCACGATGCCAGGCTGCTGGATCTCTACCGCAACCGGGCGCTGATCCATGTCCTCTTTTCCACCGCCGGCCGCGCGATGGAAGTCCGGGCGCTCGACCGCAAGCAGGTGCAGAATGGCCGCGCCCAGACCACCCGCTTGCGCACGACCAAGGGGGGCAAGCCGCGGATCGTCTATTTCACGCCGGATGCCCGCCTCCGCATCCGCGCCTATCTCGCCGTTCGCAAGGACGAGTTCGAGCCGCTCTTTGTCAACCACGGCAAGAACAAGGGCCAGCGCATTTCGACCACCACTATCTGGAAAATCGTCAAGAAAGCAGCCAGGGCGCTCAAGATCGACGCGCGCCCGCACGACTTTCGCCACTACCGGGCCAGCGACATGCTGGAACGCGGTCGTCCCATCGAAGAGATTCAGCAGGTGCTCGGCCATTCCTCGCCCACCATCACCCGCACCATCTATGCGCACTATGGCGATGCGCGTCAGGCGGAGATCGCCGCCCGCTCGGCCAATGAGGCCCTCAGTGCCGCGCGGCTTGGGGAGGAATGAGGCAAATGTCTCTTGGCAATGGGTCTGTGCTTGACTTATGTTTGCCGGGCGGCTAGTCTCGTGCTACAATCATTCCCCAGTTCTGTAAATTGCTCACATTCGCTCGCGCGAGTGGTGGAAAGGCGTACATGAAAGGCTATATAAAGATCCTCATCGGCATCCTGTTGACCGTGCTCGTCGGCGTCATGATGTTCCTGGTGGGGTTTGGCTATAACTATCAACAGACGATGCTGACCCCGACGACCGGGACGACCGTGCCCGACAAATTCTCGCTGATGTGGGAATCATGGGGCATTATTAAAAAAGAGTATTACGGCGATATCCCATCGACCCAGACCCTGGTGCATGGCATGATTAAAGGGATGCTGGCCTCGCTCGGCGATCCCCACACGATTTTGGTCGAGCCGCAGCCGGCGCAGCTCGAACAGCATAATCTGGCAGGGTCCTACGGCGGGATCGGCGCACGCGTCGAGAGCCACAATGGCCTGCTCGTGCTCCTCCCCTTCCCCACGGGGCCGGCCGCCAAAGCCGGGATTCAGGCGGATGATGCGCTGATCCGGATCGACGACAAGGACGTTACGTCCAACATGACGACGGATGACGCCGAAGTCAAGCTCCGCGGCGACATTGGCTCGTCTGTCAAGCTCACGCTCCACCGGGTCGGCCAGGACGCCCTGATCCAGGTAACACTCCAGCGCGAAAAAATCGATATTCCAACCGTCGAATATCACATGCTGTCGGATACAACCCTGGCCTATATCCGCATTTCGCTCGAAAGCGGCGACACGGCGCGCGAGTTCGAGGCGGCGTTAAAAGCGCTGAACCAGAACAAGCCGACCGGTGTGGTGCTCGACCTGCGCAACAATCCGGGCGGCCTGTTTCCTGACCCCGTCCTTTCCGTCGTCGGTCAATTCGTCAAGCCCAACACCACGGTTGTTTACGAGCGTTATCGGGACGGTAGCGAAAAACCCTATGGCTCGACCGGCAGCCAACTGGCGGGAGATTTGCCGCTGGTCATTCTGGTAAACGGCGGCACCGCCAGCGACGCCGAGATTCTGGCCGGCGCGCTCCAGGATAACGGCCGCGGGGTTTTGATGGGCGAAAAGACATTCGGCAAAGGCTCCGTGCAAGAGCTCAAAGAGCTGACCGACAAATCGCTGCTGCACCTCACCATCGCAACGTGGTATACCCCCAAGCACAACCAGATCGAAGGCGCCGGATTAAAACCGGACATTGCCATGCCGCTCACGTCGGACGATGTCGCCAAGGGGGCCGATCCGCAACTGGACCGCGCCATCGCTTATCTCAAGACGGGTAAATAAGAGGGGGAGGGATTTATGCTGCGTTCTGTGCTCAAGCTAGTTGCGATGTTTCTCTTTGCGGCGGCGTTTGTCGTCGTCATGTTCACATCTGGCGTTGCGGCCAGTCGCCTGGTCTTTCATGCCCAGCCAGGCGGGATACAGGATGGCGCGCCGAGTGATTTCAATGGCTCAATGGACGTATTCTGGCAGGCGTGGAACATCGTCCAGAGCGATTTCTACAAACAGCCGCTCGATCCGACCACCATGACGTATGGCGCCATCTCGGGCATGGTGGATTCGTTGGGCGATCCGCACACCGCCTTTGTCGACCCGCCCCATGCCCAGATTATCAACCAGGACCTCAATGGCTCATTCGAGGGTATCGGCGCGAACGTCGAGATGCGCCAGGGCCGGCTCACCATCGTCACACCCATTCGCGGCTCGCCGGCCGAAAAGGCCGGCCTCAAGGCCAACGACATTATCCTCAAAGTCGGGGATACCGTCATTCAGAATATGGATGTCAACCAGGCCGTCCAACTCATTCGCGGCCCTAAAGGCACGACGGTGCATCTGCAGGTCCAGCGCGCAAACCAACCCATTTTCACGGTCGATATCGTGCGCGATACCATTCCCATTCAATTCGTCGACGCGCGCATGATCAACAACAACATTGCCTATCTCAAGTTGAGCGAGTTTAGCGCCACCGCGCCCCAGGAGCTGCACGACCAACTGCAAAAGCTGCTGGCCAACAATCCCAAGGCCATCATTCTGGATCTGCGCAACAATCCGGGTGGGTTCCTGGATGCCGCCGTCAAGATCGACAGCGAGTTTCTCAAGGAGAACTCTTTGGTCCTGATCGAAAAGGACAAGCAGGGCACCCGGCAGGAATACCGGACCGATAATCACGGCCTGGCAACAGACCCCGGCATCAAGCTGGTCCTCCTGGTCAACGAAGGCTCGGCCAGCGCATCCGAGATTGTCAGTGGCTCGCTCAAGGACTATCAACGAGCGACGATCATTGGCACGAACACTTATGGCAAGGGCTCGGTCCAGTCTCCGCACACGCTCAGCGATCAATCGCAACTGCGCGTGACCATCGCCCACTTTTTTAGCCCGCAGGAGCACGAGATCAACGGCGTGGGTGTCAAGCCTGATATTGAGGTTGCCGACCCCACCGACGCGCAGGTAACCCAACAGCAGGACCCGCAGCTCGATCGCGCAATCCAATTTCTAAGCCAGTGAGTGGTATGGGCGAAGACTTTAAAATCGTTGCGACCAATCGCAAGGCCTATCACGATTATTCCATCGAAGAGACCCATGAGGTGGGCATCGTGCTGACTGGCCCCGAGGTCAAATCGGTCCGGGCCGGCGGCGTCAACCTCAAGGATTCCTACGCCCAGGTCAAAAGCGGCGAAATGTGGCTGTTTAACGTCCACATTTCGCCGTACGAGCCGGCCAACCGCCAGAACGGGGACCCCGATCGCATGCGCAAGCTCCTCCTCCATCGTGGCGAAATCAATCGGCTCATGGGCCGCGTCCAGGAAAAGGGCTTGACGATCATCCCGCTCCGCATGTATCTGAAAAAGAATCGCGCCAAAATCGAGCTGGCCCTCGTCCGGGGCAAGCGCCAGTACGACAAGCGCGAAGCGATTGCCAAGCGCGACAGCGACCGCGAGATCCAGCGCGCCCTCAAAGAGCGCGAGTGATCGATAATGCCGACAATTTTCATCGAGGGTTATAAATTCCGGTTCTACTCTACCGATATAAATGAGCCGCCACATGTCCATGTCCTGCGTGATGATAAAGTCGCCAAAGTTTGGCTGCGGTCAGTCGAGTTGCAATCGTATCGCGGTTATAACCGGACCGAGTTGAACCGCATTTTGAAATTGACACGCGAGAACCAGGCAAGATTCTTGGAGGCATGGAATGAGTACTTTAAGTACTAGCCGAACAAAAGAGGTGAGTGCAACCGGTGTCCGCTTTGACGATAATGTGCTGCACGTTTCCTTGAGTGATGGACGTCAAGTCAGCGTACCGTTGGACAAAATCAAATGGCTAGAGTGGTTGACAAAGGCTACACCCGAACAGCGAGCACACTGGTCTATCGAGCCAGGCGGATTTGCGGTTTATTGGGATCAGCTTGATGATGGAATCGAAATCGAGCATTTGTTAGGAATGCAATCGCTGGTCTAAGGCGCCCGATTCAAGCGGTAAGATTTCGTGGTATAATTACCTGTAGTAAGGACGCACCAGTGGCGCGTCCTTGCACTCCTTGGGGATGAACAGGTTCGACGGGGAGGGCTGACTACTGGTGGCAAGCCGCGGACCCTGCCCGCGTTAAAACAGGCAAACGCAAGTGCGAACACTCGCACCAACCTGGCTGCTCTTCCGCTCGCGGCGTAAGCTGTTAGCGTAGGAACGCAGGTCCGTGACTAAACTCACGGCGTCCGCGCCCGTGCTCCCCCGAAACACAGACGTAGGGCGTAATCAAGTCGGGGTTGGGCAACCGCCACGCCGGTAACGGTTGTCGACACACCACACGGCTGGCACACGCAACTCCGTTCGTCGAGTAAGCGTCTGCGAGATCAAAAGGCGAAATAAGCTTGTAGTCATTCGTGGTCGAACTTTTCGGACGCCGGTGCGATTCCGGCCATCTCCACCTCAAATAGAAACGCCTGCCAGGTATTTGGCAGGCGTTTCTATTGGCCTCAGACTTGTGTAACTTGCCGGGCGTTGCCAATCATCTTGTTCTCGCTATAATTACACGGCGGTCCAATCTCACAAAATTTCGGTTACAGGAATCAATCATGACACAGGTCAAATTCGCAGTCATCGGCGGCAGCGGCGTTTATCAGATTGAAGGGCTTACGGATGTGCAGGAGCTCTCGATCACCACGCCCTTTGGCGAGCCGAGCGACGCGATTATTCTCGGAACATTGCAAGGCCAGCGCATTGCGTTTCTCCCGCGCCACGGGCGCGGCCATCGCCTGCTCCCTACCCATGTCCCCTATCGGGCCAATATCTATGCCCTGAAAGAGTTGGGGGTCGAGCGTGTCATTTCCGTTACGGCGGTCGGCTCACTGCGTGAGGATTACGCGCCGCTCGACATCGTCATCCCGGACCAGCTCATCGATCGTACCCGCATGCGTCCCAATACCTTTTTCGGCGATGGGCTCGTGGGTCATATCAGCTTTGC
>JBAVQS010000323.1:0-11051 GCA_049694275.1 Anaerolineae bacterium | reverse complement strand
ATCGGCGTCCTGCCCGCGGGGGCGCTCTTTTGGTTGCTGCTCGGTGGAGTGGTTTTTACGCTGGGCGCGGTGGTGTACGCGACCAAAAAGTTCGATTTCTTCCCGAACGTGTTTGGTTTTCATGAAGTGTGGCACATTTTCGTCCTTGTGGGCTGTCTCTGCCACTTTATCTTTATCCTGGCGTATGTCGCGCCGGGGACCTGACGGTCAATGCAAGCTTGCCGTCCACGGATAGCCATCTGCTGAACGATGACGAGGCCCGAGGGTTTTTACAGCCCTTCGGGCCTCGTTCCAATTGCATAGCCAATTCCCTCGCGTCCCGTTAACCAGCCGCTCCGCGCATTGAAATAGAATCGCCACTGGCCCTCGACCCGGCGAATGTCCAGGGCATAGACATGGCTCTTTTTCCAACCCTTCCCCGGTTTCAAGATGGGTTCTTTTTTGGGAATGGTCCATTGGTCGCCGTCGGGAGAATGGAGGAGACGAATGGCCGAGCCGCTGTGGTCCTGGACCGGATCCCAATAGATGCCGTTCTGAAAGCCGACATAACCATCCACCGTTTGGACGACCTTGATCGCCCCGGCGCCCAGATTCATATAAGGATCGTCCGGGTCCGGTTGCAGAATGGGAGAGGTGCGGGGCAAATAGTGGCCTGTCAGCGTTGGGCTGGTAGCAATGCCAATATATTTCGGCTCGCAGAATCGGCAATCCTTGAGATAGACGAGGCCGGCGCTATAATAGAGGCGAAACCCTTGATCGTCTCGGATCACGCAGGGGTTGCCGACATTGCCATAATGACCGCCCTCGCGGTGCCAGGGCAGGGAAGGTTCCATGATTGTGGTCGGGGCGCTCCACTTCCACAGGTCGGTCGATACACGTACCTCCATTCTTGATTGGGGGAAAGGGTTGAGCCCGAGAACCTTTTCATAAAAGAGATAATAGCGCAAGCCATCGATAAACAGGAATGGCCGCAGGCTCAGCGCCGAGACCAGCCCCCGGTGTCTCGTCCAGGCGTTCCCATCCGGCGAGGTGAAATGGTGTATTCCCATCAAAGAATGGGCAAAGAGGTGCCACTGTTGATCCGGGGTCATCGCCGACGGCAAGAATGTGGGGTCGGCGATGAGCAGAGACGGAAAGGGTGGCTGAATCAATGGATTGGCTTGACCTTCCACCCAATTCAAATGTAGGAGGTCCTCCGTCCTGTCTTCCAAATGAGCTGGGGCTTGATCCTTGACCACCGATTTCTCCTACTGCCCGATATTTCCCTCGTAAATCGGAAACACGTCCAGAATGACAATCGCTTGTAGGTTTTGAGGCAGCGCAGTCCCTTTCGGGAGATTCAGGGTAATGGTCGAGAGGTTGCCCGCGGCGTCGGCGGTACTCGACAGGTTAGTCTTATAGTCGAGATAGGCGACGTTCAGGTTCGTGCGATCGACGAGCAGAATGCCGGGATGATGCGCGGCCTGCGGGTAGCGGACGCCCGGGTCGACGTTGAGCGTCGCGATTACCTTGCCCGGCAGGGATTGATCAGGGACGAAATACTGGATGGATTTGACCGAGACCCCGTCGGGGCGCACGTTCGCCGTGCCAAGTTCGTCATAGCCGCGCGTGATATAGGTCCCGCTCACCAGCATCTTTTGCACCCAGTTGTTTGCCAGGCCTGCCACGACGAGATACGGCCCGAACTTGGGTATGTCGAGCGCATTGGTTTCGGCATACGCGCTCGCGCCGGGCTCAACCCTGGAATCGAGCCCCATCCGCCCACGGAGCTCGAACTGGTCGAAGGGAATCGGAATGCCGGTGATTGGCATGGTAAACTTTTGGTCCTGCAGGATAAACGAGTCACCCTGGTAGGTTCCACTCAGCGGCAAGGTAAACTCGGTCTTGGGGTCAGGGACGAGCGACCCTTTTTCATCCCGTTTTGCGCCGATGGCCCAGAGGATCACCTTGCCCTGTCCCTGTGCATCAGGTGGAGTGAGCGCCACCGTCCCCACGAGCCAGTCCATATAGTCAAACCCGATCTGGTTGAGGCTGGGGAGCATGGTTGGGATGGGGGCGGCGAGCCGGGTCCATTCGAACGCGCTCACGCGGTTCTTGTCGAAGGTGAATGGCGTGGCCGCGTTGGGCGTCGGCTCGACCTGAAAGGTGAGGGTGTCGCCAAACTGACCGCTCTTGTCCCCGCCGATTGTCAGATTCCCAATTGACGTACCCCCGGTGTAATAGTTCCCTTCCACCTTGACCGTGTACTTTTGTCCCGGCGCAAGAAAACTCTGCGGCCTAATGTAGAGATATTTGCCATCCGCCGAGTGCTGGAGCTCGAACGAGAATGGGGGATCGGCCGTTACCTTGACCTCGTCGGCGGAACAACCGATGGGCGAGTTGCAGACCCAGGCATTGACGGTTTGTCCGCTTTTGCGCACCATGAGGCGAAGCGTGAGCATGGTTGCGGGGGCAATTGTCGCCGATTTTGCCTGCTCGGTATTGCCACCGGGGGTGACATAGAACAGTCCGGCCATATCGGTGGGCCAGTCCTGACCGGGCGCAGTCGCACAGCGCGGGTCAGCAACATTGAGGCAATAGTCGTAAGGAAGATAAAACACCTGCCCGGTCTCGCCCGCAATATAGACGCCGTAGAGTCCCAGCGCGGGCGAGGCGTTCAGGTCGTTGCGGTCGCGCAGCTCCGGATCGTCGGATGTGGTGTCGTACGACCAGCGGCGCGTGCCATCGGCGTTTAGCGCATAGAGCTTGCCGTTACCGCTGCCGAAATAGATCACATCCCCCTTGCCATCCGGCGTGCGCCCGACCACCGGCGACGAGCGGATGGGGTCGCCCGTGTCGTATTTCCAGATCAGTTTGCAATCGGGGTGCATGGCATAGAGCGTGCCGTCGGCGGACCCGAAATAGACAGCGCTTGTGTTCCCCTGCGCATCGCTCCCCAGCGCGGCGGAAGTATAGATGTGATCGTTCGTCTTGAACTTGCACCGCTCAGCCCCGGTATTCGGATCAAGGGCATAGAGATAGGAATCGAACGAGCCGATATACACCGTCCCATCCGAGCCGATTGCAGCCGAGGCGGCGATAAAGCCGAGCGTCATCTTGTTCCACTTTTCCTTGCCGTCGGGGCGGACCGCGCGGATATAGGTATCGTTCGACGCCCAAAAGATCGTTCCATCATCGCCGAGCGCAGAGAGGGACCAATTATTACTGCCGGTCCGATAGGTCCACTTGACCTTGCCATCGGGGGTCAGGGCATAATAGTTGAAATTGGTGCTTCCTGCATAGAGTGTGCCGTCATAGCCGATGCCGACATTCCCCTCGAACCAGTTGTTGAATCCGGCACCGGGGGCCGTGCGTGCATCGAACGACCAGAGCAATCGTCCTGCCGCGGTTTGGGGCTGGCTATCCGTGCGAAGGGCATAGAGATGCCCATCGCCGGAGGGAAAGATGACGGTGGGATAACCGAGTTGTGGATCGACGCGTGGAAGCGCCCCGGCTGAATCAATAATTTCGCCGGTCGGAAAGCGCCAGTGCTCTGTGCCGTCGGGGTTGAGCGCATAAAAGATATGGTCTGCTGAACCCACATAGATGATACCCTGGCTATCGACAATCGGCGTAGAAAAGATGCCCTTGCCCGTCTTGAAGGCCCAGGGCTTGTCTCCGTGATAGATAGCAGGCAGAGGACTGTTGCCGGTATTGCGCTGGTCGCGGCGAAAGAGGGGCCAGGGGGAGTCCGCCTGCACTGGAACTTGATAGCTATTGGGCTGCGAGGGGAGGGCGGATTGCTGGACGACAAAAGGGACTGTCGCAGAGGGCCAGGTTGTAACAAACATTCCCTTGAGCACCTGTGCGGTACCCTCCGCTGTGGGAGTAATAGACGTGACGACTTTGTTGTCCGACCACGAAACGATCTCGGAAGGCTGTATGCGCCGGTTTCCCGGCTGTACTATCACATAGCTATCGGTTTGGGGCCCCCCAAAGCCATGCCCGATCAGGGTCAGTCCCTGGCCTGCATGCAGTATGGGAACCGAGACAATGACCGGTTGGAGAATGCTGTCAAGCCACCAGCCGGCGAGCACAAGGACGATGAGGCCAAGCACGATGGGGTTGAACAAGAGGCGACGGAGCCAGCGTAACAGTCTTTTCATTTTACCGTCCTGTCAGGGCGAATCTCCAGAGGATTGGTCAGGAGCGTGGAAACTTAATGTTTGACTATTATAGCATCGAGAGCGCTAGAATCATAAAGATGACTCACGGCTCTGGCATCTCTCGGATAGACGTGCTATAATCGGGACCATCTTGGGGGATCACAGAATCATTATGGCAAATCAAGAACATCTTGCAATTCTGAAACAGGGCGTTGAAAAATGGAATGCCTGGCGCAAGTCAAACCCGGGGCTTACGCCTGATCTGGGCGAGGCAAACCTGAGCGGGACCAAGTTGGTCACGGCTGATCTACGTGGGGCAGACCTTCACGGAGCGAACCTATCGCACGCTGATCTTCGCAATGCGGAGCTTGGCGCGGCGAACCTGCGAGCTGCCGACCTCACCGGCATCAGTCTGAGTTGGGCGAGCCTGGAGGGCGCGCGCCTTTGCGATGCGAGTCTGATGGCAGCCAAGATGATCGGGGTAAAGCTCGCCGGCGCAGATCTCAGTGGGGCCAAGCTGAGCGGGGCGAACTTGCACATGGCTGAACTCGGCCAAGCCAATCTCCAGGGAGCGGACCTGCGCGGGGTGAACCTGACGATGGGTGATCTTGAAGGGACGAATCTGGGACAGGCAGACCTGAGCGGAATCACCATCGGCGGATCGCTGGTAGGCGCGGACCTGACCAACGCCAATCTCCGTAGGGCCAACTTGAGTGCGGCCACCCTCGGGAACAAGGAGATTGGACAGGCCAAGCTCGATTGGGCCACCTTTGATGAGACGGTCATGCCCGATGGCTCCGTACGCACCGGTCCCGCATAGGATTATTGCAAGGCAGTTGGCGCAAGGGGAAATCAAACCGTGGAAAACTCTATTGTGGCCCTGGTCTGCATGGTGGGCATCGTCGCATTCATCGTTCTATTATGGGTGCAGACGAATCGCCGGCGCGATGCCTTTGCCGCGACGCTCACCGCATTGCAAGCGACGCCCCTATCCGAGTGTCCGGTCGAATCCTCGTTGGTCGGAACACAAAATACGGCGCTGAACTGCTACCGGTTGACGCTGCGTTCGGGTTTGCCTGCCACGCTGATCACAATTCGACGCCCGGGGACATCTACCGTGGTGAGCGGCGCACCCGTGCATACGACGGATGAATATCTGGGCATCTACCTTGCGCCGAGCGCGGCGCCTTTGAGTGA
This sequence comes from Anaerolineae bacterium, assembly GCA_049694275.1. GTDB lineage: Bacteria > Chloroflexota > Anaerolineae > UBA4142 > SHND01 > JBAVQS01. Next base: position 5,709 of record JBAVQS010000323.1, on the reverse strand, counting down.
TGAATGGGTTGCCAAATGGGCGGCGCGTATTGAGACCGGCGGATTGAACATGACCGGTACGGAGCCGCGCCCGTATAAAGTGGCGCGGACGGAAAAGGGGGGCGTGTTTCTAATGTGGCATAACGCCCTCACTCGCGAGAATCTCCGCGCGCGAATAGCCGAAGTAGCCCAGTCCCTCCCCGCTTGACCACGGCGACTCTCTTTCTGCGAGCGCGCTCAAGTATGATATAATGGCGCCAGTCAGGTGACAAAGGGCTTGTAGCCGATCCGACGTGGCTGCTGGTCTTTTGTGCTAGTGTAAATACACGATACACTCTAGCGATGGGGCCTCTGGCTGATCCAAGGAGCAGCCTGTGACCACGACCGAATTTGAAATTCCCTTTCCCGAATCCAGTGACCGGCATCTGAAAATATCGGTCGGCGCTTGCCATCTTATCATCCACCCCGGTGAGGATGCGCCATGGGTAAAGGGCAGCTATATCGATCCCGCCGGTATCCTCCCCATCAAGGTGAATACGGTAGGGGGCGAAACGCGTCTCACGCAAGAATTGAGCCCTATCGAACTGTCGGGTGGTTTCCAGGGGTTGACTACGCTCGACCTCGCTCTTGGCAAGGGCAGGCCATACTGGCTCACGATCGAGAGCGGCGCCAGCGAGGTCCAGATCGATCTGGGAGGGCTTCCCATCTCGCGCCTGTATGTACGGGAGGGCGCGAGCCGTTATGCGCTCACCTTTTCGGCGCCGAATCCACAGCCGCTTGTGTTGTTCTCACTCTCGGTTGGCGCGGGCGTTGTCGAGGTGCGGAACCTGGCGAATGCGAACTTGGTCGAGATGGTAATGGAAGGGGGCGCGGCGACCTACCGGCTCGATTTTGGGGAGCAATTGCAGCGCGAGGCGCTCGTCCGAATCGCAACCGGCATGGCGCTCGTCGAAATCGCGCTCCCCGAGGCGATCGCTGCCAAAATTGCGACGGATAAGACCATCGGCAATGTACAAGCGGCCGAAAGCCTGGTCAATCTCGAGGGGAGCTACTGGACGCCCGCCGCGATCAACGGCAAAACCCCGTTGCTTGATATGCGCGTCAATCTGTCCATCGGAACCCTGCGGCTCTTTCTCGGCCCTGAGCAGAATGTGCTTTCTGAACCGCCGCCAGTTCATGGCGCAGATTCCTCACCCGATGGTCCGCCGGCCGTGGAATCACTTGTGGACCGCGTGGAAATCTAAGGGCGATTCTAAATCGAAAAGGTTTGATCCGGCGCACTGGGTTCCAGTGCGCCTTGTATTTGCGTGCGCAGTTTCTTTTCGCTCGCGACGCCCTGGTTGATCGCAATGACCTGTTGGGACGAATCGAGCACAATCGTGGTCGGGAGCGACCAGATGCCAAACTGGCTGGCCGTATCCGGCTCGACGGTGACGTCGACAATGCGCAACTCGACGCGCTCGCCCCATTCCGGTAAGAGTCGATCGATGATGGGAAGTTGTTGCAGCTTGCAGGGCGCGCAGGTCGGACTGGTGAACACCAAAAGCGCGGGGCGCGCCGCGGTCGTCGCCAGCGCCCGCGAGCCGGTCGCGGCGCGTCGCTGCTGAGTCATGAGCAGGACGCGATAGGCGATAACTCCGGCGCCGACGAGGACGGCTGCGATCAGGGCGCGTTCGAGCATCAAGGCTGCTCCCGAATCGGCGCGCGGCTAAATCCGGGCAAGCCCAGGCGATTGAACCAGTAATACATCATGCAGCCGACGCAAATCCCCGCGAACAGGTTGAGCGACGCCAGCGCAATGACGATCCAGGTCAAGGCCCAGCCGATCAGGGCCGCGTTGAAAGCGAACGCGATGGTTGCCGCTGCAAGAAAGGCGCCGCCGACGCCCTGCGCAAACAGGTGCGGCTCGGGATTATCGGGACGTGCATCCGGTTTGACGAGCCCGCGCGGTTTGAGAATATAGACATAGACCGCTTTGAACAGGGCTACGTTGGGCAGCGCGGCGCCGATGAGCATGACCGCCGCGACAAAGGCGACAAGCCACGGCAGATTGAGAATAAAGGCAAGCGCCAGAAACCCGATGATGAATGTCTGGTTGGTGCGCAACGCCGAATGATCCACGATCCGGTTATTCATATTCTCCCCCTTATCATAGAGCCAGAGATTCCTCAGGTGCAATTGATGCCCCCTTGGAATGACGATGGTATGAGTTAGATTGCAAAATCCTCGCCATGCCAGACCTGGGCCGTGGGCAGGGCGGGATGCGGAATATTGCTGGAATGGTGATTCACCTGTTCTTCAAGCGCATCGACGCGTTCCATGAGTGACGTCAGCGTCACACCCACCAGGTCCGGTAACTGGTTGTGATTCAGGTCCGGGCGGTCGTGCTCGGTGCGCGGCCGGCTGCGCGCAATGATCTGGCCGGGGACGCCGACGACGACCGAGTTAGCCGGGATAGGCTTGACGACAACGGCGTTCGCTCCGATGCGGCTGTTCTCGCCAATCTCGATGGCGCCGAGAATCTTGGCGCCGGTCCCCACGACCACATTATCGTGCAGGGTCGGATGGCGTTTGCCCTTTTCCAGGCTGGTGCCGCCCAGTGTCACCTGGTGATAGAGCGTGACGTTGGCGCCTACCTCGGCCGTCTCGCCAATGACGACCCCCATGCCGTGGTCGATGAAAAAGCGCGGGCCGATCCTGGCGCCAGGGTGAATCTCGACGCCGGTGAGGGTGCGAAAGAGCTGTGACATCCAGCGGCCAAGCAGCTTGAAATTGTGATTCCACAGCCAGTGCGCGAGCCGGTAGCCCCAGATGGCGTGCAGGCCGGGATAGAGGAGCGCGACCTCGACCCAGGAACGCGCCGCCGGGTCCCGTTCGAGGACAGAGCTAATATCATCTCGAATCGAAGAAAACAAAGAGACCCCGGCGGGGTAATCGGCCATACGAGTCGAAATTTCTCGAGCCATTCTAATCTCCCAATCTAGTCAGCGAGCATTCTAGTCGAATAGTGCGCAAGTTGAGATTCGACTAGGCACTATTCGACCAGTCAACTAACCGACTATCCAATTAATCCGCGAGATTGGCGAACAGGGCGGTGGAGAGATATCGCTCGCCAAAGGACGGGATGATGACGACAATGAGCTTGCCCTTGTTCTCGGGGCGGCTAGCAACCTGGAGCGCAGCCCAGACTGCTGCACCCGACGAGATGCCGACGAGGAGTCCCTCTTCTTTAGCCATCCGTCGCGCGGTTTCAAACGCATCGTCGTTCTTGACGCGGATCACCTCATCATAAATCTGGGTATTGAGCACATCCGGGACAAAACCGGCGCCGATGCCCTGAATCGGGTGAGGCCCTTTTTGCCCGCCGGAGAGGACAGGCGATGCATCGGGTTCGACGGCGATGGCTTTAAAGCCGGGCTTGCGCGCCTTGATGACCTCGCTCACGCCGGTAATCGTCCCGCCGGTGCCGACGCCTGAAACGAGAATATCCACCTTCCCATCCGTATCTTTCCAGATCTCTTCGGCGGTCGTCGTGCGATGAATCTCGGGATTGGCGGGATTCTTAAACTGCTGCGGGATGAAATACTTTTTGGGATCCGAGGCAACCAACTCTTCCGCGCGTTTGATGGCGCCATTCATCCCTTCCGGTCCAGGGGTGAGAATGAGCTCTGCCCCGTAAGCGCGCAGGAGCATACGGCGTTCTTTCGACATGGTTTCGGGCATAAAGATGGTGCATTTGTACCCGCGCGCCGCGCAGACCATGGCGAGCGCAATGCCCGTATTCCCGCTGGTGGGCTCCACGATGACACTGCCAGGGCCGATCAGTCCGGCCTTTTCCGCAGCGTCAATCATGGCTGCGCCGATGCGGTCTTTGACGCTGTGGGCAGGATTGTAAAATTCCAACTTGGCCACGACATCGGCGAGCGCGCCCGATTCCTGGGTCAGGCGGCGCAGGCGCACGAGCGGGGTATTACCAATTAGTTCAGTCACATCGTTATAGATTTTCATGGAATAATCCTCCTCCGTTGATACGTTCTTAATCGGTCCAGTGTTTGCACCGGAAATATAAGACTAACGTAATCCTTCGAACAGGTCAGCCTCGACCTGCCGTCCTCCATTGACAGTGCTAAAAACTCGATAGTAACCCTCATAGGCTAGTGCGCCATTGCGCTGTCGCCGGTAAAGCCGTTGTACGGCGGGCTGAACGTGGACTTGGGTGCGGTGGCAAGCGATGGCTTCCCAGATCGTACGCCAGTAAGGTGCCGTGTGGATGCGGGTTGTAATGGCCCAGCCCTGCCATCCCGCTGCACTCCGCTCGACACCGTCGATTGACATCCGCAGGTCTCCAAAGATATGCTGGTAGGCGGCCAGTTCGTCAGGCGTATGGACCCGATAATAGAACTTGCTTGCGCGGTGCGGTACAAGTCCCACCGGCCCATAGCCCGGATCGGCGGCGCAGAGGATGGCGGCTGCGGTGAACTGTGAGATGGCGATATGGTCGGGATGGCCGTACATCCCATTGGGGTCAAAGGTGATGACGACGTCGGGACGCAGGCGACGAAGATGTAGAACGATGCGGGCAATCATCTGATTCGGATCGGCCTGGTCCACCTCGCCGTCCACATAGCCGAGCCAGTTGACTTCGCGGAGGCCCAGAACGTGGGCGGCCGCGCGGAGCTCCGCCTCGCGGGTATGGCCCAACGCATCCAGCCCAGGGCGATGCGCCGGATCCCCCAACCAGCCTCGCTCGCCACGCGTTCCCATCAGTAAATACGTTTCGGTCCCTTCCTGCGCATAGCGTGCGAGCGTGCCGCCGATGGCGAGCGACTCGTCGTCAGGATGCGCCAACACGCAGAGGAGCCGCAGGGGGCGATGGATTCCTCGGCAGGCTTCCAGAGCATGTCCTGGTATGTTTTGCAGTTTCGCTTTAGGTTGTGATGTGGGATAGTGGTGTGTCTGTAGGGTCGGTTCGGTATTCATCCAATCATCTCCGCGGACAAGATCAGAGCAGAATCGAGTGAGCGGGGACAGGCAAAAAATAGAGCCCGGGAAGCACCCCGGGCTCATTGAGCTCTCTGGTAGCGCCCCCGCTCATATCTGAACAAGCGGGGACCGTTCACGCCGAATCGGCGATTACACCTGGCGGCTGGCTGTCTTGTACCGTACCTGCCAGACGCGGTGAACGAGTCCCCGCCCCGGACAGGAGCAACACAGTATGAAGGATTTGCAAGAGGTTTGTGAACGAGTTGATTGACCAGCCATAGTAATGAAGCATATTTTATCTATTTCTTTTGGCTTGTCAAGTGAGATACGATAAATGGAGAAATGAAGGGAGGGGGAACGTTGACAATCCGGCAGAGAAACCATAAGATTGGTTTGCTATTCTGCCTGATTCGGAGAATTCATGTTGTCCCCGGAGTTGGACCTGGTTGTCCATGCCACGCACGAGGCTGGCGCATCTGTGGGAGGAATGGGCCGTGTGCTCGACGGCATCCTCTCCGAGCCGGCTTATAACCGCATCGTTCGCCGCACGGTCCTTGTTGGGCCATTCGATCCTGCGGACCCGCTTGAAATGGAGCGGTTGTATTCTCCGCAGAACCGGCTGTTACAGAGTTTTGATTAATTAATGTCCGGAAGGCTCTCGGATGTGCGATAATGTGCAGTATGAGACCTTTCGGTACAACTCAGCAACTGGCAAGACGACGTCAGCGCGCCCGCCGCTTGCTGCGG
>JBAVQS010000322.1:0-9294 GCA_049694275.1 Anaerolineae bacterium | reverse complement strand
GCCGCAGCAAGCGGCGGGCGCGCTGACGTCGTCTTGCCAGTTGCTGAGTTGTACCGAAAGGTCTCATACTGCACATTATCGCACATCCGAGAGCCTTCCGGACATTAATTAATCAAAACTCTGTAATTGGACTAGCTGGGTATCTAAACAGAGAGGGGGGAAAGCTTGTTCTTATGATGAATAAGGTCGAATCCCTGGAAATACTGGCAAAGTTCGATAGGTTAGCCAAGCGACCGGGGATTATCATAATCACAGTTGTCGATGACAATAGATACAAGGATTGGAGAACAAAGCGACAAGCTACCACGATACGATTCGCCCAGTATCAGCCGTATATCAATTATTTGTGGCAATTGCCAGATTTTCTTTGTGAGCGTTTTTTTGGAAACGTGAGAGAAGTGGACTCGGACGAGTTCAAGATCTTTAAGTATCACTTGTGCTATCAGGGGCGTGGCCGCTTCCAGATGATTGATGAAATGTGGGGCACCGCGGAACACGTAAAAAAGTCTGAGGGCTTGAGCTTGAATAGGAACGGGGCTTTCGAAGTGCGGCTTGAGACGCTAAGGGAATGGTACAAATACGCAAGAATCGAGATGGTACTGCAAAATAATGGATGGGCCCACATCTTTCCCGACAAGCAGGATCCGACTTGTTGTACATTGGATGTTTTCGATCCGGACAAGAGAGATCAGATCAAACAGGGCATTTACAAACTTCTTGATCTCTTGATGGAAAGAGCGCAAGCCGATCCGCAAACTACGGCTACCCAAGTACGCGAGCTGGCCACCGAAAGATGTGGCGCTTCCTTTACATCCATGAATATTCTCGAGATTGTGGAGAGACTCATTGCGCTTCTGCAAAATAACGGGCTTGTGAGGACTACCAGTGAACAAATAGACCTGTCTGGATTTATTCCAAAAGTATGATTAGCATCTATGAATGCATATGGCTCCTATCCTTTCTTTGACCATGACGCCCGGGCGTGGCGTTCTGCCGCCAACCAGTCAGACCCAGCTTTTATATGTGTTATTGGATCTGGTACCTGGGCTCAATGTCGCAAATGTGCGCATGCCGTTGAATGTAGCTCTCGTGCTTGACCGCAGCGGCTCGATGATCGTCGATGGCAAGATCAAACGCCTGCGGGAGGCTGTTCGGTTCTTGATCGATCAATTCGAGCCACAGGATACCCTCTCGATTATCACCTTTATCAAGACCGCCGAAATGGTCATGCCGGCGCAACGCGTGCAGGATCGAGAAGCGATCAAACGTAAAGTCGATCGCATAGATACCGATTCGATTCCAGACTGGTACATTCCGACCATGATGAAGTTGCCGTCCGAAACGGACGCACTGCCTGCCCTCCAGGCCGGAATCCGGGAGGTGAAAAAGGGGCAATCGGCAGGTCGCCTGAGTCGGATGCTCGTACTGACGGATGGTCAACTGATGCATCCGGAACAGGTTATCCAAGCTGGACAACAGGCAGGAGCGGCGGGAATTCCTATCATCGCGCTGGGTATAGGAACGGATTGGAATGATGAGCTCTTGCAGAGCTTGGGAGGGGCAAGCGGCGGATACGTGGATTATATTGCACAACCGCAACAGATCGAGCAGGTCTTTCGGGTTGCGCTTGCCAGCCTACAGGCGACCATTGTGCAAAACGCCGTTCTGACGCTGCAACCGTCAACAGGGGTCGAGCTCCGTAAGGTATGGCGAGCCTCGCCGCTGATTGCGGATCTAGGTAATTCGACACGACAGGTATTGGGCGAAATCGAGAAAAATGTAGGGCAAATGCTGCTCGTCGAACTGGCGGTACACCCGCATCATGCGGGAAGGTATCGAGTCCTCCTGGCAAAGGTGGTCTATGACGTGCCGGCGATCAAGCTCTCCGGAGAACAGATACAGGCGGAGGTGCTCGTGGGTTTCGATATGAACGCGGGGCAGCTCCCGGTTTCGCCAAAGGTTATGAATGTTGCAGAGCGCGTCACCGCCTTCAGGCTGGAAACACGCGCACTGGAAGAGATCCAGTCGGGCAACATCTCCGGCGCGACCGAGAAACTCCAGTCTGCCGCCAACATACTCCAGAATCAAGGGGAACAAGACCTGGCGCGGACACTGAGGCTGGAAGCAGACAACTTGCAACAATCCGGCCAGATGTCAGCAGATGGGACCAAGACCATCAAGTTCAAAGGCGGGCAAACACGACGGCTGGATTAGCGGCGCACCCGATTTGTCGAGAGGCAACGGGGTCTGGCTCCCCCGAGCAAAAGCGCTGCTATGCCCAAGTATCTCGCAAACCGTTTCGGGAGAGTGCTATGAGTTTGAAGATCGGCCAGCTGGTTTCGAATCGGTATCGAGTGATTCGGATTCTCGGACAAGGTGGATTTGGCGCGGTCTATTTGGTAGAGGACACCCGCCTGGCCGGCCGCCTGGTCGCGCTGAAAGAGACTTTTAACAATATGCCAGAGGCGATTGCACAGTTTGAATTTGAAGCCCGGGTTCTTGCCCAACTCTTTCATCCTTCACTGCCGAGGGTCAGCGATTTCTTCCCGGAACCCAACGGACACCGGTTTCTGATTATGGACTATATCGAGGGGCAAGACTTGGACAAGTTGATCGAAAGAAGAGTGGTCTCTGAGACGCAGGCGATCCAATGGCTGATTCAAGTGAGCGAAGCGGTCGCTTATCTTCATGGGCAGAACACGCCGGTCATTCACCGTGATATCAAGCCCAACAATATCAAGATCAAGTCGGATGGGCGGGCTGTTCTGGTCGATTTCGGGATTGCCAAGCTCTATAACCCCCAGAAGCGGACCGTCAGGGCCGCACGAGCAGTTACACCAGGGTTTTCGCCGCCGGAACAGTATTTTGGGGGGACCAATGCCCGCTCGGATGTCTACGCACTGGGGGCGACGCTGTATTGTGCGCTGACGCGCACCGTCCCACCGGAGGGGCTGGAGCTGTTGGACCAACCCTCGCTGCTGATTGCGCCCCGACGGATCAACCCCAAGGTCAGCCAGGCTGTCGAGGAGACGATTTCGAGAGCCATGTCGCTCAATTCGCTTGCACGTTATGGCGATGCGCGGGAATTCGTTGCGGCGCTCAAGGCCGCGCAGGGCGGTCAGGTAAGCTCTGTCCCCCGCTCGGGCGTTCAATGCCCACGCTGTGGCTACATAAACCGTGCGACGGCCAAATTCTGCCAGCAAGACGGGACGCCGCTCAGGCCTGCATCTGGCCCCCAGCGACCGCAGCCTGGCAACGCCGGTAAGCCGTTGGACCCTCAAGTTCATTTTGAGGCAGGGAATTTATGGGCCCGCCGTAAGAACTATCAGCAAGCTGCTGCCGAATACGCCCAGGCGCGCCACGGCGGCTATGACAATGCAGCGCTCTACTATAACTGGGCGGATGCCTTGCTTGAGCTCAAGCGCCTGCCAGAAGCGGTCTCGACGCTGCAACAAGGGATTGCGCGTCACCCGGACGATGCTGATCTCGCTGCGCAATTGGGATACGCGCACGCGCGGAATGGGCAAACGGCGCTGGCGCTCCAGGAGCTGGAGCGTGCACTGACGCTGGATGCGCATCGTGCGGAAACACACTGGCTACTCGCCCAGGTGCACACCGAACTGGGCCAAAAGCCTCAGGCGATTGCCGCGATCAAGCAGGTAATTGCCGCGGAACCCAACCTCGTCGTTGCGCATATGCGCCTGGGGCAGCTTTATCTCGATGCGAATGACCTCGCGCTCGCGCAGAGCTCGTTTCAGCGCGTCATCCAGATCGATTCGCGGAATGTGGACGGCCATCTTTTTCTCGGGCTCACTCACCTGCGAGCCAAGCGGAACGGGGATGCTATCAAAAGCGCGCAAAAAGTAATTCAGCTTGATCCCAAAAACAGCAACGCATACTATGTGATGGGCCAGGCTTACCGAGCAGCAAAAAAATGGGACGAGGCGGTGAACGCCTTTGCCAAGTCGGCGGAACTCGACCCTACTGATGCGCTGTCGCAGTATTTCAGGGGACAGTCTTTGATGGAATTAAGCAAGTGGAGAGAGGCAATCGGCGCGCTGGAGGAATCGGCGCGACTGGACCCGAAGGATCCCGATCCCCATACGATGCTTGCAATCTGTCATGCCCAACTGAACCAACCCGCTCAAGCCTTGCAAGCCATCGAGCAAGCGCTACAGATCGATCCGAATAACCAGGCTGCGCAAACGTTGCTCAAGAAACTGTAAAGAGACCAAGGAGGAAATGATGGTCTGTAGCTGGTGCTATGCTGAAAACCGCCCGCAAGCCAAATTCTGCGCCAACTGCCAATCCGCGCTTCGCCCCGGTCTGCCGCTGATGCTGGGGGGCAAGCGCATCGGGAATTTCTTGACCGGTGGGCAGTTGCATAGCCATTATGAAATTCGCAAGCTGCTCGGAGTGGGAGCCATGAGCATTGTCTATGGTGCACTGGACATTAACGTGACGGGGCGCAAGGTGGCGATCAAAGAGCTCGACCCGCGCCGGATGGCCGGCCATGACGAACAAATGGCTGCCACCCAGCTCTTTATACAAGAAGTCCAGACCCTCGTCCAACTTGATCACCACAGTCTCCCAAAAATCAGTGATTATTTTGCCCAGGGTAACAACCAGTATATGGTGATGGATTACGTCGACGGCGAGACCCTGCAGCAGATCCTCGCGCGGCGTATATGCGTTCCAGAGAGCGAGGCGTTGGAATGGGCTCGCCAGCTTTGTGATGTCCTATCCTACTTGCACCAGCGCATACCCCCGGTCGTCTTTCGTGATCTCAAGCCATCGAATATAATGCTCGACCGAAATGGCCGGATCAAGCTCATCGATTTTGGAATCGCTCGCCGGTTCAAACATGGGCAAAACCTGGATACGCAGAATATGGGCACGCCCGGGTTTGCCGCTCCCGAGCAATATGGCAAACGACAGACCGATCCGAGAAGCGACATCTATGCCTTGTCTGCAACGCTCTATGTTCTTTTGACAGGCTATGATGTCTCGGTCGATCCGTTTTCACTACCTCCCATCCGCCGTCTCCAGCCAGGAGTGACTCCCGCGATGGAACAAGCAATTACGATTGGGTTGGAACATGAGGCCGACCGGCGCTGGCAAACTGTCAAGGAAATGTGGACGCAACTCTCGGCTCCAGGCTACCCCAATTACAGGCTACAGCCGAGTAAGCCGCCCGTTGCGGGCGTGAATCGATCGGGCCCGGTTGTCCGTGTTTCGCCGCCTGTTTCCTGGAACCAGGCGGTGCAGGATACGCCGAGCAATACAGGCGAGAAATACAACTTTCCCGTCAACCCGGCGCCGCCCGCAAAGACGGCATTGATATCGCATGGCCCTCCAACACAGCGCCTGGCAGAGTTGCTCGCCCGGTTGAGCCGTACGCAACTGTTTCTACTTCTCGGCGGATTGGCCGTGAGCCTTGTGCTGCTGGTTGCTTTCCTTGCAGACAAGGTTATACCGCAGTTCGATGTTAATTTTCCGATGCTTGCTGCTGCCGGAGCGTTTGCTTATGCCCTGGCGCAACGACCGCTATGGGCGGGCAGCGCTTTTGGACTCTTGGCGCCAGTGCTGGTCATTACTAGCTGGCTGCGACTCAATCAGCTTGGAAAACTGCCGTTTGATCCCATTATTTGGGCAACCCTCACGGCGGCAGGGTTTATGGAAGCATGGCTTTATTTCCTTCCGGAACTTGGCGGCAAGCACCCGCCATCCTGGCGAGTCCAGCTCTTCTGGTTATCTCTCATGGGGTTGATCGCAACCCTCATATACTATGGCATATCGATGAATCCGACAATCCTATGGCGCCCCAGCCTCTGGGTTGGCGGCGCGCTTGACGGGCTGATTGGTTGGCTGGCCGGAGACACGCTGCGGCGGACCTGGCTCGAAAAACAAAAGAGCGGCAAGATATTTCGAAAGCACTAATTGGAAAGCTACGAGATAGCGAAAGAAAAATCCGCAGAAAAGTATCTTTTATAGTAGACCAGTTAGTCAAGGAGTGGTGCAGTGGCGCAATGGATCAAGATAGGCGAGGCAGAGAATACCGGCGAGATTCTTGTCTGCCAGCACCTGGCCCAAACGCTCCCGGATTCGTATTTGATTTTATCGAACGTGACCATACCGGATGCAAATGGCAACCTGGAACTGGATGCCGTCGTCCTCGGCCTTGCCGGTGTTTATGTGATTGAAGTCAAAGATTGGGCAGGTAGGATCGAAGGGCGTTTCGTGGACCGAGACTGGAAACAGAACGGGCGAACCGTTCATAATCCATGTCGCCAGGTTAGTCGCGCGGCCAAGGTCTTGCACAATTATGTTGGACGAAACTCAGAACGGGTATACGGGGGCGACAAGCGCAAGTTCCTTGGCTTGAATGCTTATGCGATGCTTGTGTTTGTCAGTCCCAAGGCAGAGGTCCATTTTGAAAGCCCCGAGGATAACTTTTGGTTTCGGCTTTGCCCGCGCCTGGATGACCTCTCGAATTTGATCACGGAACGAATTCCGGGCAGCCGATACTTTATCGCGCCGGACGAAATTCCAAATATTGCCAGGGCACTCGGAGCCCCGGCCGAAGAGGTGCGGGTCTGGAAAAACAGGCAAGATGCAGTAATGGGCAGTAGCGCGCATGAAACTCCCCCGGTCAAGGCTGCTTCGCCCGGCAAGGATGCGCCGGGTGGAGCTAATGGGCCGCAGAGACTAGGCAGCAAACAAGATCAAGTCCCCGGTAGGCCATTCGTTATCGAGCAACAAGTAGACTCGAACGAGCAGGGACGGAATAGACAACCTCAAGAATCGGCGAAGCTACCCGCAACTCCAATATGCTCGAATTGTGGGTGGGAAAGAAACAAACCGGCTGCTCGATTCTGCGCGCAATGCGGCGCGAAACTATAATATTTGGTGGATTTGTCTGGGAATAACTCCTGGCATAAACGATAAGACCAGGGCGCTCTCCGTAGCCAACTCCGTAGCCGATAAAGGACCGGCTGATACTTAGTTGGAGGCTCATGTCTCGCACCTGGCGCATCTATTACAACATTGTGTTTGGCGGACTTGGCGGCCTGATCGCCTGGATACTAGTCGGTTCTCTCCCCAACGTAACAACCAATGATCTGGCCTGGGAACTAATAATCGGTGCGGTCGCGGGAATGTGTATTGGCGGTGCACTGGGTGGAGTGGACGGCGCATTTAGCAGGCATTGGCTGCAATTGATTCTCGGCATGTTGCGGGGAGCCGGCGTTGGAATGGTAGGTGGAATGGTAGGCCTCGCGATCGGCGAGGGGCTTTTCTTACTGACCCAGGGCGGTCTCGCAGGACGCTCAATTGGGTGGGCTCTTGTCGGGGCAATTATTGGATCTACGGAGGGTATAGTTAATCGCGCCCGCCGCAAGATCAGCTACGGGGTACTCGGGGGAACACTAGGCGGCCTCATCGGCGGAGCGCTCATTGAAACCCTGACTGAATTCGTATTAAACGTCGGCGTGAGTCCCGACCTGGAGAGCCAGATTCAGAATGCGGCGGCGGCGATCGGACTGGTTGTAGTGGGGGCATGCATCGGCTCATTGATTGCACTGGTAGAGCGTATTCTGGTCGATGCCTATTTTCATGTTGTGCGGGGACCTCGGGAGGGAATGGACTTTTCAGTTATCAAACCGGTAATGACCATCGGCAATGACAATCGGAATGATATTTCCCTCTATGATTCTTCGGTCGGCGCTCGCTTCGCTCTGGTTCGTCAACGAAACAAACGGGTGATGCTAGAAAACGATCGAGGGATTGTAAAGATGACCCGTCGTGGGAGTGGCAAGGATGAAGCATTTGCTGTCTCTTCTCCGATTATTCTGGAGGATGGTGATCTGCTTCAGATTGGGAATTCGCAACTACGTTTTCACCAGCGCGGGCCTTCCAGGTGAGGAGAACAAGAGTATGCGCAGGCCGGGATCCAGACACGAATATGTCCGGGTGATCGAAGCCCTCTTGAGCGCGGTGATGCTAATTGTCGCAGTATCGGCAGCGCGCGAGGTTTCTGCGCAAACCGTGCTCGCGCAGATATTGGGATTCGATGCCAGCAAGTTTCCACAGGTCCGCGCGTTTGTCAGCGTGACCGACAAGAACGGTCATGCGATACAGCAATTGAAACAAGCCGACTTTGCAGCTCGCGAAGATGGACAACCAATGAAGGTTCTTGCAGTCGACGCGAGCGACGAAGCGATTCACGTGGGGTTGGTCATCGATCACAGCGGTAGCATGGCCGATCAGGGAAAGTTAGCCGATGCCCAAACGGCGGCGACCGCATTCGTTCGGGAGATGCGGTCGCAGGATGAGGCTTTTCTGAGTGTTTTCGACGATACTATAACGCTTTTACAGGACTTTACAAATAACCAGGACACGCTGGAACAAGCGATCACTAAAATTGTTCCAAACGATGGGACAGCCTTTTATGATGCGGTTTTCGCCGGCGCCCAAAAGTTTGATGGGCGCCAGGACAAACCCAAAAAGGCGCTGATCCTTTTGACCGACGGACTGGACAACCGCAGTAGCCATTCGGCGAGCGACGCAATTGCCAAATCCACAGAGATGAATGTGCGACTGTATACGATCGGCCTTGGCAGTGATGCCGATCGCACGGGACTGCAGCAGCTAGCCGATAAAACCGGCGGCAAGTTTTTTTACTCGCCCGGTGGGCAGCAACTCAAGGAACTATACCAATTGATCGCCGAGCAACTCCAGAAGGATTATGCCGTCGATCTTGAATCGCCGCGCCCGCGTAAAGATGGCACGCGTCGTCAGGTGGATATCGAGGTCACCTTGTCGGATGGCGCTCGACAAACGGCGCGAGGGGTATACGTTGCCGGATTTTTATTCAATCGGTTTTACACCGATCTACCAACTGCCCTTGTTCTTGGTGGGTTCCTGCTGATGCTTGGGTTTGGGCCAACGCTTGTGCGGAACTGGCCCCGGGTGGGCGCGAGAAGGGTAAGCATACAGCAGTGCCCAAGATGCAGTTCCCAAAACCGTATAGGGGCGCGCTTTTGTGGCAAATGCGGATTGTCTTTTGCGAACATAGCGCCGCCTCTGCCGGCCAATTCGTGTCCCCAGTGCCATAGTGCGGTGCGGCTAGGGGCCCGTTTTTGTGGTCGTTGTGGTTATCGTTTCTTTTAGAGCGAATTCCAATTCCATTTACGGCCTCGTTGTAGGGGCTGTGCCTCGTGCCTGCCCCGTCCAGTGCGGGCAACCACGAGGGATTGCCCCTGCGCACCCATCAACCGATATGGAATTCGCTCT
>JBAVQS010000321.1:0-16287 GCA_049694275.1 Anaerolineae bacterium | reverse complement strand
TAGGGGCGACCGGCCGGTCGCCCCTACGAAATTACACACAAATCGGCATATAGCCCCATAGGGGCAAACGGCCGGCGCACCTGGCTGCCAAAAGGGCTTTCACCCTAAAATCAGGTATAATTGGTTTATTCGCAATGCAACAGGAGCCAACGGTGACGGATACTCAACCGAACGTTCTCATGGTCGCCGCCGAATGCCGCGACCTGGCCAAGGTAGGCGGGCTCGGCGATGTCGTGCGCGACCTGTCGAAAGCCTTACGCGCGGGCGGGACCCCCGCGCGCATTATCATGCCCTGCTATACACGCATCTCACACGCGCCGCACCCCATCAGCCGGTTCAAGGTTTCGTTTGGCCAGCGGGATGATTGGCCGGTTCGAATTTTCCTCCGCGAACTGGACCGGGTCCCCATCTATCTCGTCGAGAGCCCCGATTTTTTTGGCGGCCCTTACGGCGAGATCTATATCGACAGCGACCGGTTGGGGCGCGGGCCGTTTGAGGACGACGCGCAGCGGTTTGCCTTTTTCTCGGCCGCGGTCGTCGCGTTTCTCGCCAGGCACCCCGAGCTCGGCATCAACGTCCTGCACTGCCACGACTGGCACACGGCGCCCGCGCTCGTCCTGCTCAAATACGACCCGCGCTATCAAGAATTGGCGCACAACCTGCGGACACTGTTCACCATCCACAATCTCGATTATCAGGGAGTGCGTCCCTTTGAGCTCGCGGGGGTGACCGAGTTTGCTGCTTTTGGACAATGGTTCCCGGAGCTGTATGCCACGCTCAAGGACCGGGACGCGCTCACGCTCATTCGCGACGAGCATTCGCCCATCCCCTGCTTCAATCCCATGCGCGCGAGCATCAACCTGGCGGATAACGTCAATACTGTCAGCCCATGTTATGCAGTCGAGATCACACAGCCCGACGACCCGGCGCGGAATTTTATCGGCGGGCGCGGGCTGGAACAGGACCTGCAGCGCCTCGGCGACCGGCTGCACGGCATCCTGAACGGGCTCGATTACGATCTCTACGCCCCCAACCGGCTCACCCCCCCCTTTGACGTCGACACGATCGACTGGACAACCGCGCGCCATGCGCACAAGGCCGCCCTGCTCGACAACCTGGTCCACGACCTGACGACCCTCGCGCACAAATCCGGTGCGGCGTTCAAGAATGCGGACCGGGTGCTGGACAAGCTCGCCACATTCGACGCCGCCGATTGGAAAGGGCGGATGCTCGTGGTCGCGGTTACCCGCGCCGTGCGCCAAAAGATGAGCATTCTCCTGGAACCACTGGACGAGCGCCCCGCCAGCCCTGAAGGGACCACCCTGCAACAAGACACGGTGATTGATGCGCTGCTCACCCGTCAGATCGCCCTCATCCTCCTCGGGACCGGCGAGCTGGAAAAAGAGTTGGAGGCAATCAATGCCGCGCCCAACGGACTCTTTGTCGCGGCGTTCGACCCTGCGCTCGCCAACCGCCTGTACGCAGCGGGCGACCTCTTCCTCATGCCCTCTGATTTCGAGCCATGCGGCATCAGCCAGATGATCGCCATGCGCGAGGGCTGCCTCCCGCTCGTGCCAGACCTGGGCGGGCTGAGCAACACAGTGCGCGATCGCGAGACGGGGTTTGTCTATTCGGGCGACAGCCGCCCCGCCGCCTGCCAGGCGCTGCTCGACACCCTTGATCGCGCCGTGCAGACCTTTACCGAAGACCAGTCCCACTGGACCGCGATGCAGGAACAGGCAATGCGCATGCGGTTCGACTGGACGACAGCAGCCGAGCAATATATTGAATTGTACAAGTAGGGGCGAATGGCCGTTCGCCCCTACGAAGGCCGTTCGCCCCTACCACTCAATAAGGACCGGAGTTAACTATGGCTACACCCCCATTAACCCAGCGTCCCGCCTGGAAGGCGTTGGAAGCGCATTATCAAGCGATCAAAGAGACACACCTGCGCGAGCTATTTAGCGCCGATCCAATGCGCGGCACGCGTCTGGTCGCCCGCGGCGTAGGCCTCTATCTCGACTATAGCAAGAACCGCATCACGGACGAGACGCTGCGACTGCTCATTCAGCTCGCGCAAGAGTGTGGCCTGGAGGAACGGCGCGCGGCTATGTTTCGCGGGGACAAGATCAATGTGACCGAGAACCGCGCCGTGCTCCACACCGCGCTGCGCGCCCCCCGAGACGCGCAGATCGAGGTGGACGGGCATAACGTGGTCCCCGACGTTCACACCGTTCTCGACAAGATGGCGCGTTTTGCGGACCGCGTTCGCAGCGGCGAGTGGAAGGGATACACCGACAAGCGCATTCGAAATGTCGTCAATATCGGGATTGGCGGCTCGGACCTGGGGCCGGTCATGGCATACCAGGCGCTCAAATGGTACAGCCCGCCCGACATGACCTTTCGCTTTATCTCAAACGTGGACAGC
The DNA here is from genome assembly GCA_049694275.1 of Anaerolineae bacterium. GTDB lineage: Bacteria > Chloroflexota > Anaerolineae > UBA4142 > SHND01 > JBAVQS01. Next base: position 13,859 of record JBAVQS010000321.1, on the reverse strand, counting down.
GATGACTTCGCTGAGGCCACGCACGACCTGCAGGCAGACGAGACCCTCTTTATCGTGTCGAGCAAAACCTTTACGACGCTCGAAACCATGACCAACGCGCATACGGCGCGCGCGTGGGCGCTGAAACAGTTGGGGAATGAAACGGCGATTGCCAGACACTTTGTTGCCGTCTCGACGAACGAGCAACAGGTGGCGAAATTCGGCATCGACCCGGCCAACATGTTCGAGTTCTGGGACTGGGTCGGCGGCCGCTATTCGATGGATTCGGCCATCGGCCTCTCGACCATGCTCGCCATCGGCCCGGACCATTTTCGCGAAATGCTGGACGGCATGCACGCGATGGACGAGCATTTCCGCACTGCGCCGCCGTCGCAAAACCTGCCCGTGCTGCTGGGGCTGCTGACCGTCTGGTACAATAACTTTTTCGGGGCGCAGACGGTCGCGGTGCTGCCGTACGAACAATATCTCAGCCGCTTTCCCGCCTACCTGCAGCAATTGACGATGGAGAGCAACGGCAAATCGGTGACACTAGACGGCCAGCGGGTGAATTACCAGACGGGGCCGATCTACTGGGGCGAGCCGGGCACAAACGGCCAGCATTCGTTCTATCAGCTCATCCACCAGGGGACCAGGCTCATCCCCTGCGATTTCATTGCCTTCCGCCAGACACACAACCCCCTCGGCAATCACCACGACCTGTTGGTCGCCAACGTGCTGGCCCAGGGCGAAGCGCTCGCCTTTGGCAAGACCACCGCAGAGGTCCAGGCAGAGGGGACGGCGGAATGGCTCACGCCGCACCGGACCTTCGAAGGGAACCGCCCGAGCAATACCCTTTTCGCCGACCTGCTCACGCCCGACGTGCTCGGCAAGCTCGTCGCCCTGTACGAGCACAGCGTCTTTACGCAGGGGATCATCGAACAGATCGACTCGTTCGATCAGTGGGGAGTCGAGTTGGGCAAGGTGCTGGCGCAGCGCATCATCCCCGAGCTCGACGGCAAGAGCGCCGCGCCGCTCAAGCACGATAGCTCGACTAATGCGCTCATCCAGTACTATCGCGACGGGAAATCCGTCCCATATTAGAACCTCTACCCTCTCCCTCTCCCGACGCCGGTGACGACCATCATTCCGGTGCCATCTGAAGGAGATGCTCGATCTCCTTCAGATGGTCGTTGCGATGAAGAGATCGGTTAAAGCGAAAATGGTTGGGCGAGAACTGGATCTGTTCAAAAAGGTCGGAGCTCATATTTTCGAGCTCGGCATCAGTTGCCTGGGCCGAAGATAAGCATAGCTTGATGGCGGCGCGAGGCTGGAGTGCAAGGCAGAGTGGCTTGATAGCATCGTTTACTGCATCGGCGTCAACAGGGGATTCGTCAACCCCTTTTTCTTTCCAACGGCGTAGAAGGACAAGTATTCGTTGATCCCAGTAGGCCAGGTGCGCCAGAAGCGCGGCAACAGTCCACCCGTCGGAGTTACGACGCGCGAGGTCGTCATCGGAAAGGTGGGCTACAAGTTCTTCAAGCCTGCGACGCGAAGTAGCATTATCTGCTGCAAATGAGTACACCATAATTGTATTCACTGTTTCAGAATTGCGGAATCCGTTCAGCTTCCCAATCGTGCTTTGAGCTTGCCCTCCAATCGCTCTAGCCGGCGTTCGAGCTCTTTTAGCCATTTGGCGCGCTCGCCTCGGGGAAAATCGCGTGCGTTGATGATGTCGAGCGCGGCGCGGGTCTGGCGAAGCGCCTCGGAATAATCGCGAGCGCGGTGCTCGTAATATTTGGCGAGCTCGACATAGGCATAGACCTGTCGCCCGTGCGCCGCATTCCGCCAAAGCTCGACCGCCAATTCCAGGTTGCCGCGCCGCCGATGGACGAACGAGAGCCGCCGCATCGTCTCGCGAAAGGTCTCTTCCGACACCTCATATTCCAGCCCGCGCGTATACAAAGTAGCCGCTTCGTCAAGCCGCCCCAGGTCCTCGAATAGGCGCGCAATCGCAATCAGGTCCAGCCCGTGCTCGACGGCGAACGCGAGCGGCTGATCCAGCATCTGCGCCATGTGCCCGAGGAGCGCGGCCATCGCGGCCACGTCCATAGCGTTATGATAGAGGATTCCCTTCATCGGGCGGGCATCGCCATCTCGCACATAATCAAAATACAGGGCGGGAATCAGCCAGCCGGGGATATCCTCGCCCGTCCGCTGCGCGCCAAGGATGTGCGTTTCGAGCGAGCCAAGGGCGCGGCTCTCAAGCCGGTCACGCCACAAGCGCCGGGCCAGGGGCAGCAGGTCGAGATGTGCCGCCGCCTCAAAGGGCGCGCGCATTCCGTTCATCACATAGCGCGCCCGGAGCAGGGGCGCGTCGAACGCCTTGCCATTAAATGTGACCAGCGCATCGAGCGGGTCGAGGAACTCACTCAGCGCGGCGAGCACAGCGGGCTCTTCGGCGGGGTCGCGCATGAACAACTGCTTGAGTTGAAAGCAATCCCCCGCGAACCGCCCGACGCCGATCAAAAAGGCATAGGTCCCGGTCCCGCCGGATAGACCGGTCGTTTCGACGTCGAGAAAGGCGAACCGGTCCAAGTTGCGCGTGGTCAGGTGGGGCGCGTCCGCCCACTCGGCGATGGTGACCAGCGAGGCCGTGGTGATGAGCGAGGCGCGACCGTGCCGGTAATCCGCGGGGTAGCTGTTCTCGACAACAAACGCCTCGCCCAGGCGCGTGGGATGAAAATGCCCGGCGACGACCTCTTCGATGGGATAGCGGGGGCGTGGCTGCGGCGGGGGCGGCGGCACATCGCGCGCCCCGACCTTGACGCCGAGGGACTTGAGCTTGTCGGAGAGGGTTACCATTTAAAGACTGGGCGCGAGCTTGTCGAGCAGCGCCAGCGCCTCGCGCTTGCCGCCATAGCCGCTTTCACCGCCGGGGCCGACACATGAGGGACAGCCCGCGTCGCATTCGCACGCGGCGACCAGGTCCCGCGCGCGCGCGATGAAATCGTCGTGCAGGTCATAGAGCCGCTCGCTAAACCCGATGCCGGCGGGCACGCGGTCGTAGATGACAACCGCCGGCTGCGCATCCGCCAGCGGCGATTGCGGGTCCGAATGCACGCCGATATCGCCGCCGTCGCACATCAGAGAGAGGGGCGCGAGGTGCGCGAGGGCATAAGCCACCCCCGCCAGGCCACTTCGCATCTTGACCGCCAGCTCGGCGCGGCGATGGCAATTCGGGCAGAGCGTGGCCAGGTTGTCGAGTTGGTTCGCCTCGCGGTAGGAGGGAAACGCACGAAAGGGAACCTTGTGATGAACGTGATGGGACCACCCCTTCTCCGGAGCGCCGCAGTTTACACACCGGTACCCGTCGCGCGCCCGCGCCCCATCGCGCTGCTGGGACCAGTTCGGCCCATAATCATTCCGGTCATTCGACCACAGCCCCTCGACGCGCAGCTCTTCCACCGTTTCGGGAGTGAGCGCCAGCCAGTATCCGGTCGTGTGCAACTCGGTCGGCGGGAGCGAGACCATCCCCTCTCCCAGATTCTCGTGCGTAAACCACCGCACCTTTTTGAATCCGGTCACCTGGGTCGTCACCGCAATCTCGCCGTGCGCCTTGTGCGCGCCGCGCACTTCAGCCTCGGCCAGCTTGTCCAACAACCGGACGGTGTTCTCACTGCGCGGCTCGGTGTAATAGTCGGCGTCGGTGAGACGCAGGTGCGCGATTTTCGCCTCCAGGTCCAGGTCGTCCACAATAAAAGACCGGGCTTCGTGCAGATAGATTGCCTGCGGGTGCACCATCCAGTACGCGCTCTCCAGATCGACCTCGCCGATGACTTCATCCTCGTGCTGCAAAACCACGCGCTCAGCCGAGGCGCTCCGGAGCGAGACGGCCTCAGCCGGATAGCGGTCGGCCATCCAGAAATACTGCGCGCCGTTCTTGTGTAACAACCCCTGCTGCACCAGAAATTCCAGAAACTCACCCACCCTAGTTGCCTCGACCCGGCCAAAGCGCTCGCCCTCCTGAAACGGCAATTCAAAAGCCGCGCAGCGCAGGTGCGCCAGAAGGATGAGGAGATTGTCGGCGTTGACGAGCGCCTGCTCCGGCGAACGGACAAAGAGGTAATCGGGATGGCGCGCGAGGAACTGGTCCATTGGATCCGCCGAGAGGACCATGATAGCAATCGATTCGTCCTTGCTCCGGCCGGCGCGCCCCGCCTGCTGCCAGGTCGCCGCAATCGTCCCTGGATAGCCGACGAGGACCGCGCCGCCCAGACCGCCGATGTCGATGCCCAGCTCGAGCGCGTTCGTCGCCACGACGGCGCGCACCGATCCCTCGCGCAGGCCACGCTCGATCTCACGCCGTTCTTTGGGGAGATACCCGCCGCGATACCCGCGAATGGCGCCCCCCTTCCCTATTCCCGGTTCCTGCGACGACGGCAAGAGATAGCGGAGGAGCTGCTCGACAGTCCGGCGGGAGCGCGCAAAGACAATGGTCTGGACCTGGCGGGCGATGAGCTCCTGGGTGATATGCACACTGTCGAGGACCGCGCTCCGTCGCACGCCGAGGGCCCGGTTGACGACCGGAGGGTTATAAAGCACGAAATGCTTGGCGCCGCGCGCCGAGCCGTCATTATCCACCAGCGCGACCGGCTCTTCGATCAACCGCTCGGCCAGTTCGGCCGGATTGCCAATCGTCGCCGAGGTCAGGATGAACTGCGGATTCGCACCGTAGAAATGCGCCACGCGTTTGAGCCGGCGGATCACATTGGCGACGTGCGAACCAAATACCCCGCGATAGGTGTGCATCTCGTCAATCACGACATACGCGAGTTGAGACAGGAAACCAGCCCACTGCGTATGATGCGGTAGGATGCCCAGGTGGAGCATGTCAGGGTTGCTCACGACGATGCGCGCCCGGTTCCGGGCAAAGGCGCGACGGGCGGTCGGGGTATCCCCATCATAGCTCCCGACGGGAAGATCGGTGAGCGCCTTGAGGCCGGCTACCTGGTCCTGGGCAAGCGCTTTGGTAGGAAAGAGATAGAGCGCCCGCGCCGCGTCGTCTTGCAAGAGCCGGTGGAGCACCGGCAGATTATAGCAGAGGGTCTTGCCGCTCGCGGTCCCGGTCACGACCGCCACATTGCGTCCAGCGCGTGTAAAGGTCCATGCAGTCGCCTGGTGAATGTAGAGCGATTGAATCCCGCGGCGGTGCAGCGCCTGGACAAGCGCCGGATGCAGGTCATCCGGCAGCGGAACATAGCGCGGCCAGTGCGCGGGTATAGTCCGCCATGTCTCGATCGTCCCGCCTGCCCGCGGGCCGGGGTCCGAATCGGCGCCGGTAAAGAGCGTGAGAAATCCCGAGGTATTTTCCATGGTGAGGTGAGAACGATTGTTCGTGCGGGCAATTATACGCCAAGTGCGACTGAAGGACAAGGGTCCTCTGTCGAGATGGAGCAAGCGCGAACGCTCAGGGCGTATTGTTGCGATTGTACTGCCACGCCCAGACGTATGGGATCGGCGCGGCGACCGCGCCGGCGAACCCCAGCAAGAGCGCGGGGAGCGCCAAACACTCGACCAGCGGCGCCCTGGCGGCCAGCAGCGCCGCGACGAGGCCGACGAGCAAGAGGACGAGCGCGGCCAAACCAAAGACGATTGCAATCTGCAGTCCCTGCTTTTGCGACGCCCGTTTGACTCCGCTAATTCGCCCGGTCTGACCGTGAACCAGGACCGGGACCACCTGACCCTGTTCGTCGGTATAGGCAGTAGTATAGAGCGGAAGCAGGAGCAGCGTCCAGTTCAAATCGCGATACTCAGCCTGCAATTCCCAGTGCTCGACGTGCTGCGCCCCCGCCGCAGCCTGGCAATCCCCCTCAGCCCGGCGATTGAATTCCTGCTCGACGACCGGGCGTGCGGCATCAGGCGCGATGTTCGGTGTGCGCGCACACGCGCCCTGAAGCGCCTGAGCTGAATAGGCAAAGCTCCGGGTCAGGGCAAAATCGCCGATCTGCGCCATCAACCGTCGGTGCTGGTCGAGCGCCGGCGTTGTCTGGTTTTCGTATCTGCGCTTGACCTCGCCGGCCCGCGGTTCCCAACGGACGCGCGTCTCGGCAACCTGGCGCGTGGTCCACGCCCGGTCCTGGTACATTTCCTGCGCGCTCGCGACCTGATAATCGTATCCCATCTGTGCGCGCCATGTCCCTACCACCCCGCCATCGACCAGCCACATTGGGATAAATGTAGGGGTCAGCCGGCCGGCCAGAACGGAAGCGTTCAACTCGCGCGGGCGCAGCCAGACGCGACGCGCCCATTGATCGAGCGCCTGCGCGGCCTGTGCGGGCGTGACGGCAAAGGGCGCGAGCAACTCGGGCGCCTCGGCCGGCAGAGATGCAGGCTGGGGCGCGAGGTTCGCGGCAAAACAATTCGGGCATACGCCGTTTACACGCGCGAGGGGTACGAGAAATACCGCGCGGCAGTGGGGGCAGCCCGCGGGCTGGAGCTCGACGCCCCAGCCGGTCGTCACATCCGGCGCCGCACTCATCCTTCGACCGCCCGCTGCGCCGTCTGGATGATCCACACGGCGACGAGTCCGCCGATGATGACCAGCATCCCGGCCACCAGAAACAGCAGGCTGGCGTCCGCTCCAACAGACAAGGGCGCTAGCGTGAACAATGCAACCAGCAAGCTCGGCAGCAGTGCCGCGATCACCGCGGCCCAGACCCGCCCCCAGGCCACCGGCTTTTGCCCGATCAGCTTGCCGGTCTGTCCATTCACGAGCACCTGGTAGGCCTTATCCTGATAGCGATAGGTGGCAATCAAGACCGGCAACAGGATATACCGCCAGCTCTCGTCGGCAAAATCGGCGGTCATGGAAAAATTCCGAACGTGGGTCGAATGAATCTGGCCGCTGCACGCGTTCCGGGCCTCTTCGCGCATTTGAGCGCGCGCCGTGTCCCAAGCCGCGTTCAATGGGATATCGTACGCTTGCGCCTGCCAGCCCGCCAGAAAACCCGCGTCGTAAGCGACCATCTCATTCATATCAAACGGGTATATCTTGCGAACGAGCCGCGCCTCGATCTTGCTCGCGCCGATGCCGAGGCGGTTGGCAATGGGCAGTGACACTTGCCCCTGCTCCCAGCGCCAATCGATCACGGTACGCGTCAGCCACATCCTGGCCGCATGATCATAATGCCGCTCCTGCCGTTCGTATCCCACCTCGGCGCGCCAGGTCGAATCGATTTGCGCGCTAAACGTCCAAAAGGGGAGATAGATACCCTGGAATCTCGCCGACCGGGCAAGGCTCACCAGGCCCGGCGGATGCATCCAGCCGCGGCCGAGCCATGCGCGCGCCAACCCCGTACACGCCTCGGGCTTGTATTTGAAGGGGATCAAAAAGCGCGGGCGGAGACCGTCCCCTGCCGCCGGGCGCACGAGCACATGGTTCGAGCCACAAAAGGGGCAGGCGGTGGAGAGGACCTGCGGATCGAGCGACAGAGTTGCGCCGCAATTCTCACAATGCAGCTCGCGCCGCTCCCGGCCCCAGCCGCGCTTGGCCAACGCAAGATTCTCGAATGTAAACTCGGATGCCTGCGCCGCAGAACCGACAACCTGAGCATGCAGCGTTTGCACATAGCCGCAGTGCGCGCAGGTGACATCGGCGCGGTGGAGATCGAACGCGGTCTGTGCGCCACAGCGCGGGCAGGTAAAGGTCTGCTGCGCCGGCGCGGCATCCACAGCCGGCGCGGGGGCATAGACCGTAATACCCGGGATTTTCGACTCGACCGGGATGTAGCCTTGCGGGGGCTGCCAAGGATTGGTAAGCACGCAAATATTATATGCCAAGCTTGCCAATTCCTCATATTTCGATAGTATCGAGTGCAATGAACCCCACGCCTCCCCACCCGCCACGCCTGAGTGTGACCAGCCTGACCCAATATGTTCGCATGGAGAACTGCGAACGGTTCTTGCGCTTTCGCCTGCACCCGGACGAGGAGGCCGAAATGCGCAAGCGGTGGCATCTGACGATCCAGCCCCTCACGCCGCTGCTCAAGGATTCCGGCGCCGAGTTCGAGCGCGAGGCCGGAGGCGCGCTGGCCGCGCGGGGCGAACCGGTGATCAACCTGGAGGGACAGCCCGCATCCGGCACGCTCAACGAACTGGCATGTGTGCGCGAACCGGTCATCCTCCTCCAACCTTCGCTCGAAGGGATGATCGGGCAGTACTGGTGCCACGGGCGCGCGGACGTGATTCGCGTCCAGCGGAACAAGCAGGGCGCGCTCGACCTGCTCATCGCCGACATCAAGGCGAGCCGGCACGAGCGGATGGAGCACCGGCTGCAAGTCGCCATCTATGCCCGGCTCATCCAGGAGATGGCGGCCAAGCACGGGTTGACCCTCAAGCGAATCACCGGGACCGTGCTGAGCATTGCCGAGGATGGGGGCGCGCCAGCGCTCGACCCGGATGCGCCGACCTTTGACCTGACAACCTACCTCACCATCGTCGAGCATCTCGCCGTCGCGCCCGACTCGGTCGTGAATCGCGTGGCGCGCCTCCCGTTTCAGGAAGTGGCCTATCACCTCGGCTATAAATGCGACGGTTGCTTGTATAACGCGCTCTGCATGTACGATTCGGCGGAGCGCCTGGACCTGTCGCTGGTCCCCACCCTCTCTGCCGTTGAAAAGCGCGTCCTCCGCGCAAACGGCGTCACGCGCCTGCCAGAGCTGGCGAACCTTATGCAGTTGCCTGCCAAAGAGAGCGCGGACAAAGCGTTGACGGTGACGCCCGGCCAGGAAGCGACTGTGGCCCGGCTGCACAATCAGTGGCCGGTCGGGCCCAACCTGCCGGTGCTCGTCCAGCGCGCCCGGCGCGCCCTCTACCGCTTTGACAAGAGCACTGCGGCCTCGACCATTCTCTATGGCGGTGGGTTTGGCGCACTGCCGAGCGATGAAGAGCACCCGCGCCTCGTCAAGATCCTGTTCGATGCGCAGCACGATTACCTGCAGGACCGCGTCTATCTCATCAGCGCGCGAGTGCAGGGGCCGAAAGGGGTACAAGAGCTCGTCCGCTGCACCGACGCGCCGCCAACCGACGAGAGCGAGCGGCAGCTCTTGCTCGACTGGGTGATGGAGCTCATCGCCGCGGTGGCCGAGGTCGCGGACGGGCCAAGCACACCGGTCCATCTCTATTGCTACAATCGTTACGACCAAAAGGTGCTGCTGGAGGCGCTCAAGCGGCGCCTCGACCAGGTCGCGGGCCTGCCCGCCTTTTTCGACCTGATGACGCAGACGCCGGCGCTCACCCAGCCGGTCATTTCGTTCCTGGCGGACGAACTGGACGCGCGCCGGAACCTTGGCCTCGTTTGCACACCACTGCACGACGCGGCGCGCGTCCTCGGGTTTAACTGGAGCGATGGGACACATGAGTTTTATCGTCTGTTTCGCGCCCGCCTTTTCGACAATCGCCGCGATGTCCTCCGGCTGGACAATGGGCAAATCGCGCCGGCGCACCAGGAGACGCCGGAGGATGACCCGCGCCGCGTGACCATTGAGGCGGCCAGCCGGTTCAACTCACAGGTGCCGCTCGAATATGCCTACGCCGCGTGGGGCAAGCTCCCCCCTGACATGGAGGACGCCGCGCTGCTGGTGCCCTTTCGCGCCGTGACGCTCGACGAGCTCAAGGCGTTCGGGATTCATCGCACCCGCGCCCTCGCCCATATCGAAAGCTCTTTCAAGCGCAAGGCGCAGGGCATTCAGAAATCGGACCTTGACCTTCCTGCGCTCGTGCAGGCGGCATTGGAACCACCCACCCTCGCACAGAGCCTGGAAGAGTTTCTTTATATGGAGCACCATGCCGCGCTCCAGGGCATGCTGCTCACGTACAGCCTCCCGATCGAGCGGCGCGCCCAGACCGGGCTGGCGCTCCTCCTCCGTTATGAAGAGACGCGGCGCCGAGGCAATATTTTTCGGTTCGCCATCGATTTCAACGCGCTGGGGCTCGACCCGGTGCTGACGATGAATGGCTTTCGGCTCAAGGAGGGGGATTGGGTCGTGTTCAATCCCGCCGATCCAAACCTTTCGGCGAGCCGGCTCAAGCACGGCCGCCTCGCGACCCTGCACGCGCTCGGGGCCGACTGGGTCGATCTCGAACTGCTCGACCTGAAATTCCGCGGGAGCAAATTCCGCTATTACCATGATACCGAGATCGTCCCGGAGCGCGGGCAGCGCTATACGATGGACGAGATGGCGGATGACCTGAATGCGGACAAGGTGCTGGAGGCGCTCCAACAAACGGGCACCAACACCCTCTACCGCGCCCTCTTGCAGCCGCCCGCCCTGCGTCCCGTGCCCGTCACCCGCGCGGCGGCGCTCGCAGAATTCGCGGCGCTCGTCGATACGCTCGAAAAGCAGAGCAAGCTGACCCCGCGACAGCGCCAGGTGGTCGCCGAATCCCTGGCCGATCCCGTTCTGCTCGTCCAGGGTCCGCCCGGCACGGGCAAGAGCCACACACTCGCGTGGGCCGTCCTGGCGCGGCTGGCGGCAAGCGCAGCGGAGGGACAGCCGTATCGCGTCGCCGTGTCGTGCAAAACGCACAACGCGGTCCATATCGTGCTGGGGGCTATTGCCGACAAATGGAACAAGCTCACCGCTTTTGCGACGCCCCTCACGCGCGGGCTGATCGGACTACAGGTGTATAAACTGGGCGGCGAGAACAGCGAAGCCCCTCCGAAGGGAGTCCAGCTACTCGACTATTATACGCAGCGCGACAGCCTCGACGCGATTCTGACCCAGCGGGTCGTGGTGATCGGCGGGACGCCCGGCGGGCTGTACAGCCTGGCGAAATATCGCGGCGCGGGCGGAAGGGGAATCGACTGGAACAGTAAACCCTTTGACCTGCTCGTCATGGACGAGGCTTCACAGATGAGCCTGCCCGAGGGGATCCTGGCAAGCGCCTTTCTCAAACCGGATGGCGCGGCGATCGTCGTGGGCGATCATCGCCAGATGCCGCCGATCATCGCCCATGCGTGGGACGACGAGCACCGGCGAACCGCGACGGCGAACCGGCCCTACCTCTCGCTCTTTGAGTCGCTCCTGGAACGCGACTTTCCGCGCGTCGGGCTGGACGAGAGCTTTCGCCTGCACACGACGATTGCCGAGTTCCTCGAAGAGAATATCTATCGACACGATGGCATCCCGTTTTTCTCGCGCCGCCGCGAGGAGCTCCCCCTTTCGCCGGCGACCGATCCGTTTGTCGCCCGCGCGCTCGACCCGCACTATCCGCTCGTCGTCATCGAGCACGGCGAACGGGCGTCACAGCAGTACAACCGGACCGAGATCGAGTTGATCGCCCCGCTGATTGACCTCTGCGCCCATGCGCTGCGGCTGGATGGCAAGGAGGGCATCGGCGTAGTCGTCCCGCACCGCGCGCAAAAGGCGCTGCTACGAGAGCGCTTTCCCGACATGGGCAGGAGCAATGCAATTGATACGGTGGAACGTTTTCAGGGGGGCGAACGAGATGTGATTATCGTCTCGGCGACCGCGTCCGATCCCGATTATGTGCTGGCGGAGGCGGATTTCCTGCTCAACCTGAACCGGCTGAATGTCGCGCTCTCGCGCCCGCGCAAAAAGTTGATTGTCGTAGCCGCGCGCTCGGTGATCGAGCTCTTGACCTCGGACCTGAATGTGTTCGAGAACGCGGTGATCTGGAAGCGGCTGTATTACCAGTGGGCAGCCGATACGCTTTGGGAGGGGCCGCGCGGCGGGACGCACGTCACACTACGCGGGCGCAAGGCGGATTAGAGCGAATTCCAGTTTCGCTTACGGCATCGTCGTAGGGGCAATGCCTTGTGCTCGCCCATGTGTAGGGCAACCACATTGACCGATACACATAAACGCGGTATAGTATACACATTGGCAAGGGCAGCAACGGGAGGAGCGGATGCGCACGAATATCGACATTGACGATAAACTGATGAAAAAGGCAATGCAGGTGACCGGATTGGCAACCAAGCGCGCGGTCGTCGAGGCGGGGCTGGAATTGCTCATCAAGGTCAAATCGCAAACCGGCGTGCGGCGATTACGCGGCAAGATCCGGTGGGAAGGCAATCTGGAAGAAATGCGCGCCGGCCGCATGTCTGCGAGCTAATCACATGGTCGTTATCGATACAACCGTCTGGATCGACTTTTTCAATAATATTGAAACGCCACAAACCGCCTGGCTCGACATGGCGCTTGATCAACGGCGCCTCGGCCTGACCGATCTGATCCTGTGTGAAATACTACAGGGCGTGCGAAACGAGCAACAGGCAGCGGAAACCCTGCAAGAGTTATCCAAATTTGAGATCCTACCCATGGGCGGAGTCGATCTGGCGATTATGGCAGCTAAACATTACCGGACGCTGCGGGCGCAGGGCCGAATGGTGCGTAAAACGGCAGATTGTTTGATTGCCACCTACTGCCTGATGCATGATCATGCGCTTTTGCACAATGACCGCGATTTCGATGCGTTCGAGCAATCGCTCGGCTTGCGCGTGGTCCATCCCAAGAACGATCAGCCATGAGCGTATTGTCGTGATTGAGAGAAAGGATACAACCTCGCAGAGGACAGGAAAAAAGTATGCAACGAACCTATATTCGCGATCTCAAGCCATTAACCGGACAGACCGCTGTCATCCACGGATGGGTGCATATCATCCGGGACCAAAAGTCGATGCTGTTTCTTGTCATCCGGGACAATACGGGGATGGTGCAGGTGACGGTCGATAAAGCGCAGACGGTGGGAGATGCCGCGCCGATGGCGGCATGCCTGGCGCTGACACGCGAGTCCGCGGTGACGATCAGCGGGCGCGTTGTCGAGAACCCGGTCGTCAAGCTGGGGGGAATCGAGCTGCTGCCCGATTCGATCCAGGTCGAGAGCCTTGCGCAGACGCCGCTGCCGCTCGACCCTCAGGCCAAGGTTCAGCCGGGTATTGACGTGCGGCTCGACTGGCGCTATCTCGACCTGCGCCGGCCGGAGAATCTCCTTTCGTTCCAGGTACAGACGACGGTCGAGATGGCGATGCGCGAATTCTGGGTGCAGGAAGGGTTCGTCGAGATTCATTCGCCCAAGCTCATCGGGACCGCGAGCGAATCGGGGGCAGAGGTCTTTGAGCTCGAATACTTTGGGCGGAGCGCCTATCTCGCGCAATCGCCCCAGTTTTACAAACAGATGGCGATTGCGGCGGGGTTTGACCGTGTATACGAGATCGGCCCCGCCTTTCGCGCCGACCCTTCGTTCACGCCGCGCCATGCCACCGAGTTTACGAGCGTCGATATGGAAATCGGCTGGATCGGCTCACATTTTGACGTGATGGCAAGCCAGGAGCGATGGCTCCGGTATACGCTGGAGCAGGTCCAGCGCACGCACGGCGACGCGATCCGTGAGCGATTCGGCGTCGAGGTCGAGCCGCCGGTGATCCCCTTCCCCAAGGTGACGATGGCCGAGGCGCACGAGATTTTGCGCCAACAGGGGTATACTGTGCCGGCAGAGCGCAAAGGGGATCTCGACCCGCAAGGCGAGCGACTGCTCGGGGAATATGCGCGGAAAACCTACGGGCACGATTTTCTCTATGTGATCGATTGGCCCAAGAGCGTGCGCTCGTTCTACCACATGCGCTATCCGGATGCGCCAAACATTACCAAAAGCTTTGATTTGCTTTACAAGGGGGTCGAGGTGGCAACCGGCGCGCAGCGCGAGCACCGGTATGATGTGCTCGTCGCCCAGGCGCTGGACAAGGGATTCAAGCTCGAACCGCTCCAGTTCTATCTCGATTTCTTCAAGTACGGCTGCCCGCCGCACGGCGGCTATGGCTTTGGCTCGGCGCGTTTGGTCGCCGGACTGTTGAACCG
>JBAVQS010000320.1:0-8343 GCA_049694275.1 Anaerolineae bacterium | reverse complement strand
GTCGAATACCGCGCGGGCGACCGGGACGAGGTCGGGGTGCGCCACCCAGGTGCCGTCAAAGCCATCGCGCACCTCGCGCTCCTTGTCCTCGTTCACCTTACGGATGGCAATCTCGTTCACCTGCGCGTCCTTGCGGCTCGGGATAAAGGCGGCCATCCCGCCCATGGCGTGAGCGCCGCGCCGGTGGCAGGTCTTGACCAGCAGCTCGCTGTAGGCGCGCATAAAGGGGACGGTCATCGTCACCTGAGCGCGGTCGGGGAAGGTGAAATCACGCCGGTTGCGGAATTTCTTGATGATGCTGAACATATAATCCCAGCGCCCGGCGTTCAGCCCGGCCATGTGCTGGCGCAGCTCGTACAGAATCTCGTCCATCTCGTACACCGCGAGGATGGTCTCGATCAGCACCGTCGCCTTGATCACACCGCGCGGGATGCCGAGCTCGTCCTGGGCGAGGTTAAAGACGTCATTCCAGAGCCGCGCTTCGAGGTGGTTCTCCAGCTTGGCCAGATAGAAATAAGGGCCGGTCCCCTTCTGGATGAGGTTTTTATGTTCGTGGAAGAAATAGAGGCCAAAGTCAAAGAGCGAGCCGGACATGGGTTGGCCGTCGACGAGCACATGCTTTTCGTCAAGGTGCCAGCCGCGCGGGCGCACGAGCAAGAGCGCGGTCGTGGGGTTGAGCTTGTATTCCTTGCCGTCCGGGTTCTGAAAGCTGACCGTGCCGGCGATTGCATCCCGCAGGTTGATATGGCCGCCGACCATATTATCCCAGGTGGGCGAGTTCGCATCCTCAAAATCTGCCATGAATACATCGGCGCCCGAGTTGAGCGCATTGATGAGCATTTTGCGTTCGGTTGGCCCGGTGATCTCGACGTGCCGCTTCTGCAGGTCGGCGGGAATCGGGGCCACCTGCCAGTCCGCCTTGCGGATTTCGGCGGTCTCGGGGAGAAAATCGGGCATCTCGCCGGCGTCGATCCGCGCCTGGCGTTCCTGGCGCCGGGCCAACAGCTCACGGCGGCGCGCGCCGAACGTGCGCTGGAGCCTGGCGAGAAAAGCCAGCGCCTCCGGGGAGAGGACCTGGGCATATTCGGGGGAGACCTTGCCCAGGATTTGAATATCCAGAGTATTCATACCTAACTCCTGTTTGATCTGGGTGTCCTTCGGTGATAGAGTATCGCCAGGGCACAGTGAACGATTTGTCCGTGCACATTCAGACAGGAACATCATACCGTTATTCAGGCTATTTTTCAAGTCCTGCGTGATAAATTTCACAGGAGGATTTAACGGGTTGGCATCGACTATGCCTCACTTTACCAGGGAAGACTCGCGCTATTTCGTTTCCTATATCACAGGACCTTCCCATGTTCGTCTGGGGTTATCACTCGCCGCGTCCGCCACGGCGCCCGTGATGGTGCGGGTCGCCAATCCGACTGCGCATTCCCATGGAAACCTGGATGAGGAAAAAATCCGCCAGGCGGTAATCAATGCTGTTGCCCGGGTCACCAGGCACATGAACCAGAGCTTGAATTTAGCGGAGATTGTTTACCGGGAAGGGGATTCGCCGCGTTATGATCTCTATGAATATTGTGCGGTTGTATTGTTAGAGCGAATCTTGAACGGCGGCGCGGAGGAAGAGATATGATTAGCTGGGAATATAGGGTGTTCCGTGAGGAGGATGGGGGCATGTTTGCTGCAAGCACCTTAACGCTGATTTCATGTTTATTAGCAATGCATTCAACTTGGCATTTCACACAAGTGAATAGACAAATCCTGAGGGCATCACATGAATGGAAATAAAATCAAGTATCGACTCGCCATGATTGTCGCACTCAGCTTAACAATTCTACTGGCCGCGTGTGACTGGGACGGCGGAACCCAAGTGACGCGGTATCAAGATCTGAGGCTGCAGTTTCAGACCAATCGCACCCATGCTGGCCCCGGCGACCAAGTGCAAATGCACTTTACTGTGACGAATACGGGCAAACAACCGGTTCAGATTAACTCGCAAAACGGTCCGGTCTTGAATATTAAGGTATTTGATGTAAATGGAGGTGAGATCCTATTTTCATGGGCAGCACTACATCCCGATCAGGCGGCAACACAACTGATGTGGCAACCCGGAGAGACCAAAACGATCGATGCCGCGTGGACGCCAACACAACAAGAATACTATTCAGGGCGATCAGTTAACCTCGAGGGTTACCTGAATGAGGGGACAGAGATCGTTCAGGCGGCTGGTATGCAGGCTTGCCTGGGCACCTGTGAGCGGTAACGGACAAGCCCGTTCTGGATCTGGGCCTCGGCTATGAAACTGCGCAAGGCCCCAGGGGGTTGCCTGGTCAGACAACAAGCTGTTTACACCCGGTTTGACGCGATTGACATTGAAACCGGGTGAATCAAAAACAATATTCCAAACAATGGAAAAAAGCGGCGGAAAAAAAGAGCAAGGATAGGGTTATTTCCGTTCTTGTGCTAAAATATCCTGCGTGAAAGTCCTCGTACAAGTCCTCGTTCGGTGGCTCGTCCGCATCGTCGTCTCGCTCCTCGTGGTTCTCCTCGTCGCCGCGGCGGTCTTCGGCGCCTGGCATGATGATATTCATCGCATCCTGGCCGACTGGACCGGCGAAGAGGATACCTATTTTCAACTCCGCGGCGTTTATATCCAGCTCTCGGCGCTCGTACAGCCGCAGCCCGAAACCGCCGATTTCGCGCCGATGCCCTATACCGACCTGCCCCCTTTTGGCGTCAATACCTTTCTGGAGCAGGAGGTCGAAGAGGGCAAGATTCGCCAGAGCTTGCAGCTCATCCACGATGGGGGGTTCCGCTTTATCCGGCAAGAGTTCCCCTGGGAGGATATCGAGCTTCCGGCCAAGGGCCAGTTCTGGGACAAGAAATACAACAAATCGACCTGGGACAAGTACGACCGGATCGTCAACCTCGCCAACGAGTACGGCATTGACATTATTGCGCGGCTCGACCATCCGCCCGACTGGACGCGCCACGACGGCCACGACCGGGGGAACTTTGCGCCGCCCGACGACTATGCCGACTATGGCGATTTTGTCGCGGCGGTCGTCTCGCGCTACAAGGGCAAGATCCAGTACTATCAGCTCTGGAACGAGCCGAATATCTGCTGCGAGTGGGGCAACCAGCCGGTCAGCGCGGTCGATTACACGCGCTTGCTCAAGGTCGGATACGCCGCGGTCAAGCGCGCCGACCCCAACGCCGTCGTCCTGAGCGCCGCCCTGGCGCCGACCAAAGAGCAGACCCAGCGCGACCTGATGGATACCCTCTTTCTCCAGCAGATGTATGCCGCCGGCGCACGCGGCAGCTTTGACATCCTCGCCGTGCAGGACTATGGCCTCTTTACGGGTCCGGGCGACCGGCGGCTGGAATGGGACCGCATGGACTTTTCGCGGCCGCTGATGCTCCGCGATATCATGGTCAAGAACGGCGATGAGAACAAGCCGATCTGGGCGATGGAGGTCGGCTGGAATGTGCTCCCCGCCACGTTCAAGGATGCGCCCTACGGTCGCGTCACCGACGCGCAGCAGGCGCGCTATGCGACGCAGGCCTACACCCGCGCGCAGGAGGAGTGGCCCTGGATGGGGCCGATGATGTACTGGTTCCTGCGCCGCGTCGACGACCATGAAAAGGACCAGCCCTCGTACTATTTCCGCATGTTCGACCCGGATTTTACTCCACATCCGGTCTATGCGGCGCTCAAGGAGTATATTGCCACCGCGCGCTGGCTGGGCATCGGGTTCCACCAGGAGGGCAACTGGACGCTGGACTATGCCGGGCCGTGGAGCGCGCCCGTCGCCGACCCGGACGCTGCGGCCGGTGAATACCGCACCGGCGCGCCCGGCGCGCGGCTCGCGTTCACTTTTCACGGGACGGGCGCCGAACTGGCCCTCTTGCAAAACCCCTACGGCGGCGTGGTGTCCGTCAGCGTCGATGGCCGCCCCGCGCAGGAGCTTGACCTGCGGGTCACCGATCCGCACTCGGGCGGGCGCATCGTGCTCGCGCGCGGTCTCGTCCCGGGCGCGCATCGCGTCGAGCTGACGGTCACGCGCGGCGAAATGCGCCTTGACGGGATTGTGATTCGCCGCACCGCGGAGTGGCTCGTCCAGATCGGCCTGTGGATTGCCGCGGGCCTTGTGGCTCTCGGCGCGGGGGTGGGCGCATTCAGGAGATGGCGGAGCGCGCATTGATTCCGATCCGGCATGAACCCGCGGCGGCGGAGGCCGGTCCCTCGTTCGTCCCGGCCCGGTTACGCCCGTTCGCGCCCTGGGGCTTGCTCGCCCTGCTGGCGCTCGGCTGGCTCGTGCGCCTCTATAGCCTCGCGGCGCAGAGCCTGTGGAATGACGAAGGGACTTCCGTTGCGCTGGCGCGCCTCAGCCTCTCCGCCATCCTCTCGGGCGCGGCGCACGATATTCACCCTCCGCTCTATTATCTCCTCCTGCATTTCTGGATCGGACTGGCAGGCGATGGCGAGTTCGCCGTCCGTTTCCTCTCGGCGGCCAGCGGGCTCGCGCTCATCGCGGCGACGGCCGCCCTCGCGCGCACCCTGTTTGGCCTGCGCGTCGCGCTCCTCGCCGCCGGCCTCTCGGCCCTGTCGGCCTTTCAGTTGTACTATTCGCAAGAGACCCGGATGTATATCTGGGTGGCGCTCTGGGGCGCGCTCTCGCTCCTGGCGCTGGCGCGTTTCACCGGCGCGGCCGAAAAGGGGAAAATTGATCGCCGCGCGCTGGCCGCCTTTCTGCTGACCGCGCTGGCCGCGCTCTATACGCATTATTTTGCGCCGGCACTGCTCCTGGCCGAGGGGCTGGCCGTCGGCGTGTGGTTCCTGCTCGCCTGGCGGCGCGGCGGTCCAATGGCCGCGTCGCGGTTTCGCTACCGGGTGGCCTTCTGGCTCGCATTGGCCGGGGTACTCATTGTGGTCGCTTTTCTCCCCTGGCTGGTCTATGCCGGCAATCAGCTCTCGTCCTGGCCGGCGATCAGCGACCGTTTTTCACTGCCCGAGCTCACCTGGCGCGTCCTGAGCGCCTTTGTCCTCGGGATTGATACGCCGTTGAGCGATCAGGCCGGAATCGTTGCGCTGTTCGGCCTCCTCTTGCTTGTCGGGCTGCTGCCGCCGACGTTCGCCGCGAGGCGCCCGGACGGAGATTCGGCGCGCGCGCGCGATTGGCCGGTTCTGCTGTGCGCCTCTGCCGCGCTCGTCCCCCTGCTGTTCATGTACGCGGTCTCGTTGCAGCGCCCCGCCTATAATCCCAAATTCCTGCTCCTCGCCACGCCCGCTTTCCTCGTGCTGGTCGCACGCGGGCTGGCGCGGTTCCTGCCCGTCACGCGCGACCGAAATGGCGGCGCGGCGCAGCTTGGCCGGACGCTGGCCTTTGGGGTGATCCTGTGCGTGTTGCTTGTCGGCGCATGGAACGCGGTGCAGGGGGTGTATGCCGATCCGCGGCTCCAGCGCGACGATTATCGCGGGGTCATCGGCTATATCAACTCTTTTGCGCGTGCCAATGACGCCGTGCTGGTCGATGCGCCCGGCCAGATCGACGTGGTCCGCTATTATTACCGCGGCGCGGCGCCGCTCGTGACGCTGCCGGTGGGCCGGCCGCTGGCTCAGGGACCGACCGACGCCGTGTTGGGCGATTTGATTGCGAATCACGACAATATCTTTGCCCTCTACTGGGCGACCGAACAGGCGGACCCGGCGCAGTACGTCGAGCGCGCCCTGAGCGCGCAGCGCTTCCAGGCCGCCGACGAATGGCACGGCAATATCCGCTTCGCGCAATATGGCAACGCCGATGGCGCGCCGGCCGAGTGGGTCACAGCGCCGGCGCAGTTTGGCGATGAGATTACATTGGCGGGGGTCACCCGCCAGAACGCCGGTCCCCTCGCGCCGGGCCGGGTCCTTTCGCTACAGTTCGATTGGCGCGCGCTCAAACACCCCTCCGCCAATTACAAAGTGTTCGTGCATCTGCTCGATGCGGGCGGCCGGGTCGTGAGTCAGCGCGATGTCGAGCCGGTCGACGGTTTCCGCCCGACCACCAGTTGGTATGAGGGCGATGCGATTGCGGATCGGATGGGCCTGCTCATCCGCCCCGGCACGCCGCCCGGTCCATACACCGTCGAGCTGGGGCTCTATCGCCCCGAAAACGGTCAGCGCCTGCCGCTGGCCTCCGGCGCCGATCACCTCATCCTGGGCGCGGTCCTGATTGCAGCCCCTTAACGGAATTAGCCCGCCGCGCGATGTGCATGTATAATGATTTTCAGTCTCTCATGTACATCGGTCGTCGCCGCCAGTCACACTGGCTAAGAAATTTTCTGCTCGTGCTCCTGATTTTTGCGGGCGGCGCGTACGCCATCTTTTTGATTCTCGCCTGGCGCGGGACCTATATCGCGCCGGTCACGCTCTTGCCCGCGCAGCTCCGGCCCACGGCGACGCCGCTGCCGACGCCGACTGAGGCGCCGCCGGATTATATGGCGCTGGCCGACGGATTTTTCCGCAACGGCGCGATCGACGACGCGATCAAGAACTATGAGCTGGCGATCAAGCAGAATGACAACGACGACGCGGCGCACGCGCGGCTCGCGCGGCTCTATATCATGCGCCGCCGCTATGATGAAGCCGAAACCGAGGCGCGGCGCGCCATCGAGTTGAACGACAACGGCGCCTACAATCACGCCGTCCTTGCCCTCGCGCTCGATTGGAAGGCGATTTACGACGACGCGGTGGCCGAGGGCCTGCGCGCGACCCAGTTGGACGACAAGAACGTCTACGCCTGGGCGTGGCTCTCCGAAGTCTATTCCGACCTGGGGCGCATCGACAAATCCCTTCCCGCCGCGCGCAACGCGGTGGCGCTCGACGATAATAACTTTGAAGCGCACCGCGACCTGGGTTATGCGTTGGAGATTCGCGGCCGTTATCGCGACGCGCTGCCGGAATACCAGCGGGCCGTGCAGATTGCGCCCAACCTTGGATTTCTCTATGTGGATGTGGCGCGCAACTATCGCGCGCTCGGGCAGTACAAGAACGGGCTCGCCATTCTCCAGCAGGCGATTCGAGTGGACCCGAAAGCGCCTGAGGTTTATGACGAGTTGGGCTGGACCTATTATTTCAATGGCGATTATGAAGCGGCCGAGGCGCAGCTCAAGCATGCCATTGCCCTCGATCCCAATTTCCCCGCGCCCTATGGGCATCTCGGCACGATCTATTTCGTCCTGCAGAATTGGGATAACGCCGTCCCTACGCTGGAGAAGGCGGTCGAGTTGGGCGGGGAGCGCATCGAGTACTATTACCAGCTCGGCCTGGGCTATGTGAATCTCGACAACTGCGCCAAGGGCAAAGAGTGGCTCGACAAAGCGAGCGGCGTAAATCCAGATGACGGCGCGGTTCAGGCCGCGCTCCAATATTACGCCGAGCACTGCCTGGGTGCGCCGCCGCCGCCCACGCCGCGCCCCACCAAGACCAAACCCTAAAAAAAACTCTTGACAACAGAAAAATTTGTGGTATAGTATAGGTGGTTAGCACTCGATAGGTGAGAGTGCTAACCACTCACCATTTAGTGGACGCTAGACAGGAACAAGTCAGGCTGAGGGTAGCCTAGCGCCTTGTGCGCGGCAAAAACGCTCACAAGGGACTAGACTACTGCTTGCAGACGGACCTGTCGAGTGCTAACCCAAAATTTTTTTGTGCAGAAAGGAGTCTCCCGATGGCGGAAAAGACTGCTCTCAATATCCGACCCCTTGCCGATCGCGTGATCGTCGAACCCCTCGACCGTGAGGAAACGACGGCGGGCGGCATTCTCCTGCCGGAAACGGCCAAGGAAAAACCCCAGGAAGGTCTCGTGGCGGCGGCCGGCCCCGGTCGCTGGGATGAGGATGGCAAAAAGCGCCTCCCCCTCGAAGTGGCCGTGGGCGATCGCGTCGTCTATGCCAAATACAGCGGCGCCGAGATCAAGCTCGGCGACAAGAAATATTTGATCCTCGGCGAAAAAGACATCCTCGCCGTGATCGACAGTGGCAAGTAATCAATCCCATAGAAAGATGATATTTAGGAGGAACAATGCCTGCTAAGGAAATCTCATTTTCCGAGGATGCACGCCGGCATCTGAAAATTGGCGTCGACGAGCTCGCGCGCGCGGTCAAGACCACTCTCGGCCCCAAGGGCCGCAACGTGGCGCTCGACAAGAAATTTGGCGCGCCGACGATCACGCATGATGGCGTCACCGTCGCCAAGGAAATCGAGCTCGAAAATCCGTACGAGAACATGGGCGCCCAGCTCTTGAAGGAAGCGTCCACCAAGACGAACGACGTCGCGGGCGATGGCACGACCAC
>JBAVQS010000319.1:0-2169 GCA_049694275.1 Anaerolineae bacterium | reverse complement strand
GGTCGCGGCGGTGGTCGCGGCGGTCGCGGCGGCGGCGGTGGTGGTGGCCGCTATTAATTAGCTTACATTCAACGCCGCAGCCTCATGGCTGCGGCGTTTTCAATTCATATGAATGACGAAAAGGACGGGCCGATGCAGGGCCCTCAATCGGAACAGGCGCCCGAGCCGGCGGAACGGCCGGGACGAAAACGGATTTTCCACCCCGGCTGGGAGAGCGCGGTTGAAAAGCAGATTCGCGAGGCGATGGAGCGGGGCGACTTTGACCATCTGCCTGGCGAGGGCAAGCCGCTCGACCTGCGTGCGGACCCGAATACGCCTGCGGAGTGGGAGCTGGCGTTCAAGCTGCTCAAGGATGCCGGCTTTGCTCCGGATTGGATCGAGCTGGACAAGGAGCTGCGAGGCGCGCGCGCCCGGTTGTTCGCCCGATTCGATACCTACTTGCGCCGCCTGGCGCAGGGCGGCAAGGGGGCGGCGAACGAACGGTTTGAGGCGCAGCTCGTCGCCGAATTTCGCGAGCAAGCTCGGGAATTGAACCGGCAGATCGACCTTTTCAATCTCAAGGCGCCCACCCCGCGCCTTTACCACATCCGCATCCGCGTCGACGAAGAGATCGAGAAATTCCGCGCCGTGGTCAAGAAGAGCAAAGGGGACCTAAAAGGATAAAGGTTCACGCCGGTAAACCAGCGGCAGCATGAACGCGGAGAACGCTAGCGGTTTTTTTCGTATGCGGTTTTCTCCGTTTGGATTGGGCTGGCAAAAGAAGGGCGTGGGAGTTTTCGCTCCCACGCCCTTCTTTTTATTTGTTCTCTATGGGGTGACTGTCACCGTTGTCCAGTCGGGGTCGGGGAAGATGCCTTGCGGCGTCACCAAAAGCCCCTTGACCGTCGGGCGGATGAGCAGATTGGCCTTGCCGTAATAGAGCGGTAGCCAGCCCACTTCCGTCAGCGCCATCTTTTCCGCCTGCTGGTAGAGGCTATAGCGCTGAGCCGGGTTAGTCTCGACATCGGCCTGCTTGGTCAACGCGTCAAACTGTTTGTTGGCATAGTGCCCGTTGTTGTTCCCGGCGTCACTCTGGAGCTGCTGCGAGACAAAGTTCTGCGGGTCGGGATAATCCGCACCCCAGACACTCAGGTAGAGCGTAAAGGCGCTCGGATCGTCCGGCTTGTTTGCCAGCGCGGTCAGGTCGTCGTTGAATTTGGCCAGCTCTTCGGTGTTGATATCCACCTGCACCCCGAGGTTCTCCTTCCACTGCTGCTGAAGGAATGCCGCGATCTTGCCATAGTTCGGGTCCTGGTTGTTGATCGCTAGCGATATCTTGGGGAACCCCTTACCACCCGGATAACCGGCGTCGGACAGGAGCTGTTGCGCCGCGGCCTTGTCAAACGCTTGCAGGGTTGTATCCCCCTGGCTATAACCCGGCATCCCCGGCGGAATCAGCGTATCCGCCTGCACGACCGCGCCCTCGAGCACCTTGTCGGTGAGCGTCTTTTTCTCGACAGCATGGGCAAACGCCTGGCGCACTCGCACATCGCTGAACGGCTTTTTGACATTGTTGAACCCGATATAGGTCACAAAGAACTGGTTGACCTGGCGAAAATCGGGCAGCTTTTGCACGTCGGGGATGTGACTCGTCGGAAAGTCATAGGTCCCCATGATGTCCAATCCGTTCGTTTGATAAAGCTTGTAGGCGGTTTCGGAATCCTGGAAAAAGGGGAGGTCGATTTCCGTGAGCTTGGGCTGGCCCAGCCAATAGTTCGGATTGGGGACCAGCGTGATCGACTGGTTATGCTTCCATTCTTTTACCATAAAGGCGCCGGTGCCATACGCCGTGTCGGTCCAATTCTTCGGATTCGCCTCGACCGCCTTTTTTGAAACGACAAAGGAGGCAGGGAAGGTCAACTGGTAAAGGAAATAGACCGAGGGATTATCCAGGTCGATCTCGAGCGTCTGGGGGTCGGTCACCTTGACCCCGCTAATCGTCTGGGCCTTGCCGTTCGTCACATCGGTCGAGCCGGTAATGTTCGAAAGGTAATAACCGGCGTTCCCGCTGGCATAGTCCTTGCCAAAGGCGCGGTTGAGCGAATAGGCAAAATCTGCCGCCGTCACCGGGTCGCCATTGGCGAATTTCAATCCTTTGCGGATATGAAAGATAAAGGTCTTGCCCCCGTC
>JBAVQS010000318.1:0-12211 GCA_049694275.1 Anaerolineae bacterium | reverse complement strand
TGCGAAGGGTCTCGCTAACGCACATGCGATCCTTGGGTCCGCGTTCGCCACCGGGCCGGCGGCCAGCGGGGACCCGCGATTGAAATCGCCGTCTGACCAAAGCGGGGCTATCGAAAAAAAAGGGGGGGCGGCGGCTCCGGCCTTTTTTCGCCGCCGTGCCCTTTTTCAGACGGAGGTTTTCAATCCCTGGGCGTGGGCCGCGGCCGGCAAAGATTGAACCGCGACTCAATGGCCGTCGCGGGCGAGCGATTGGGCAAAGGCGATCATGGCAGCCGACACGCCGCAGCCGCGCGGAAAGGCAGCAAGGAGACACAATGGCGTTTGCGCGCAGCTATGGTAGAATCCAACGGAGACGGCCAATTTTATGCGCATCGGTCTGGTGATTTACGGCGCGCTCGATACCCTCTCGGGCGGATACCTGTACGACCGCAAGCTGGTCGCACACTTGCAGGCCGCCGGCGATTCGGTCGAGGTGTTTTCCATCCCCTGGCGCAACTATGCCCGGCATCTCGCCGATAACCTGGACCGCGATTGGTATGCGCGCTTGCGCCGCGCGGAGGTGGATGTGTTGATCCAGGACGAGCTCAACCACCCTTCGCTCTGGGCAATCAACCGGCGCCTGCGCGGCCAGGTCCGCTACCCGATCCTCTCGCTGGTCCATCACCTGCGGAGCGACGAAGTGCATGCCCCGGCGCTCGCGCCACTCTACCGGCTGGTCGAGCGGCGCTATCTCGACAGCGTGGAGGGATGGATTCTCAACAGCGAGACGACGCGCCGTGCGGTCGCCCACCTCCTCGGCCGGCCGGACCTGTCCCGGTGTGTGGTCGCTTATCCCGCAGGGGACCGCTTTCAGCCGGACCTGTCCGTGGAGCGAATTCGCGAGCGCGCCGGGATGCCCGGTCCCTTGCGCCTCATCTTTGTCGGGAACCTCATTCCGCGCAAGGGTTTGCACGTCCTGCTCGATGCGCTGACGCGTCTGCCGTCCGGTTCCTGGCAGCTTACCGTCGTCGGCGGGACGCACATCGACCCGCGCTATACCCGGTCGATCCACGCGCAGATCGCGCATCGCAAGCTGGAGGTCCGCCTGACCGGCGTGCTACGCGACGCGGAGCTCGCGCAAGAACTGGCCGCGAGCCACGTCATGGTCGTCCCATCCAGCTATGAGGGATTCGGCATCGTCTATCTCGAAGGGATGAGCTTTGGATTGCCCTCCATCGCGACCACCGCCGGCGCGGCGCACGAGATCATCGCCGATGGCGAAAACGGATATCTCGTCCCGCCGGACGATCCGGCCGCGCTGGCCGCGCGGTTGGATCTCTTGCAGCGTGACCGCGCCCGGCTCGTCCTGATGAGCGAGTCCGCGCGCCGGCGTTTTCTCGCCGCGCCGCGATGGGAGGAGAGCATGGCGCGCATTCGCACCTACCTGGTCGAGTGGACGAACCCTGGTGATTCCTCACAGGGGAATAAATCCGAAGGGTATCCCAAGACCCTTCGGGTTTGACCGCAGAGCGTATTCAACGTATGGAACCTACATTCACCTATACCCATTACCTGGCCGCCAAAAAGACCGTCGACGACCGCGCCCTCAACCGCACTGTCTGGGACGCGTGGGTCCGGGCGCTCCCGCCGCAGAGCCCTGACGCCCCCGTGCGCATTCTGGAAATCGGGGCCGGCGTCGGAACGATGCTCGAACGCCTCGTCGCGCAAAATGTTTTACAGCACGCGGTCTATACGGCCATCGATCAAAACCCTGATAACATCGCCATGCTCAGCGCCCGCATGCCCGCGTGGAGCAAGGACTATGCGCTTGAAGCGACGGCGCTGGCGAAAGAGGAGGTCGGCATCCGGCGCACTCAATTGGCGAATGCAGAAAGGACGATCCGCGTCGAGGCTGAGGCCATCGACCTGTACGATCTGGGCGCACGCCGGCCGGGGGCGCAGACCTGGGACGCGCTGATTGCACACGCCGTGCTCGACCTGCTCGACATTCCCCGCGCGCTCCCGTTGCTGCTCGCCCTCGTGCGTCCCGGCGGGCTGGTCTATCTGACCATCAATTTTGATGGCGCGACGATTTTCGAGCCGGAGATTGCGCCCGACCTGGACCGCCTCGTCGAGCAGCTTTATCACCAGACGATGGACGAGCGCGTGACGAACGGCAGGCTCTCGGGCGACAGCCGCACCGGGCGGCATCTCTTTCACCGGCTCAAGCAGAACAGTGTAGAGATCCTGCAAGCGGGAAGTTCGGACTGGGTCGTGTTTGCGGGCCGCGAGGGATATGCGGGCGATGAAGCCTACTTTTTGCGCTTTATCGTCCACACCGTAGAGCGCGCCCTCGAAAACCATCCCGGCCTGCAAGCGCAGCAGGCGCAATTCCGCGACTGGATCGCGCAGCGCCGCCGGCAGATCGAGACCGGCGACCTGGTCTATATCGCCCACCAGATCGATTTTGTGGGACGCCGGGCATGACCCCCGAAACCACGCGCGTGCGCCGGTATTACGACCGGAACACGGCTCTCTTTTTGCGCGGTCAACCGGAGACCTATACGATTCACCGCGCGCTCTGGGCGGAGGGGGTCAAGACGCACGCCGAGGCGCTCGACTATGCCAACCACCTTTTAATCGGCGAGGCGCAAGAGTGGATTGCGCGCGGCAACTGTTGCGAGGAGCAACTGTCATTGCGAGAAGCGCCTTGCCTCCCCTGGCGTTCTTCGTCCGCCGTAAGGCGGGAGGCCAGGGTTGCGACGAAGCAATCTGGTTTGCGCGAGTCAGGAGCTTGCTTCGTGTCTCGCAATGACAAGGCTCGCAATGACAAGTTCATCGATCTGCTCGACCTGGGTTGTGGGGTGGGCGGGACGCTCCTGTATCTCCTGGCGCGGCTCAAGGCGCGCGGGGTTGGTCTCACCCTTAGCCCGGTTCAGGCCGAGATCGCGCGGCGGCAGGTCATCCGGCGCGGGCTGGAGCAGGTTTGCCTGATCGTGACCGGCGATTTTACCCATCCCCCGCTGGCAAACGCATTTGACCTGGTCTATTCGGTGGAGGCTTTTATCCACGCGTCCGCGCCCGAAGCGTACCTGAGCGAGGCCGCTCGTTTGCTGCGTCCGGGCGGACGGTTCGTGCTGTGCGACGATTTCAAGCGCGAGGGTGCGGGGAGCGCCGGCGACGAGCTGTGGCGGCGCGCTTTTCAAAAAGGCTGGCATGCGCTCAACCTTAACACGGTCGCGCATGTCCAGGCGCAGGCCGCCGCCCACGGACTGCATCCGGTCCGCGCTCGCGACCTCACTCCCTACTTGCGCCTGCGCGCGCTGCCGGATCCGCTGGCGCGACTGGCGCTCGCGGCCGGAACCCGCATTCCCACGCGCCATCCGTTCTGGCCCAGCCTGATGGGCAGCATGGCGCTGCAGCAGTGTTACCGGCGCGGGGTGACCGAGTACGGCTGGCTCGTCTTTGAAAAAGGGGAGTGATGGGCAGAACCATCACCCTGCTCGCCAGCGGCACGCGCGGCGATATCGATCCCTACCTGGTGCTCGGCCTCGGGCTGCGCGCGGCGGGCTATAACGTGCGGATTGCCACGCACGACCGCTTTATCCCCAGGGTCGAGCAGTACGGCCTCCCCTTTGCGCGGCTAGCCGAAAATCCCAGCGACCTTCTTGTACGGGCGCAAGGGCACGACGCGCTCCGCCTCCGTGGGAACCCGCTCCGCACCCTGCGCGCCACATTGGCCTACTGGCGCGCCGCGCGCCCGGTGATGCAGCAGCTTTTGGTCAGCGCCTGGCACGCTGCACAGGGAACCGATGCGCTGGTCATCGGCCTGCCCACCCTCTGGGGGATTCACATTGCGCAAGCGCTCGGCGTTCCCTGCGTGCGCGCCCTCTTGCAGCCGCTGACCCCGACCGCCGAATTTCCGAGTCCCCTCATCCCATTCAGACACTCCCTGGGTCGCCGCGCCAATCGCCTGAGTTATCTCCTCGTCGACCGCGCGATCTCGCTCGCGTGGCAGGACCTGATCGGGCGCTGGCGCGTCGAGACGCTCCAACTCTGCTCGAAATCGCCGCAGCCAGATACGCACCATCTCCCAACGGTATATGGATTCAGTGAGCATGTTGTCCCGCGCCCCGCCGACTGGCCGCCGCAGCACATCATCACCGGCTATTGGGTTCTCCCCCCGCCGCGCGAATGGCGGCCGTCGTCAAGCATAGAAGAGTTTCTCGCGAGAGGCGACACGCCGATTTACATCGGCCTGGGGAGCATGACCGAGAGCCAACCGCAGCGCACCTTTGACCTCATCACACGTGCACTGGAAACGGTGCGCCTCCGGGCGGTTCTGCTGGGTGCACACGGTTTCCAAGAGGGTGCGCTGCCCCTGTCTGTCCTGCCGGTGCAGGATGCGCCGCACGCGTGGCTGTTCCCGCGTATGGCAGCCGTCGTTCACCATGGCGGCGCGGGCACAACGGGCGCGGGGCTGCGCGCCGGCGTGGCGACATTGATTGTTCCGCAGGTGGTCGATCAATTCTTTTGGGGTGAGCGCGTCGTCCATCTTGGCGCCGGCCCGCGGCCGCTGGCGCTCGATTCGCTCACCGCGGAACGGTTGGCCCGCGCCCTGCAAGACCTGACGCGCGCCGAGTTTCGCGGCAAAGCAGGGTCGCTTGCGGTTAGGATTGGCAAAGAGGATGGAGTTGCCCGCGCGGTCGAGGTTATCCAACGGCAAGTGGCATAGCGGGCCGGTATAACGCCACCCACGCGAGGAGGGACGCGCAGAGGGCGAACCCGCTGCCGAGCCAATAGGGGGCGGCGGCGGCGATCTGTTCGAACGCGACGCCTGCCAGGGTCGGCCCGGCAATCATCGCCAAGTTCAGCACGACCTGTGTGCCCCCCATCAATTGCCCCTGCGCATCGGCCGGCGCGCGCTGCGAGAGGAGCCCGGTCAGCGAAGGGATGCTGATTCCGCTCCCGAGCGCGCCGAGCGCAACCAGCGGGTACATCATCCACCCTTCGCCCGCGCTCGCGATGCCGGCCAGGCTTGACGCCATCAGCGCGAGCCCCGCGACGGCGAGTCGTCGCTCCCCGAGGCGCGGCTGAATCCAGCCAAACAGGACCCCTTGAACCACCACTGCGCAGACGCCGACGAACGCGAAAAAGAGTCCATTGTAGGTCGCGGTCCAGCCAAAGCGCAGTTGGCTATAGAGCGGGAAATTGGTCTGCAGGCCGGCAAACGCAAGGTTGAGCATAAAGATCGTCAGGAGAAGCATCCGCGCTGGGGCAAGGCGCAGGACCTGGGACAATTGCGTCACCCAGTTCAAGGCGCGCCAGGTGGCGAGCGGCGAGCGCCGATCACGCGGGAGAGATTCTGGGAGCACAATCAGGCCAAAGAGGACATTGGACAGGGCGATGCCGCAGGCGACAAAAGCTGGCACGCCGAGCCCATAGACGCTGAGCAGTCCGCCGAGCGCCGGCCCGGCCATCAGCCCCAGCCCAAAGGCCGCGCCCGCCAGTCCCATCCCCCGCGCCCGAATATCGGGCGTGGTCACATCCGCGATATAAGCATACGCAGTACTCACGTTACCGCCGGTGACGCCATCGACCCCGATTGCCAGAAAAACGAGTGCGAGGGAATCGGCCAGGCCGAGCGTCAAATAGGCCAGCCCGGTGCCGAACAGGCAGATGAGGAGGACCGGCCGTCGCCCGTAGCGGTCCGATAGTGCGCCCAACACCGGCCCGCTGAACAGTTGGGTCAGGGCATAGAGCGAGCCAAGCGTGCCGGCCATCGCCGCGCCGGACCCGAGCCGCTGCACGTAAAAGGGGAGCAGCGGAATGACGATGCCATAGCCGAGCATATCGACGAAAATGGCGATCAGGATAAAAAGGAGCGGAGATTTGCGGAGCATATCCCGAGAGTATAATCGATTCTCGAATAGATACAGTACCGCGCCATTATCCGTTCGACGAGCGCCGCGCCGGCCGCTGTCATTTCGACGAGGGCAGTGTGCGAGGAGAAATCTCGTTCGCGGTAACGAGACCCTGCGCTCTGCTCAGGGTGACAGCGACTACGCGCAGGGTGATAACCACACGCTCAGGGTGACAGACGCAAATCGCGAGGGTGAGCCCCATTGCTCGCCCCCGCGATTCTCACGCATTCCGCGGCCCGCCGCTAGAACCGGACAAGCCACTGTCATGCGGCGTGTAGGGACGCACGGCCCTACGCAATCACACTCTGATCGTTTAGAACAGGCCGAGCCACATCGCAACAGGATAGCGCATTTTGGGATACAGGTCCAACCCGACCGCGCCGGTCGCCACGCTGAACTGCCACCACCCGCTCCACGCGCCGCACCCTGCGGCGTTGCACGCCCGTACGCGCCACACGTAGCTCTTGCCGGCCGTCAGGCCCGCGGGCGCGAATTGCGCGCTCGTCAGGTTTTTTGGCTGGGCCACGAGCGGGCCGCTCGCCGACCCCTGCCGCACCTGCACCTCGTATCGTGCCGCGCACGTCAGGGCGCTCCACTGGAGCGTCGGATGGAGCGTCGCGAGGACCGCGCCGTTCGCCGGCCCATTGAGCGCCGATTGCGCGGGGATGTTCGCGCACGCGGGCGCGACCGTGACCGGTCCGAACAACTGCGTCGCGCCGCTCTTGTCCATCGCCGCCAGCTTGTAGTAATAGGTCGTGTTCGCCGTCACGTTCGCATCGGCATAGCTGTAACTCTGCCCCGTCGAACAGCCGGCGCATCCCGGAATCAGACGGGCGTTGATTTGCGTGAACGGCCCGGTCGCGCTCGTACTCCGCAGGAGGTTGAACCCGAGGTTGTTGATCTCGCTCAGGGTGTTCCACTGCACCTGCACGCGCGTCCCCTGCCACGCCGCCGAGAACCCGCCCAGCGTCACCGCCGTCGGACTACCCGGGCCCAGGGCAAAGGGCGAGAAGGAAGTGACGTTCGCCACTTCGGTGTAATACATCCCGACCGCCGGATCATACGCCGTGCCATAAGGACCGGCGAGGATCTGCCAGGTCGTCCCGTTGCAGTGATAGATAGAGATGGCATTGACCGCATTCCCGTTCATCTCGTCCAGCCCCGCCGTCCCGCTCTGGAAATAATAGAGGCGCAGGGTCGCCGCGATGCCAGCGAGGTTGGTGGGCGTAATGTTGTAATAGCGCAGGACCGGCGTGGTGACCGAACTGCCGCCGCAGGTCCCCGGCGCGGCGTGCGCGGTCGAGGTCACCGTCGTACTGCCGGGGTTGCTCCCGCCGGTCGAGGTGAGCCGCACCGTCGTTCGGTTATCGGCGTCGGTATAGAGCACCGCCCCGCCGCCGGTCGTCACGTTCTGCGCCGGCGCACTGCGCATCATGACGCCATAGTTGGCGAGCGCGTTGCTCGCCGCTGCGGCGTCGTCGCCGGTATTGAGTGTTGTGCTGCTGTTGACGGTGAGGTTATAGAACGGTTCGACGCCGTTCGTCGCGCTCATACTCAGGTTGGCCGCCCCGCTTTTGGCAAAGACTGCCGTGGACGTGCCCGGCGTGAATGTCCCGCCGTTGTCGGTCCAGTCGCCGCCGAGGGTGACGGTCTGACTACCGCCAGCCAGCCCCGCGCCGCTGTTGAGCTGGAGGAGCTGGGTCGCCGTGATTGCCTGGTTCAGCGTCACCCCCGCGGCGTCGCCGAACGTCACATAATCAAAGGTGGTCGTCGTCGTGCCGCCGATGGTCTGTGCGCTGGTCCCGTTGAACGTCACCGCGCGACTGTTCGGATAAAAGTTACTGCCCGTATTGCGCGTCCAGCTCCCGCCGACGTTCAGGTCGCCGCCGACGCCGTTCCCCAGCGAGAGGGCACCGTTGAGCGTAACACTGCCGCCAACGTTGAGCGGATTCGTGACCGCGGGACTCGGACTGCCGTAATCCATAAAGAATGACGAGCCCGCATCGACGGTCAGGTTGCCCGAGAGGCTGTGCGCCGCGGTACTCCCGTTCGGATAGTTCAGTGTGCTGTTGTTGCTCACCTGCACGTTCGCGGGATACCCCGGCCCGCTCGTCGCCGTCGTCCATTCTGTGGCGCGCCCGTAGGTGCAGGCGCAGTTGTACTGGAGCAGAGACCCGACGGCATAGCTGGGCGGGTTGGTATTGACCGAGCCGCCGCCGTTGACCTGGAGCGTCCCCTTGATTGTCGTCAGGCTGGCGCCGAAATCCACCGCCGCGTTCAGCTTGACCAGGACGTTCGTGTCCAGGGTGAGCGTCCCGCCGTTCGTCACCGTCTTGGCCCCGCTCAACAGGACCGTGCTGCCGGCCGCGCCGGTAATCGTGCGCGTCCCCGCATTCAACTTGATATTCCCGCCAGCGCCCGACAGGGTGAGGGTCTGGCCGTTCACGTCAATGCCGGGGCCGCTGAGGAGCTGGAGCACATCGCTCGTCGCGCCGCTCACGGTCAGGTTGCTCAAGAGCTGGAGGTTGTTGGCCGATTTGTTGACGATGACATAGCTCAGGGTCTCGCCGCCGGTGGCCGACAGGGTCTGCGTGCCGCTCCCGTTAAACCAGACGGCGCGCGTGTGGTCGTTGAGCGTGCCCGCGGTGTGCGTCCAGTTTCCGCCGACCTTGAGGTCGCCCCCCGCCGCATCCCCCAGCGATAGATTGCCGCTCATCGCGACGTTTCCGCCGACCGTCAGTGGATTGCTCACGCCGGGCGAGCCAAAATCCATATACAGCGCCGAGCCCGAGTCAATGGTGAGGTTGCCCCCCATGCTCCGCGCCGCGGTGCTGCCGTTCGGATAGTTCAGCGTCGTATTGTTGCTCACCTGCACGCTGTTCGGATAGCCCGCGCCGCTCGTCGCGGTCGTCCATTCATTGAACCGGTTGTAGGTCCCGCCGGTGTTGTATTTCAGCGTCGAGGATGCGCCATAGAGGGGCGGGTGCACGCCGTTGACGAACCCGCCGCTGTTGAGGGTGAGCACGCCGCCGATGGTGGCGGTCGTCGCGCCGGTATTGAAATCGACGCCGACCGTCGTATCGACATCGTTAAAGGTCGTCGCCGCACTGCCGCTGACGCTCTGGTTGTTGGTGCTGAAGACCACCTTGCCCGTCGCGCCGTTGAGCGCGGTGCTGCTCGCATTGTTCGTCAGCCCCCCCTTGAGCGTGATGGTGTTCGACGAGAGGCTGAGCGTTCCGTTCGAGAGGAGGAGTAGGCCGTTGACCGTGGGATTGCCGCCGAGCGTGACCGTGGCGGCGGACGCGTTGATGGTGAGGTTGTTCAGCACGGTCGTCGAGGCGGGGACCTCCACGCCGGTCGTGACGCCGGCGGTATAGACGAGATTGACGGATGTCCCAAAGGTGGGCGCGGCACCGAGGCTCCCGCTCCCGCGCGAGATGGTCGCGCCGTTGCCCATCGTCAGGAGGGCGCCGTTTGCGAGCGCGCCGTTCGAGAGGGTGAGCGTGCCGTTGACCGCCGTCGCATTCGTCTGGAGGGTGACGCCGCTCGCATTGTTGATGGTCAGGTTGTTGAACGCGGGGGGCGCGGTGAGCTTTTGCGCCGTGCTGCCGTTCAGCGTGACGGTGCTGGTTCCCTGCGTAAAGGTCCCGCCGGTCACCGCCATATCAGCCCCGACATTGAGCGTTCCGCTCCCCGCGTTAAAGGTGCCCGTCGTCTGGGTGTAAGTCTTGCTGGCGGTGAGGGTGTTCGCGCCCAGACTGATGATGCCGGTATAGCCGGTCGCGATGTTCACCCCATAGACGTTCGGGTTGACATCCACCGTCGCGTTCTTGACGCTCGTGCTGTTGAATGTCGCCTGGTCCGTCGTGCTTGGCGCGCCGGAGGGGAGCCAGTTGCCGGCTTCCGACCAGTTGTTGGTGCTGCCGCCGCCGCCCCACACCTTGAGCCCGACCGTAATGGCGTTGGTCGCGGTGACGACCTGGCCGTCGGGGTTGGTCACCGCCACGTCATAGACGCCCGCGCTGACGCCGACGGTCGAGATGGTCGCCGTGACATGCGTGGGGTCGGTAAAGATGACGCTGCTGACCGGCACGGTGTTGCCCGCTTTGCTCAGGGTGACGACCAGGCGATTGGCATACCCCGGGCCGCCCGTATCGGGACCGGGATCGAAAAATTCGGACCCGCTGGACGAGGTGCCGGTGATAATGACGTTGGTCGAGGAGAGGCCGAGGCCGACATAGGTGGGCGAAACCGTCGTGATGGCGGCGGGGGGCGGGGCGATCAGTTGCACCGCGCGCACCGACCAGGTGTTGATTCCGCTCGCATATTCCTGAAAGGTCCAGATGGTCTGGTCGTCGTTCGGATCGACGACTGTCTGGGAAAAATCGCCCCAGCGGTTTTGGCCGGCGCCGTCGGTGAGAGTATAAGAGTTCACACCGGCCACCGGCAGGCTAAATGCCTGGGTGCTCCCCGCCGTATCGGTGCGCAGGCGGCCCACGACGGCGATCCCCGCGTACACATTCTTGGACGCGTAGGTCGCCCCGATGGCCATGTGCCCCTGTCCCGACTCGGCCACACTCCCATAGATAAAGCCATAGTTCGTATTCGCCGGGTCGCACACGATGCCGGACTGGGCCACGGCCGGGGTCGTGGTCAGGTTGTTGAGCTCGTACCACAGTGTCCCGTTGTTCCCCTGGCCGCTCCCGCCGTATACACCTGTGCAGGTGCTGTTCATGCGGTCCGTCTCGGCAGTCCAGAGGGTGCTGGCGCCGCTGATCTTGTTCTTGTGAATGGACGCGCCATAGAGCCGCCGGTCGCCCGTATCCAGATCGGGGCTTGAGCTTTTGGCCGGCTGTGAGGCGGGGTTGGCAGTGGCGATGCCGGTGATGTTCAGATTGCCCGAAATGCTCGGCGTGCCGCCGGGGGTGCTTACCCGGCGGAGGGTGAGCGAGCCGCTCGTCGCAAAGGTGGGGCCGATAATATACCCCTCGGTCGCATTCGGGTCCTCATTGTCCACCCCCTGCGGCGAATAAACTCCACCCGGACCCACAGAATTGTCCGCCAACAGCCGGAAGGTGGTCACCGTCAGCGTGCCCGAGAGAAGGTCAGACTTGCGGACGACAAAGCCGGTGGTGGAAGCGAATGTGCCGGTCGAGCTCGTAAAGATGTTGCACCCGATATAGAGGGCTGACGCATCGACGCCGAGTGACGGATAGTCGCAAAACTTGCCATTGTCCGCCGACCCGCCGCCGGACGTATCGAACTGGAACCCGTACAGGGTAAAACTGGACGAGTTGGAAATGTGCGGACCCGAGCTGACTGCGATGAGGACGCGGTTCGAGTTCGCCGCGTCGTCAATCATATTGATGAACCAGCGCTGGCTCAACCGGTCGTAGCGGACGTGTGGGTCGGTAGTCCCCGCGGTGCGCACCGATGCAAAGAATACGTCGGAGGTCACATTGAGGCCGCCGACGGTCCCCGTCTTGTCAAAGACCTTGACGCGGCCGTTGTTCACGAACAGCACCTGGTCGGGCCCCACGGCGCCCATAGTGTCGGGTGGGATGACAAATGAGTCGGTCGCATACGTGGTCCCGTTAAAGCCGGTCCCTACCGTCTGCGGGGCGAGCCGAATGGGCGAGCGCGCGGCGGAGGGGGTGGGCATGCCGACCGGAAGCGAATCGGGGCTGGCGATGAGGGGGCCGGTGTATTGCAGATAGGGACGCGCCGGGGCGGGGGTGGCCGGGGGCGTGTGCCGCTGCCGCTCCATCATCTGCGCAACGGTCTCGGTAATGCCCGGCCGGCCGGTCCACGGCTGGCCGACGACGCCCCCTTGTGCCCGGGCAGGCGGAACGCCTGAACCGAAAAACAAGAGCAGCAGGCCGAGGATGAACACGATGGCCGGGATCGGATACCGGCGGAGGTCGAATGGAGAGTGAGGATGGATGGACATTTTAATCTCTCGCTGGATAGGAATAATGCAATGGGTTGGGATTACGCCGCGCGATTAGTATAACTGTTTAAGCAAAGGGGTCAAGTAGTTTTTGGGATGGAGACGGCGCGCGCCCCTAGTACTTGCTTCCCATACGCCCTCTGCCATGCCCCGCGCCGCCGGATTTAACCCGGGGGCATAGGATGATATAATTCTACAAATCCGCCTGTGGGAGACTCTCGTTCTTGTGACCGAGACCTTTCGCACGCTCAGGGTGACAACCGTAGGCTTAATTGTGCATTGTGTCAAGGAGGATAGAGGATGAGCATCTGGACCAGGTTATTGGCGCGATCGAATGCGTTTGCGTTACAGGTCACGC
>JBAVQS010000317.1:0-3652 GCA_049694275.1 Anaerolineae bacterium | reverse complement strand
GATTCTGTGGTCGCCGTCGATGGCCTGAGCTTGTCGACGGCGAGTTTTTGGCCTCTAGCTTTTGCGCCCTGTAACTTGCGCCTTGTGACTTGTAGCCTGTGACCTGCGACCTGCAACCGCCTTGAACCCGCTATCCATCTGGACCTATTATGCGCGCAACAAGCGCAAAGCAATCCCCATTCTCGCCATCCTCGCCCTGGCGGTGTTTGGCATCTCCTTTTCTCAGGTCTTGACCGGCGATTTGATGGACGCCGTTCGCGCATTCGTAACCCCCTATCACAAATTCTTTATCGTCTATCCCAACTATAACAAAAAGTATTCGACGCTCGATTCGGGATTGCGCGCTGAGATTCGCCGCAGTCCCCACCTCGCCGAGGTAATCCCGGTCCAGGTGGTCCAAACGATCGAGCGCCCGCTGGGTATTCAGCAAACGCTGCCGGTCTTTGCCGTCGACGACGCCGGGCTCCAGATGCTCTATGCGCTATCAGGCGATACGCTCATCGCCGGGCGCATGCCGGTCTCGCATGAGAACGAAATCGTCCTGCACGAGATGGTCGCCCGGACGCGCGGCTTGTGGGTCGGCAGTCAGATCGGGCGGGAGGTGGACAGCGAGGATGCCATGAGCGGCAAGTGGACCGTGGTCGGCATCCTGGGCGGCGAGACGGTGCTAAACCTGGCCCCCCTCTCGCGTGTCACGCAGGGACGACCGGCCGGCAATCTCCTCCTGATCCCGCGCCCCGGCGAAATGGATGCGCTGGTGGCGGAGATCAAGGCGGCGGCGGGCGAGCAGGCCATCGTCGAGTCGGCGGATTACCTCAACGGGTTTATCGATCGCGTGCTCGACCAGTTCAATTCCATCCTCTCCGCCATCAACCTGGTCGTCGTGGTCGTCCTCTCGCTGGGCGTGGGGCTTTTGAACATGATCTATTTCCGCCAGCGGATTTCCGAGTTTGCCATTCTGGCCGGGATCGGGTACAGCCGCCTGTTCCTGATTCGCCGCGTCACCCTCGAATCCATCATCCTCACCACCGCCGGTTGGCTCATCGGAATTGCGCTCGCAGGAATCATCTATCAAGTCCTCAATCTCTTGCTGTTTGATGCGCAGGGGACGCCGCTGGTCTTTGCCAATGTCCGCACCGTGAGTGGGACCCTGCCCGTGCCCATCTTTGTCTGGCTCTTTTCCACGGCGACGATTATCTGGCAGCTCCGCCGGCTCGACCCGGTGGCAATTATTGATCGACGGGATTAGCAGGTCGCAAGTCACAGGCGGCAGGCTACAAGTTACAGGTCGCAAGGGACAGGCTACAAGTTGCAGGCGGCAAGTCGCAAGGAGCGAACTGCGCTCAATCAAGGAGAGATATGACTACCATTCCTATTTCTCATGGCCATGCGCCCCAGAGCTATCGAGACCTGGAGATTTTTCAGACGAGCCGCGACCTGGCAATTCGGGTGCATCGCATGACGCTTGAGCAGTTGCCCAAGTTTGAAATGTTTGAAGAGGGAGGCCAAATCCGTCGCTCTTGCAAGGCAATCGAGATGAACATTGTCGAGGGGTTCGGGCGGAAACATTATCACGGCGAGTATATCAAGTATCTGACCTACTCGCTGGCCGAATGCGATGAGACCAAGGAGCATCTCGATATTCTGTACAAGACGGGCTCGCTCACCGATGAAGCACAATATCGCGAGCTTTATGAATGTTATCAAACGCTGGGGCGCAAAATCTACCGGTTTCGCGAATCGGTGATGCGCAGTGAGCCGATTGATTCATGACCCCGCGCCCTGCGGCCCGGTGTGCTTTGTGACATGAAACCTGTAACCTGCGACCTGTGCTCTGTGACTTGAGACCTGTGACATGCGACCTCTCTCTGTCATCACTTATCTTGTAAGGAATAAAGCGCGCCTGGCGCCGATCTTTGGCGTTCTGGTCCTGGCGGTCTTTGGCATCTCGATTACCGGCGTGATGACCGGCTCGATTATCGACGCCAACCTCCAGCGAGTCCAGGTCTATCGCGATGCGGCGCAGATTTCGCCCAGTTTCCGCAACGGGCACAACACCCTCGATTCGACTGTCGAAGGCCAGTTACGGCGCGATCCATATGTGGACGCCCTCTATCCCGACATTCGCCTTTCGACCTACTTTCCCTACCTGGCCGGCGACACCAGCGCGCTGATTTACGCGGTGGATGAACCGGTCTATCCGATCTTGCTCGACCGGCTGCACCTCACGCTTGTCGCCGGACGCTTGCCCGGTTCTGACGCGGGCGAGGTCGCGCTGCACGAGGCGGTTGCCCGGAGCCGCGGGCTGTGGGTCGGCGATGCGCTCGACCCCGAGCAGGACCAGCAAGAGTGGCTCGCCGGCAAGCTGCAAATCGTCGGCATCCTGCGCGGGCCCAATGCGCTTTCGCTCGCCTCGCGCGATTACATCTCGCGCCGCACCGAGTTTCACGGGTACGCGGCGGGCTTGCTGGCGCTGCCGCGCCCCGAAACGCAGGCCGCCTTCGAGTCGGACCTGAATGCGCTCGACCCCAATATCGTTCGCGCCTTTACCTATTCGGCAGAGCTGCTCCGCTACAATCGTGATTTCTCCACCATGGATTCGATTGTCTGGGCGATCAACAGCGTCGTCGTCGTCGTCCTCTCGCTCCTCGTGGGCTTGCTCAACATGATCTATTTTCTGGACCGGATGAACGAGTTTGGTCTGTTGCTCGGCATCGGTTACTCGCGCCCTTTTGTCATTCGCCGCGCGCTGCTCGAATCGCTCGCCCTCACCGTTCTGGCATGGGGATTCGGCGTGCTCTTTTCGCAGTTGGTCTATACGGCGCTCAACCGATTCTATTTCGAGCCGCACGGGATGAGCCTGTCGCTGCTCAACTGGCACTCGCTCCAGTTTACTCTGCCCATTCCAGTCATCGTCAGCCTCTTTGCCGGGGGCACCGTCATCTGGCAACTGCGCCAGCTCGATCCGCTGTCGATTATCGAAAAGAGGGATTAGCATGCTTTCCGCGACCGATATCAGTCTCATCTACCACAACGGCGAGGGCTCGACCTATGCCGTCAATAACGCCAGTGTGACGGTGAACCAGGGCGAGTTTCTGGGTATCGTCGGCCCATCCGGTTCGGGCAAGTCCTCGCTGCTCTATCTCTTGAGCGGTCTGAAACACGCCAGCACCGGCCGCATCCAGTTCGAGGGCCGCGCGTATGCCGAGTTGGGCAATGCGCGCCTGATCGCCCTCCGGCGCGAGCGGTACGGGTTCGTCTTTCAGCAGCATTTCTTGATCAACTATTTAACCGTGCTCGAAAATGTGATGGTCGCCGCGCCCGCCAGGGACGCCGGCGCGCTCGGCCGCGCCCAGGAGTTTTTGAGCGAGTTGGGGTTGGGCGGGCTGTACAAGCGCCACCCCTGGCAGCTTTCTATCGGACAGCGTCAGCGTGTCGCCATCGTGCGCGCACTCATCAATAATCCGGCGATTGTCTTTGCCGACGAGCCAACCGCCAGCCTCGACCACGCTACCGGTTACCAGGTCGTCGATCTCCTGGCGCACTATCGCGGGCACGGCAGCATTGTCTTTGTCACGCACGATCCCGACATGCTCTCGAAAGCGGACCGGGTGTTGAAAATGCGCGATGGTCAGATCGTGGAAGAGACCAA
>JBAVQS010000316.1:0-6226 GCA_049694275.1 Anaerolineae bacterium | reverse complement strand
GCGGGCAAGAGTAATCGAAACTCTTTCGGCGTCAGTCCAGTCAAGGCGAGAAACTTGCGGCGATCGTGTTTGAGTTTGGCATATGTAAGCACGCCCCAAGCATAACCTTATTTCGCATAAAGTCTATGAGGCAAGCACATGATGGACACTCGCTTCCGCTGGATTGCCAAATCCAGCGGTGTTCGGCGGCGGATATGTCTTTCCACCACGAGCGGTGGGGTGTCCAAGATGTTGTTGACCCATACAGATTATTGAGAATTAGAGCGAATTCCAGTTTCGCTTACGGCATCGTCGTAGGGGCGATGCCTTGTGCTCGCCCATGTGTAGGGCAACCACAAGGGATTGCCCCTACAACCCCATCAATCAAAATGGAATTCGCTCTAGGTGGTAAAAAGGGCAGATTCTGCTTTCCGCCAGGCGAAATCGACCTTGAGGTACATACGTCGCACGGGGATGTCACAATCGACCGATGCCAAATGAATCACAGCGTCCGGGTCGTCAAACATCTCAATGATCCATTTGTTCTCGCTCTCGCGGGCCAGGCGCGTCACGTGAACGCGCTCGGAATCGACGAGCAGATATTCTTCCAGTGAATCGAGTCGCTTGTAATAGCTGAATTTCTGAACGCGATCCTGCCTTTTGCGAATTGTGGCTTGCCGCAGATTACGGTCACGTCAGGGTACGTGTAGAGCCGGCTGCGTTCGACGAACACTCGCATATCGCTGCCATAGACGCGACAGGGTTTCGGCTCTAGTGCGCTGTGTAATTGCGATAGAACATTTCCTGCTATTACCGCGTGATCGCTGGACCCGCCGGCGAGCGCGACAATCTTGCCGTTGCGGTATTCGCTCTTGTATTCGGCTGCCTCTTCCATCGCGAGATATTCTTCGGGCGTATACCGATGCTCGGCGCGTTTCTCCACGATCCCCAACCTCCGTTCTACTGGGATACCTCTATTATACTCCAACGTTTTGCCCGAATGTCAGCATTCCGGTAAACGCCCCGGCAAGAATATCCCAACCCGAGGTGTGCCCAATGGTGATGAGTTGTTGGGCATGTTCCATCGCGACGTGAACCGCTTGTCCTTCAAACAAGGCGATCAGGAGGGTATGGAGTGGCTTAACCCCTTGTCCCTGTGCGTGATCGGTCAAGAGGGTATAGCTGATGAGGTTGGTTCGTGTGCGTGCCCAATCGAGCAGCGATTGAACCGGCTGCCAATCCCACCGTGTATCTTGATAAGCCGCTTGCAGGTAATAGAGCGCAAAAAAGAGCCCCCCCAGGAAATCATCTCCAGAGGGCGTTAGCCCTGGCCCGAGGCCGACGAGGGCGCGCCCGGTCTGCGCGACTACTGCTATGTCTTGCCTGGAACACGAGTCGATGACTTCTCGCAGCGCATCCAGGATGATTGGGGACACCCTCTGGTCCGCTTGCCGGAGGCGGAGCATGGTGAACAGGGCCTGCGCCATGCTCTCATCACAATTCAGCGTCGCGAGTGTTTCCGACAATTGCTGCGCGTGTGCATGGACCTGGGTAATCGGCGCGAGCGCCGGCAGAGATGGCGGATGCCAGACCGGTGTGTTGCGCCAGATGACTGATGCGCCGTTATCGAACCACAGGCGTTCTTGATCTGAACGACAGGCCATGCCCACTCGAAAGAGGTTGGGAGCAAAGGGGGCATGGATGGCACGGGGATGGGCCGGCAGGGGCGACCCGCCTGTCGCTCTGCCAGATTGACCGAGCCAGATGACTCGTTCTGCGGAATCGACCAGATAGACCGCTTTTGAAACCGCTGCAAGGACGCTCCCGGAAAAGCCGTTGGATAACAGGCGATGGGCGGTTTCGCCGACGAGTTCGGCCTCACCCCCCGTCCCCCCCTCCTGTACGGACTGCGCGTTCAGGTGAGGGGGGGAGTATGGGGAAAAGCGCGTGTGCATGTTGTATCTGGCTATTGCACGATTCGACTATTCGCCTATCGCGCTATTTTTTTGCATCGCCATAAAGATGCGCTCGGCCGTGAGCGGCATGTTCGGCAGACGGATGCCGACGGCGTCATGGATCGCGTTGGCGATGGCCGGCGCGGTGGGGACCATCGCGTGCTCGCCAATGCCGCGTGCGCCCCAGGGACCATCGTCCTGCGGCTCTTCGACGATGATCGGGATGATCTCGCGCGGCGTATCGACCGATGTGGC
Organism: Anaerolineae bacterium; assembly: GCA_049694275.1. GTDB lineage: Bacteria > Chloroflexota > Anaerolineae > UBA4142 > SHND01 > JBAVQS01. The sequence continues at coordinate 4,037 of JBAVQS010000316.1, read as the reverse complement.
AATGCGATAATCGACAAAGGAGGGGTTGAGCACCTTGCCGTTGCGCAACTGGAGCTGCTCCAGGAGGGCGGACGAAGCGCCCTGTACGACGCCCCCTTCCATCTGGGCGCGTACCTGCTCGGGGTTGATGGCCTTGCCCACGTCGAATGCGGCGGCGACGCGGAGGATTTCGACCTGGCCGGTTTCGATATCCACTTCGAGGTCCACGGCCTGGCAGCCGACCGTATAGTGGACGACCGAGCGGGGGCCCTGACCGGTTTCGGGATCGAGCCCGGTGACGTAGGTCGGCATGAATTCGCCGCGCCCGATTACCGGCCCGCCGCGCCAGCCGCTGTCGCCCTTTTTCGGTAGGCCATAGACGACCATGTTTTGCAGCGGCAGGGTCTCCTCGGTCTTGTACGAAATGACCATGCCCTCTTTGATGTCCAGGTCCTCGATCTTTTCTTCCCAGTGCTCGGCGACCAACTCGAGAATCTGCTGGCGCGCATGCCGCGCCGCAGCGGCCACCGCGTTGCCCATACTCCACGTCAGGCGCGAGGCGACTGTTTGCCACTCGTAGGGACTGTACTGCGTATCGACCGGGGTGGCAATACGGACCCAACTGATGGGCACGCCGAGCGCAGCGGCAGCCATCTGCGCCATGACTGTGAATGTCCCTTGACCGATCTCCTGGCCGCCGAGGCCGACGGTGACCGTGGCATCTTCGTTGAGGCGCACGTACGCCGACGAGCCGGCATTCGGCGGCATCGCCGGCGCTTTCCACATGATGGCAAGCCCCTTGCCGCGCTTTTTATTTGGCGCGGTTGGCGATTCTCGCTTGCCCCAGTTGATTGCGGCGGTCGCCTTTTCAATGCATTCGGTTAACCCGGTCGGGTGCATCGTCCAGCCGGTGACGACCTGGCTTCCGGTTCGTAGGCAGTTCTTGAGCCGTATCTCTTTGGGGTCCATGCCGAGCTTTTCGGCGACGCGGTCGACCGTCTGCTCGATGCCCCAGTGAATCTCGGGCATGCCAAAGCCGCGCATCGGCCCGCCCACCGGGTGGTTGGTATAAGAGCAGTAGGAATCGGTCCAGACGTTCGGAATCTCGTAGGGTCCGGTCGAAGAGTAACCGGAGGCCCGCGTAATATTGACGCCGTATTCCGTGTATGCGCCGGCGTCCCAGTAATACTCGGTCTTCATGACAATGATCTTGCCCTCTTTATTCGCGCCCATCTGGATGTGGGCGATGAGACCCTGGCGCACGAACGCAGTGTAGAATTCCTCTTCACGCGTCAGGCGGAGCTTGACCGGGCGGCCGGGCACTTTTTGCGCCATGACAACGGCGCACGCTTCCATCGAGACGCCCGCCTTGCTGCCAAACCCGCCGCCGATGTAGGGAGCGACGACACGCAGGTCGCCCTGGCTGATTCCCAATGCCTTGGCGATCAGGTTGCGCTGGGCAAACGGGGACTGGCTGGTGGCCCAGAGCGTCACCTTACCCGATTGCTCGGCCTGGGCGACCGCGACGTGTGGCTCGATCGGAACGTGCTGGATCTGGGGCACGCGGTAGGTTTGTTGAACGATCACCTCGCACTGCGCCCATGCGCCCTCGACGTCCCCTTTGCGAATCTTGAAATGATTCGAGATGTTGGTTCCCGGCTTGGGGAATATGAAATCGACATAGTGATAGTCGCCCAGTTCGGGATGGATCTGAGGCGCTTCGGGGCGGGCCGACACTTCGGGGTCGAACAGGGCGGGGAGCACCTCGTATTCCACCTCGACCAGCTTGCATGCCTGCTCGGCAATCTCTTCGTTCGTCGCCACGACGCCCGCGACCGGATCACCGATATAGCGGGCGCGGTCTGTGCAAAAAATGTGCCGGTCCTGTAGATAGAGGCCGATATACCCCGGCGTATCCGCGCCGGTGACCACCGCTTTGACGCCTGGGAGCGCCAGCGCTTTGCTCGCATCGATTTTCTTGATGAGCGCGTGCGGGTGCGGGCTGCGGACGAGACGACCGTAGAGGAGGCCGGGGCCGAACTGTAAATCGTCGGCGAACTTGGCCGCGCCTGTGACCTTTTCCACTGCATCCACACGGGGGATACTCTCGCCGATAGGGGATGGAGCAATCATCGTGTCGCCTCCTGGACTGCCTGGACGATACGGGTATAGCCGGTGCAGCGGCAGAGATTGCCGATCAGCGCTTCCTGAATCTGCGCCTCGGTGGGATGGGGATGGCGATTGAGCAGGGCCCGCGCGCTGATCAACATGCCAGGGGTACAAAAGCCGCACTGGACGCCGGTCAGCTCGACGAATTTTTCTTGAAGCCGGTCAAGCTTTCCGTCATGCACCAGCCCTTCAACCGTGAGAATATCCGCGCCGTTCGCCTCGACGGCAAGGACCATGCAGGCATTGATCGGCTCGCCGTTCATCAGGACGGTGCACGCCCCACATTCGCCGGCCGTACAGCCGTTCTTGGTCCCGGTCAGGACGAGCACCTCGCGCAGCAGGGTTAACAACGTCATGTTCGATGGCACGGTCGCGCGTTCCGCGGCCCCATTTACTTGCAGACTGATTTCGTGTTGGGACATAAAACTCTCCATGAAACGCGATGCGTAAAACGCAAGCGCGAAGCTCAGACTTGGCCCATCTCCTTCAGAATGGAATGAACGGCCCGCTTGGTGAGGGCCTTGACCATCGCTTTGCGGTAAGCGGCGCTTGCGCGCACATCGTCAATCGGTTGGGCCGTTTCCATCGCGGCCGTGGCGGCCCATTCGATGACCTCGGGCGTGATCGGCGCGGCGGAGAGGATCTCTTCCGCTTCCGGCACGCGGATCGGGGTGGGCGCGACCGAGGCAAGGGCGAGACGGAATTCGTACCCCGATTGCACCTTTTTACTCGGCCAGCCGATTGCCGCCAGGCCAACGATGGAGAGGTCCCCGTGTGCGTTCCGCCCAAGTTTCAAGTATCGTCCAACCGCCCCTTTGGGCGGTGTCGGGATTTCGAGGCGCAGGAGGAACTCGCCGGGTTTGAGCAAGGTCTTGCCGGGCCCCTTGAAAAATCTGGCGATGGGAACAGTCCGCTCGCCGCGCGGGCCATGCAGGACCAGATTCGCTTCCAGCACAAGCGCCATTGGCGCAGTGTCGGCAGCAGGCGAGGCATTGCACAGGTTCCCACCCATCGTGGCGCGAGTGCGGAGTTGGTAGGAGGCGACGCTGTTGAGCGCTTGTACCAGCATTGGATAATGTGTGACGACCGCGGGATGGCGAGCCAGGGTGTTCATACCGACGGCGGCGCCGATACGCAGCCCGGTGCGCGGACCGTAGCGAACCTCAGTCATGCCGGGCAGGTGCTTGAGGTCGACGAGCAGCCTGGGGCAAAAGAACCCGTCGCGCATGCGAACAAAGACGTCAGTCCCGCCCATGAACAGGCGCACATCGCCCGCATTCTTGAGCAAGAGCCTGGATACCTCTTGCGGAGAGGCTGGACAGACGTAATCAAATGAAGGGAGGCCGGGAGTTGGAAGCATAAGAACCTCATTTATTGACGATCCGCCGACTGGGCTCGAACCGGCTCTGCGCCGGCTGCAAGATTCCTTCATAGGCGGCCAGGTTGCGGTCCTGCAGGTGGTCAAAGATCATGGGCGATTTCGCGCCATAGCCGATGCGCTTGATCGGATCGGGATCGAGTGTCATGGCGATGATCTCTTCTGTCCCGCGTGCCAGGGCAAGCGTCTGGGCAATCGGGCTGACGATCATCGAGTGGCCGAAATAATAATTGTTCCCGACATCGGCGCCAATGGCGTTGCAGGCGAGCATATAGACGTGATTGTCATAAGCCCGCGCCTTGTTGGTCATCTCCCAGATTTCAAAGCTGCGCAGGAGCGCGGAGGGACGGCAAAACACCTCGGCACCCTTGATGGCCATGACGCGGTAGAGCTCGGGAAAATCGCCATCGTAGCAGATCGATAACCCGATGTTGGCGAGCGGCGTTTCGACGACGACCGAACACTGGCCGGGCGTGGACCAGCCGCCTGCCGCGCGACGCTCGGTGGGAAA
>JBAVQS010000315.1:0-19704 GCA_049694275.1 Anaerolineae bacterium | reverse complement strand
GGGGGCGGGCCTTTTGCATGCTTAACGGGGTATTCTCTTTCGATGCGGGCATGGGGCGCGCTAGGCGCGCTCGACGGGTTGGCGAATGACGGTTTTCAGCTTGGCCGGGTCGGCGCGGCGTGGATCACCCAGGTAGATCTCGTGATGCTTGCCGCGTCGCCGGTAGCCGTTCGATTCGATAAAGGCGTGCAGCCTGTCGATGGTCGGCTTTTCCGCGGCATAGGGGCCGATGTGCATGATCTGTGCGGAGAGGCCCTCGTCGTAGCACTCGAAGCGTACCTTGCTCAGCGCGGGCAGCTCCTTTTTCTCGGCGACCTCTTCCATCGCCTTATGGATCAGCGCCTCGCTCACTGGGCGGGGCTGCATGATCATCGCCGTCCAAAGCCACTGCCCCTTGTCCTCCGCGCTGAACAGCTCCATGTTGTCCGCCCACCACAATCCTTCCAGTGGGGCAACCGAGTAATCGACGCCGCGTGCGCTCTTCTTGAGCATGAATTTGAGCGTATAGGAAACGCCATAGAGCGCTTGCAGTGCATCCTGGTAGGCCTGCGCGGTGTTCGGGTCGCCCTGACCATCCACCATGAGGAAATAGAACGGTGGAACCTTGACGAGCACCGGCTCGCGCGGCGGCAGCCAGAACTCTTTCATCTCTCGTTTGAGATCGAGCTTTTTGGTCGTCATCATCTCCTCCGATTTAGCGCTCGCCAGCGGCGGGCGGAATAGACGAATCCGGCGCGGGAGGAATGGGTGGAAAGACGGCGGCGACGGAGGCCGATGCGGATGCGCCCGCAGGGGCGCCGGGCATAGCCGGGCGCCAGGCCGCGGGGGTCGACGGAACAACCGGGCCGCTCGCGCCAAACGCCCGCGCAACCTCCGGTTTCAAGAGGTACCAAATCATCAACCCGCCTAGCACCGTGCCGAAGGGAAAGCCAAGCAGCATCAAGATGGCCAGCACGATGGTCACCCAACGGCCCCACTCTCGCAGCCGCCACAAGCCCCACCCGGCGGCGAGGCTCATTGCGGCCGCGGCCAGCGTGGCGAGTAGCCCGATTCCGACAAAGCCGATCGCGACCATTCGGCCGCCTGCCTCACCGGGGGCGAATGCGATCGTCGCCATCGACATCAGGATCGCGCATGCGCCGAGCAACACCATCCCTCCAACCAGAAAATCCCCCAATGCAATAATCGTGACACCATCCGGACGTTTCATGGGACTCGCTCCTTTGTCATCGTCTCTAGCAATATCTACGTTTGCATGAAAAATCGGTTACAAGCCGCTCATTCTTCCTGAATTCTCACCCCATTGGTACCCATTTTTGACCCGGCCTGTTTAGGATAAACATCAGCCTTCAATAACTCCGTTGGCAAACTCATTTTCGGTCGCTGAGGCGACCTGTCATGTTCAGGCGGAGAATTCCATGACTCTGTTGGCGAACCCCTTTTCGGTCGCTGAAGCGACCTTTCACGTTGAGGCGGGGAATTCCGACCGCAGGGAGTCTCTGATACTTGGTGATGCGCGTCCTGACCGATCTGGTCCCACAGTTCACGCTCGATGATATCTGGCAGGTGGAACTGGGGGGACGAGAGCCCCGTCCTGCCCTCCGCGGCGTGGGTGAGACCCTGTACCCCGAGGCGCAGCGGCTTGTCGTCCCCGCCGCGATTTTCGAGCGCTTTCCCGTACAAAAGGTCATGCATGACCGTGTCTATCTGGCCGGCGGGCAGGTCCTGCGTGGCCCCGACGTCGCCCATGTTCTCGCGCCCGCGAGCGAAGTGGTCGTCGGTATGGCGACCATCGGTGCGGCGCTTGAGGAACGGTCGAGTCAGTATTTCCAGCAAGGCGATGCAGTCTCCGGCTATTTGCTCGACTGCATGGGGACGGCGGCGGTGATCAATCTCGTCCAGCAGGTCTGTGCCTTTCTGGAGCCGCTCGCCGCCGAGTGGGGTTACCCCATCGGCTTTCCCCTCAGTCCCGGCGAGCCCGGTTGGCCGCTCGCCGAGCAGCGCGTCCTCTTCGGCCTTGTCCCGGCTGACCGGATCGGCGTCACCCTGACCGAAGGTTGCGCCATGCGCCCGAACAAGTCCGTTTCCTTTGTGCTCGGACTCGGCCTCGGCATCCGCACCGCCGCGGAGGGCTCCCAGTGCGATTATTGCTCGGTGCGCGAAACCTGCCGCCACCGGCGTCACGCCGATTAACGCGCGCTCCGGGTGCCGGTTGTTGCGTCGCGCGGGCGGATCCCGGTTTGAAAAAGCATGCATGTCCACTCAAAAGGAGAAAGAGATGAGCGAGGAAAAGAACCAGCTGACCACGGCATTTGTCGAGCTCGACGAGCGGCAGGTGAGTCAATTGATCTCGACCGCGCTCACGGCTGGGGCGCCGCCGGCGAGCATTATTGAAGACATGCGCAGCGGCATGATTGAGATCGGCAAGCGCTTTGCCGGCGGCCATTATTTCCTGACCGAGCTCATTATGGCCGCGGATATCTTTGCGCGAGCGATGTCGCAGATCGAGCCGCACCTCGGCGGGGCAAGCGCGAGCCGCGCCGGCGATATTGTTTTTGCCACCGTCCAGGGCGACATGCACGACATTGGCAAGAATATCGTCGTCGCCCTGCTGCGCGCAGCGGATTTTCGCGTGTATGATCTTGGCGTGGATGTGTCCCCGGACCGGATTGTCAAAAAGCTGGAAGAGAGCGGCGCCCACCTGCTTGGCCTCTCGGCCCTGCTCACCACCTCCTTCATCTCTATGAAAGAGACCGTCGAGGCGCTCAAACAGGCGGGGATTCGGGATGAGGTCCGGGTCATGATCGGCGGTGGGCCGGTGGATGAGCGCGTCCTCCGTTATGTGGGGGCGGACGCGTTTGGGCGCAACCCGCAGGATGCAATCGTGATCGCGCGCCAGCTCATGGGATTGGAGGTGTAAGATGGCTGTCCGTGAAACAATGACCCCGGCCGAGCGCATCGACGCCGCAATTGCCCTCCAGCCGGTCGACCGCGTGCCGGTCGTGCCGATGATGGATTTCTACTGCGCCCACCAAAAGGGTGTGCCGGTCAGCAAATTCATCACGAATGGCGACCTCGGTCGTGACGTGCTGGAAGAGATTTTTATCGAATATGGCGGCTGGGATGCCACCTTCTTTGGGACGACTCTGAATGAGTTTGCGTGGACGCTGACTCTCCTTGCCCCGCTCAAGGTTCCCGGCCGAGAATTACCGGAGAACGAGCAGTGGCAGTTTGACGAACGCGAGGTGATGAAACCGGAGGATTACGATTTCATCATCGAGAACGGCTGGCAGCCGTTCTGGAGCGCAATGTTCCCTCGCATCCGGCCCCACACGCCGTCGCACGAGGTTCCAACCTATTTGCAGGCCTGGTTTGACCAGGCGATACGGGACACGCTGAAATGGGAGCGTAAGGGTATTCTCTCCTTTACCGGCGTCGCCTCGGTGCCGCCGTTGGAATTATTCTCGGTGGCGCGCTCGATCAAGGAATTCAGCTTTGACCTCTTCCGCCGGCCCGACAAGGTCTTGGCCGCCAGCGACAAGATTGCGGACGATATCTCCCAGGCGGTCATTAACGGGATGCGGACGATCAAGCAGGGCACTCAGCGCGGCTATCGCACTGCCTTTTTGGCCGGCACCCGCGCCACTTTTCTTTCGCCCCGCTACTTTGACCGCTTTGCCTGGCCCTATATCAAGCGGCAGGCGCTGGCCTACATCGACGCGGGGATTACCCCACTGCTCCATTTCGATTCGAACTGGGTTCCCTATCTGGACCGCTTTTTCGAATTGCCGCGCGGCAAAGCGGTGCTCGAACTGGACAGCCAAACCAACATCTTTAAAGCCAAAGAGGTGCTGGGCGATCACCTGTGCATCATGGGCGATGTGCCTGCACAGCTCCTTGCGCTGGGGACGGTCGACGAGGTAGACACGTACGTCCGGCGGCTGATCGACGTGGTCGGCAAAGGGAATGGGTTCATCCTCAGCACCGGCTGCGACTGCCCGCTGGACGCCAAACCCGAGAACGTCAAAGCGATGATCGAGATCGGCAAGACCTACTATCCGCACGCGCATTAGAGCCCAACCAAAACCACCTGGGTCGGGGCAAAGCGAAGGAGATATTGGACCGTCGCGTTGAGTCCGCGCTCGACCTCGGCGCGATTGATCCCCCAGAAAATCTTGGTCGCATGGCACTCGTATGCGTAGGAGACGATGGCGCGCCCGGGATCGGCGCTGGTGAGCATGGCGGTTTGAATGGCGATTCCGCGTTCGGCCGCGTTTGCCACGGCGCCGGCCAGCGCCGCCTGAGCGCCGGTCTCGAACCGGGACGCGGAATCTTTGGTTGGCGGGTGAGCGGAGCTGACGATACTGGCCAGGGCGATAATCCGCGTCTCCGGCTCCATGAGATCGAGTGCAGACCGCAGGGCGGCCGCGCTCGCCGGTCCGCCATCATAATAGACAAGATAACAGTGCATACGCGCGATGATTTAATGGAATTCGGCAAGGGCCTGTTCACGTCGGCGCTCGCCCCAGCGGGCAAGCATCAATGTCAGTTCATAGAGGATAACGAGGGGGACGGTAATTGTGAGCGGCGCGACGATTGGATCGGAAACCGGCGTGATGATTTCGGCAAAGACGAACATGCCAAAGTAAAAGTAACGGCGTTGCTTGCGCAGCAAATCGGTCGAGATGACGTGGAGCCGCACCAGGCCGTACAACAGCACCGGCAGTTCAAATGCGACGCCGGTCGAGAGCAGAAAAAAGATGACAAACGAGATATAGGCGTCGGCCGAAGGAAAATAGTCCAACTGCGCGCCAAACATCGCCATCAGCACGTTAATCATCCCAAAGAGCAGGTAATAGCCAAAAGCGACGCCGATGGCAAAGAGCACAAATCCCGCGCCGATCAGCGGCAGCACCACCCGCCGTTCCTCGGCGCTCAGCCCGGGGACCACAAAGGCGACGAGCTCATACACCCAGACCGGGGAGGCGAGGGCCAATCCCGTAAAGAGCGCGATGCGCCACTTGACGAAAAAGCCGTCCATCGGGCTAAAGACATGAAGGGTGATTCCGCCGGCGGGGACTTTGACGATGGAAATAATCTGATCGGCAAGGATAAAGCCGACAATCGTCGTGATGAGGATGGCGAGAACCGAGACGATCAGCCGCGACCGCAGCTCTTCCAGGTGCGCGGTGAGCGGCATCGCGGCGTCACGCTTTGGGCGCGTCATCTTTCTCGTCTTGATCGATTTTCTTGACCGGCTTGGCGTCCATTCCCTCGCGGAGGGATTCTTGCGCCGAGCTTGCCGCGTCGCGGAACTCGCGAATGGATTTGCCAATCGCCTGGCCGATTTCAGGCAGCCGCGATGGCCCAAAGACCAGCAAGGCCACCGCCAGAATAACAATCAGATGCCACGGTTGAAGACCAAACATCTTTCCTCCTCCTCAGGCAGCAGGCCGCACTCTGCTGCCTCTTTTTTGAGCAATAACTATTCTACCCCGTTCCGGTTCAAGCCGGTGTAAGGAAAAGGGAAAAATGCGTAAAGAACATGTAAAGAGGAGGGGGCGTATCCGGATTTCAGTTCATTTCGTCCACCTTGAGCCGGTATCCTACGCCGGGCTCTGTGAGGATATAGCGCGGCCGCGCGGGGTTGGACTCTAGTTTTTGGCGAAGTTGCCCCACATAGACCCGCACATAATGCGCTTCTTGCTCATATTCGGGGCCCCAGACGCCGCGCAAGAGCTGCTGGTGGGTGACCACCTTACCCGCATGGGCGACCATGAATTTCAATATGGAATATTCCGTCGGTGTGAGCTTGACTTCACGCCCTTCGATTGTGACGAGGCGGCGTGCCAGGTCTACCTGCAGGGCGCCTGTGTGGAACACCGGCTCTTCGGCTGTGGGGGCGCCGTGCCGGAGGGCCACTCGGATCCGGGCGAGCAGTTCGCCAATGCCAAACGGCTTGACGAGATAATCGTCGGCGCCGGCATCCAGCGCGGCGATCTTGTCCTGCTCGCGCTCGCGTACCGAGAGGATAATGATCGGCACCTGGGACCATTCGCGCAGGCGCTGAATCACCTCGACGCCGTCCATATCCGGGAGCCCAAGGTCAAGAATCACCAGGTCGGGCTTGGCCGCCGCAACCTGGTCCAACCCGGAGTTGCCCGCATTGGCCTCGATGACCTCATACCCGTGCCCGCCGAGGCCGGTGCGCAAAAAACGGCGGATTTGCGATTCGTCGTCAATCACGAGCACGCGGGGGCCGGCGCTCACCTTGTCTCCTCCATTCCGTCCAAGGGTAGAGTGAAAATCACGCATGTTCCACCTCCGTCACGGCGTTCGGCGTGAATCGTTCCGTGATGCGCCTCGACAATTCCTTTGCAGATCGATAGCCCCAGCCCGGTGCCGGGGATATGGGTGGTTTTGGGCGCGCGATAGAACTTGTCAAACACATGTACGAGCTCCTCTTCTGGAATACCCACCCCGCGATCGGCGACGCCGATTGAGAGTAGAGTCCCGGCCTGCCCTGCCCGGATCTCCAGCGGCGGACCGGGCGGTGAGAATTTAACTGCATTATCCAACAGGTTCAAGAGCACCTGCTGAATCAGGACAAAGTCAAACGTCGCCAATGGCAGGTCGGGCGCAATCTGGAGTTCGACCTCGCGGCCATCCAGATTGGCATAGGCGAGCGCGGCGCCAATAACCTCTTCCACACTGTGCCAGTCGCGCTGCGGCTTGAGGCTGCCGGACTCGAGCCGGGTCATATTCAGCAGATTCGCCACCAGCCGGTTGAGCCGTCCCGCCTCTTCCTGAATAGTGAGTAGCAGGTCCTTTTGTGCGGGAGGTCCCAACTGCGCCTCGCCGTCCAGCAGGCTGCTGGCAGACCCCATAATCGCCGCAAGGGGAGTCCGCAGGTCATGCGAGATCGAAGAGAGGAGCGCGTTGCGGAATCGGTCGCTTTCGGCCAGCATGCGCGTCTGTTCTGCCTGTGCGCTCAGTTCGGCATGCTCCAGGGCAATTGCAATCTGCCCGGCAATCGTCTCAAGCAATCGGCGGCGGTCTGGTGGGAACAAGCCTTTGCCCCTCAGGCGCAATCCCAGCACGCCAAAGGTCCCCTGGGCCGTCTGGAGTGGAATGAACCGGAATGCGACTTGGGGGAGTATGGGTGACCCGCGTCCCGTCGTCTCGCGGTGGTCAAAGGCCCACTGCGCCGCGCGCAGTTCGGTCGCATTGAGTGGCGTCGTACGATGCGACTGCAGGACCTTGTGTTTGTCCGGGAGCAGGGCGATGGCGTCGGCGGCAAAGACTTCGCCGATCTGTTTGAGGGCGACGTCGAGAATTTTGGACCAGTCTTGCACAAAGGCGATTTCGCGGCTGAGTGCATAGAGCGCGCCGACCTCTTGCTCGCGCCGGCGGGTCATTTCAACCTCTGCCCGGACGCGCGCGCCGAGCTCGCTCACCACGACGGCAACCAGCAAAAAGACGGCCAGGGTGAGCAGGTCCTGTGCGCCGGCAATCGAGATCAAGCCATAAGGGGGAATGAACAGAGCGTCGAGAACGATCACCGAAACGATCGAGGAGAGAATCGAAGGAAAGAGCCCCCATCGGGTTGCGCTAAATACAATGGCAACCAGATAGATCAGCGCGATGTTGACCGGGTCGAGCAGCGGCCGGAGCGCGAAACCGGCGAGTGTTGCGCCCAGCAGCGCCGTAAGGCTCGCGACATATCCCATCAGACTGCGACTGCGCGCATCCAGGTGCAGGCCAGGCCATCCGGCGCGTCCCGGCTCCGTCGTAATGATAAAGACATTGATCTGGCCGCTCTGCCGGACCAGCGCATCGGCCACTGAGGGGCGCACCATTTCGCGCCAGCGCTCGCGCGGCGGTTTGCCCACGACAATCTTGGTCACGTTGTGCAGGCGCGCATACCGCAAGAGCTCACGGACGATATCCTGACCGGGCAGAATGGCCGTTTCAGCCCCCCATCCTGCCGCCTGGCGCAGCAGGTCCGCCAGGCGGTTACGGTCGACCATGGGCCGCCGGTACTCTTGCGGGGTCTCGACGTTGACGACCGCCCATTCACAGCCCAGGCTGGTCGCCAACTGCCGCCCCGCGCGCAGCACCCGCCCACTGAGCGCAGCGCCGCTCAAGCAGACCAATACCCGTTCTGGATGATCGGAGAGCGGCGTAGGCGGGACGCGGTCGCCATCGAGCGGAGGCAGAATAGGCATAGGGATATCCGTCACCAGTCCTAGCGCAAGCCCATGATAACCCCGTTCACCTATCCGTGCAAACGAATGTCAGTAGATCACGAAATCGCTTGTCATTCTGAACGCAGTGAAGAATCTCGGTTTGCGCTAGCGAGATTTCTCGGCAAAAGACGCCTCGAAATGACATTTCGTGAAGTACTGAATGTGGCATTTGCCCGATTCGATTTCCCCCCTTGCCACAATCATGATAAAATGGGGGACATTGAATCGGGAAAGGAATCATGCAATGGAGCATCAATTTCAGGAATTGAAAGATCGTCTGGCCGAGGTTTATGACCTCAGCGCCGCCGCCGCCGTTCTGGGCTGGGACATGCAGACCTACATGCCGCCCGGCGGTGTCCAATCACGCGCCGAACAGCTCGCCACGCTGCAGCGACTCAGCCACGAAAAGCTGACGAGCGACGAAATCGGGCGATTGCTGCAAGACCTGCGTCCGTATGAGGCCAGTCTCTCCTACGACTCGAATGAAGCGAGCCTGATTCGAGTGACGCGCCGCGAGTACGAGCGCCACCGCCGCCTCCCCGCCGATTTTGTCCGGCGAATGGCAGAGACCGGCGCCATGAGCTATCAGACCTGGGTCGAAGCGCGGCCGGAATCGGACTGGGCCCGGACCGAGAGTTGGTTGGAACGGATTCTCGAACTGAGCCGCGAATATTCAAGTTATTTTCCAGACAAGCAGCATGTCGCCGACCCGCTGATCGATATCGTCGATCCGGGCATGACCGCGGCCGAGCTCAAGCGCACTTTTGCCGAGTTGCGCGCGGCGCTTGTCCCCATCGTCCGGGCCATCACCGCTTTTCCCCCGGCCGATGATTCCTGCCTGCGCCAGCACTTTTCGGGGCCCACCCAGCTCGATCTCAGCCAAAAGATCGTCGCCCAGCTCGGCTATGATTTCAAGCGCGGCCGCCAGGACCTGACGGCGCATCCCTTTATGACCCAGTTCTCGATTGACGACGTGCGCATCACGACGCGCGTCGACGAGAACTATTTGGGACAGACGCTGTTCAGCTCGATTCACGAATCAGGCCATGCCATGTACGGCCAGGGAATCGATCATGGACTTGCCCGCACCCTGTTGGCCGACGGCGCCTCTTCCGGCGCGCACGAGTCGCAATCGCGGTTGTGGGAAAACCAGGTCGGACGCAGCCGGGGCTTTTGGACCTATTTCTACCCGCGCCTGCAAGAGACCTTCCCCTCCCAGTTGGGCCAGGTTCCGCTCGAAACATTCTATCGCGCCGTCAACAAGGTCGAACAGTCGCTCATCCGCACCGAAGCGGACGAAGTGACCTATAACCTGCACATCATGCTCCGCTTCGACCTCGAGCTCGACATGCTCGAAGGCAAGCTTGCGGTTCACGACCTGCCCGAAGCATGGAATGAGCGATTCAAGCAGGATATGGGCCTCACCCCGCCGGATTATTCCAGCGGCCCGATGCAGGATATCCATTGGTTCGGCGGCCAGATCGGCGGCGTCTTTCAGGGGTACACGCTCGGCAACATCATGGGCGCCCAGTTCTTTGATGCGGCCCAACATGCCCATCCCGAGATTCCCGATCAGATTGCGCATGGCCAGTTCAGCACGCTGCTCGGCTGGCTGCAAGATAACGTATACAAGCACGGCGCCAAATTTACGCCGCCCGAGCTCATGCAGCGCGCCACCGGCGGTCCCATCAGCATCGCACCCTACCTCCACTATCTGAGGACCAAGTTCGGCGAGCTCTACCCGCTCTAAAGCCCAATTGTCATTGCGAGCGGAGCGAAGCAATCCCGCCAACGCAGACCAGATTGCCACGTCGCGAAAGGCGCTCCTCGCAATGACATATCCAAATTCATGACCATGTTTCGCGCAGGTTTGGCGCAGATTGCGCCCCGGTTGGGGGATGTCAAGGCAAACCTCGACAAGCATCTTGCCTATATCGAGCAGGCCCGGCAGCAGCAAGTCGACCTGCTCGTTTTTCCAGAGCTCTCCCTGACCGGCTATTACGTCAAAGACCTGGTCCCGACGCTCGCCGCGCATCCGGTCCCCGGCGATCCGCTCTTGGGTCCGCTGCTCCAGGCGAGCCGCGACCTCGATCTGGTCGTCGGGTTTGTCGAGCAGGACGCGCGCTATCGCTATTACATCGCGGCGGCCTATCTCGCCAACGGGCAGGCGCTTCATGTTCATCGCAAGGTCTATTTGCCGACCTACCGGATGTTTGACGATGCGCGCTACTTTGCCGCCGGCGATCGCTTTCGCGCCTTTGATACCCGCTGGGGGCGCATGGGGTTGACCATCTGCGAAGATGCCTGGCACCTCTCGGCCGCCTATCTCTTGTGGCAGGACGGCGCCGATTTCATCGTTGACATTGCGGCCAGCCCCGGCTATGGCCTGGCCGCGGACGAGCCGGGGACGCTGGCGAGCGAGCGCACCGTCAACTCCTTTCTGCATAGCTATGCCGAACTACTGACCAGCTATGTCCTGTACACCAATCGGGTGGGAATCGAGGATGGCATTTCGTTCTGGGGGGGCAGCGTCGTAATGGCGCCCGATGGCCGGCCGCTCTGCACCGCGCCCCTTTTGCAAGAGGCGCTGGTCGTCGCCGAGATCGACGTGGACGCGCTCCGCCGGGCGCGGCTCCGCCTGCCAACGTTACGCGACGAGCGGCTCGACCTGGTGATGCGTGAGCTCGACCGAATTTATCTGGAGGATAAGGAATGAGTCAGGTAATGCTGTATGTGGACGAATATGGTTGGTGGCGCGCGGATTCCCTGGACGGGTCCCAGTACACGGGCCGGGGCAAGACCAAACAGGATGCCCTGTTCCAACTGCAACTGGCAATCGAATCCGCGCGACTGCAGTGGGAAACGCCGGGCTGGACCACCACCAACTACAAGCTGGAAATGACCGCCGACGAGCTCGACGTCATCGAGATCAACGCCCGCCTGACCCAGACCTTTCTCGAAACCCTGTTCTGAACAGGCACCTGTCATTCCGACCAGGAAACCGTCATTCCGACCAGGCAAATGTCATTCCGAACGGAAAACTGTCATTCTGAACGGGCAATTGTCATTCTGAACGGAGTGAAGAATCTCTGTCTCACGCGAACGCCATTCTGAACGGAGTGAAGAATCTCCGTCTCATGCGAACGACCAATTCAGAATGATTCACTGATGGATATTCTCTCTCAACTCGGCATCAACACCGATCTCACCACGCACCTCCTCACCGATTTCATTCGCGAGGAGGTGACGCGGACCGGGATGCGCCGCGCCGTCGTCGGCTTGTCGGGCGGCGTCGATTCCGCGCTCGTCGCCGTCCTCGCGACCAGGGCGCTCGGGGCCGAGAACGTGCTCGGCATCCTCATGCCGTACAAAACCTCGAACCCCAACAGCCGGGGCGACGCCGAAACGCTGGTCCAGCACCTGGGCATTCCGTCTCAAGTGATCGAAATCACGCCGATGGTGGACCCGTATCTTGATGCCTACGTTGGCGACAATCCCCGGCGGCGGGGCAATATCATGGCGCGCGAGCGCATGATTATCCTGTATGACCAGTCCGAAGCGTTCGGCGCGCTCGTCGTCGGCACCTCCAACAAAACCGAGAACCTGCTCGGCTATACCACCCAGTACGGCGATAATGCGGCGGCGATCCATCCCCTCGGCGACCTCTACAAGACGCAGGTGTGGCAGTTATCCGAAACGCTGGGCGTCCCCGAAGCGATCATCAAAAAGGCGCCGAGCGCCGACCTCTGGCTGGGGCAGACGGACGAAGGGGAGCTGGGCTTTACCTATGCCATGGCCGACCAGATTCTCTATCTCCTCGTCGACGAGCGCCGCCGGCCGGAGGATATTGCCGCGCTCGGGTTTGACGCGCAGATCGTTCGCGAGATCGGGCGCCGCATCCAGCGCAACCAGTTCAAGCGCGTCACCCCGCCCATCGCCAAGCTGAGCGCCCGCACCATCGGCGCCGATTTCCTGTATTCGCGGGACTGGGGAACATAACGATTTCAGATTGTAGATTTCAGAGTGCAGATTCTGAAATCTGAAATCTGAATTCTCTTCCTGGCTGATGCCATTGAACGCCCTCGCTAATCTCCTTTCGCAATACTTCTGGCTGCCGTTCGTCGTCGCCTTTTTCCTCTGCGTCCCCGTGTATGACCGCATCCGGCCTCGACTGCCCCTTCCCCGGGAATGGGGCGGGCCGCGGGTTCGCGCCTGGTTCCCCCGCCTGGTTGCGGTTCTGGTCTGCGCCTGGCCGGTGTACGATTTCGTCCAGTACGCGCTCAAGGTCCCCAAACAACGCCTCATCGACCTGTTCGTGCAGTACACCGCAGCGCGTGTGCTCGCCGCGCAGGGAGACATCTATTCCTTTACTGCCCTGAAGCAGATGGCGAACAAGATTGGGGGCGTCAATTATGGGAGCGCCTTCTCGAACCTCCTCCTTGGCTATACCCATCCGCCGTCCGATACTTTTTTTGACCTGCGCTGGACCCTGTTCAACTGGCCCGATGTCAAGCTCCTGTACGGCATCCTCACGCCCCTGCTCTTTCTGGCGACCCTGCTCATGGTCTGGGATACGCTCCGCCGGTCCGCGCCGCGCCCGCTCCACTGGCTGTGGCCGGTCGTGCTCTTTGCGCTCTATGCGCCGGTTCGCTCGTCCCTTGGTCTCGGCCAGCAGGACATCCTGATCCTGTTCCTCGTCGCCCTCTCCTTTTGGGCTTTGAGCCGCGGGCATGACCTCACCGCCGCGGTCCCGATTGCGATTGCAACGCTCGTCAAGATCACGCCCGGCATATTCGTCCTCTATTTTCTCTGGAAACGCGAATGGCGGATCGCGCTCTATACGATGGCGGCTACCCTCGCCATCGTCCTGCTCGGCCTTCCGTGGGTCGGCATCGACCGGTGGTTCCAATTCGTCACGCAGATCTTTCCCGCCATCTCGACTGGCACATCCTATTTCGACAACCAATCGCTCCCCGGCCTTATCAACCGCCTGCTCCTCGACCCCGTCTATGCCCAGGGCTTGCAGAGCGCACCCTCCGTGCCGCTCCTCCGCGTCCTCAATACCGGCGCGGAACTGCTCCTCGTCGGCGCGGTGCTCTTTCTCTCACGCGGCCGCCGCATCTCCCGCCGTTCGCTCACCCATGCGCTGGAATTCTCGCTCTTGCTCCTCATCCAGCCGATCATTTCCCCCATCGCGTGGGACCACTATTACACCTGGCTGGTTTTCCCTGTCACCGTCCTGCTGGCCGCGCTCATGAGTTCGCGTCTGAGCCTCACCCGCGCCACGCTCATCCTCGCCGCGCTCGGCGCCGGGCTGTGGCTGACCAACATTGGCTCGCAGGATTTCCAGCGATTCCCCGCCGCCTGGGAGAAATCGCCGATCCTTTATGGCGCGCTCATCATCTTTTTGCTGTTAGGTGAGCGCGTCGAGGGCGAACGGGAAGAGGCGAACGCGGACCGGCGACAGCCGGCCGCTGATAGCGCCGGCGCACAACCTGCTCCCATCTAATCGCCCCGCCCCGCCTCAACGGTTCTTGGTATTGCCCCCTTTTGGTGTTACAATTCTCCAGCGTAGCATAGACCCCTACCCAGACCTTTTTGAGGTCCCACTATGCCACAAGTTGTCATCGAAAACCCTGTTCTCAACTCGCCCTTTCAAGAGCCTCAACGTCATTTCCGCTTTTCGGAAGAGGGCATTACGAATGAGGTCATCAGCTCGCGCCGCGTCAGCTCCTACTTTATCCCCATCCCGCGCCCCAAGCAGCGCACCAAAACCGGGCAATTGTCTTTCGATACGCAATGGATTGAGGAGCGAATCCAGGAGAACGACTTTATCAATCGGGTGCGCGAGCGCGTTGCCCTCTGGCGTCAAGGCGGGTACGTCGGAATCACCAAGCGGACCGAGGAACTGCTCAAATACTGGCAGCGCCCCGACCGCGACCGCCGCCTCTTTTTCTGCCAGATCGAAGCGTTAGAGACAGTCATCTACATTACCGAAGTCGCGAACAAGTACGGCGATCAATCGCTTGAAAACGACCTGCGCCGGTTCAACCAGGACGCCAATCCCTTGCTCTATCGTGTCGCCTTCAAGATGGCGACCGGATCGGGCAAGACGCTCGTTATGGCGATGCTAATCGCCTGGCACGCGCTGAACAAGTTGGCGAATTCCCAGGATGCGCATTTCTCTGACACCTTTTTGATTGTCACCCCCGGCATTACCATCCGTGACCGCTTGCGCGTGCTGCTGCCCAACGACCCCAAGAACTATTATCGCGAGCATGACATCGTGCCGCCCGACCTGCGCCCGGAGTTGGGCAAGGCGAAAATCGTCATCGTGAATTTTCACCAATTCAAATTGCGCGAGCGGATTGCCGCAGGCAAACTGACCAGGAGCATTTTAGGACAGGGCGAGACGGGCGCATTCACCGAGACCCCGGACCAAATGGTGCGCCGCGTCTGCCGCGAGTTGGGCAACAAGAAAAACATCGTCGTCATCAACGACGAGGCGCATCACTGCTACCGCCACAAGCCGGACGGCGAAGTAGGGGCGGATGGCTATCCGCCCTTGAAAGGCGACGAGCGCAAGGAAGCAGAGCGCCGTGAAGAAGAGGCGCGCATCTGGATTTCGGGACTTGAAGCGGTCAAGGCCAAAATCGGCGTCCGCGCCTTGTACGACCTCTCGGCGACGCCGTTCTTTTTGCGCGGGTCAGGCAACCCCGAAGGCACACTCTTCCCCTGGGTCATTTCCGATTTCTCGCTGATTGACGCGATCGAATCGGGCATCGTCAAAGTGCCGCGCGTGCCCGTCGAAGATAACACGATGCAGGGCGAGATGCCCACCTACCGCGATCTGTGGTTTCACATTCGACAGGACCTGCCGCGCAAAGGACGTGCGACCGAAGAGTACAAGGGCGAGCCCAAGATACCCGCCGAATTGGAAGGCGCGTTACAAAGCCTCTACCAGAATTATGGCAAGTATTACCGCCTGTGGGAACAGAACACCGAGGCGCGAGCGCGTGGGCAGACCCCGCCCGTTTTTATCGTCGTCTGCAATAACACGAACGTCTCGAAAATGGTCTTTGACTATATCGCGGGATGGGAAAAGCCCTTACCGGATAGCTCAACCATCGTAGTGCCGGGGCATCTGCCGTTATTCAGCAATGAATCGAACGGCCAGTGGAGCGCGCGCCCGAATACGATTCTCGTGGACAGCCAGCAGCTCGAATCGGGCGAAGGGATGAGCGACGATTTCAAGAGAATCGCGGCGCGCGAGATCGAGGAATTCAAGGACGAATACCGCCAGCGGTTCCCCGGTCGTGACATTGAGGAATTGACGGAAGAAGACCTCTTGCGCGAGGTAATGAATACCGTCGGCAAAGTGGGCAAGCTGGGCGAGCAGATCAAGTGCGTCGTCTCGGTCTCGATGCTGACCGAAGGATGGGACGCCCAAACCGTGACCCATATTCTTGGCGTGCGCGCCTTTGGCACCCAGCTCTTGTGTGAGCAGGTCGTCGGGCGCGGTCTGCGCCGAACCAGTTATTCGACCAGTCCGGTCCAGATTCAAGTCAATGGTCAGACGGTTGAATTCGAGGGGTTTGCGCCGCAGTATGCCGAGGTTTACGGCGTGCCTTTCTCGTTTATCCCGACCTCTGGCGCACAGCCCGAACCCAAACCGGGGCCGATGCCGACCCGCGTGCGGGCGCTCGAAGACCGCGCCGCGTGCGAAATCACGTTCCCCCGCGTGACCGGCTACCGTTACCAGGCGCCAACCGAAAAACTCTCGTACAGGTTTACGGCGGATTCCAAGCTATCCCTTTCCACGCGCGATATTCCGACCAAGACCGAGAACGCGCCGATTGTGGGCGAATCGTCTATTCTCACGCTGGACGATCTCAAGCAGCGTCGTGAGCAAGAGGTCGCGTTCCTCCTGGCGAAACTGGTCTTGGAAAAGTACTTTCGCGCGGATGGCGAGCCGCAGACCGAACGCGACGGCAAACATCAATTCGATGCAGACGTACAGTCGTGGCTATTCCCCCAGGTGCTTGCGATTGCCCGGCAGTGGATGGCCGAATGTGTGACCTGCAAAGACAATACGTTTCCCCAACTGCTGTTGCTGCTCGAATTCGCCCACGACGCGGCTGACCGCATCTATCAGGCGATTGTCGCATCCGACAAGGGCAACGCGACCCTCAAGCCTATCTTGCGCCCGTATGACACCATCGGCTCGACGCGCTATGTGGATTTCGACACCACGCGCAATGTCTATCTGACGCGCGCCGATCGGTGTCAGGTCAACTATGTCGTTTGCGATACCGATTCATGGGAACAAAAGATGGCGCAGGTGTTAGAGGATATGGGCGAGGTGGTTTGCTACATCAAGAACCACAACCTCGCTTTTACCATCCCCTACACGCTGGAAGGCGACGGGAGAAACTATACCCCCGACTTTATCGTGCGCCTGAATGATGGGCACGGCGCGGACGACCTCTTGAATCTGGTGCTCGAAGTAAGCGGCGAACCGCGCAAGGACAAAGCCGCGAAGGTTGCGACAGTGCGCAACCTCTGGATTCCGGCGATCAATAATCACGGCGGATTCGGGCGCTGGGCGTTTCTCGAAATCTCCGATCCTTGGGATGCGGAGAATACGATTCGGGCGTCGCTGCGCGGCGAGCCCCCGCTCGACGGGCTGGGCATTCCGCGCTGAGAACGGCTGTCATTGCATGCACACACTGTCATTGCGAGGAGCGCTTTTTGTGACGAAGCAATCTGCACTGCGTTGGCGGGATTGCTTCGTGCCTCGCAATGACACTGCGCTGGCGGGGATTGCTTCGTGCCTCGCAATGACGGTGCGCTGGCGGGATTGCTTCGCACAAAACGCTCGCAATGACAAAAGACCGGCTGTCATTGCGCCATTCGCCATGACAAAGGAGCGCGTACATTGGCCTCCGTCAAACAATACTATGTCTATATCATGACGAACAAGCACAGCACCGTGCTTTACATCGGCGTCACCAATAACCTGCAAAGGCGAGTGTACGAGCATCGAGAAAAACTCTTGGAAGGGTTCACCAAAAGGTACAACATCGACAAACTCGTTTACTTTGAGGTCTTTGAGGATATAACACAGGCGATTGCCCGGGAAAAGCAGCTCAAAGGCGGGTCGCGGCAAAAGAAGATCGACCTGGTCAACGGCGCAAATCAGGGATGGCGCGACTTGTATGAGGATTTGTAGGCAGGGCGTTGTCATTGCGCGCCGTCCCTGTCATTGTCGGCCGTCTCTGTCATTGGCGCATTATATATATGTCATTGCGAGGAGCGCTTTTTGCGGTCCTGAGCGAAGCCGAAGGAAGCAATCTGGTTTGCGCTGGCGGGGGATTGCTTCGTGCCTCGCAATGACAATAGACCGGCTGTCATTGCATGCACACACTGTCATTGCGAGGAGCGCCTTTTGCGACGAAGCAATCTGGTCTGCACTGGCGGGGGATTGCTTCGTGCCTCGCAATGACACTGCGCCATTCGCCATGACAGCCGAACGAAAGTCTTGTAACCGCAAGTCCAAAGGCGGAGGCAGAACGGAATGAAACCAGAGATTCGCCAGATACTTGGCAAGACGATCAAGGCAGTGGTCGTTAGCGAAGAGAACGCGGCTGGCCCGCGTACCCAGGTATTCCTGATTTTCACCGATAACACTGCCTACGAGTTCTATGGAGGCGATTTTTCAAGCGCGGGAGGCCTCGATCAGGGTGGGATAGAGGCAGCAGTCAAGTACGCCGCCGGGTCTCGTGGTCGCATCACGCGATATGAGTAGGGAGCGGGTTTTCTTTTTTGATTTCAGGACTTTCGCTTGTCATTTCGAACGCAGTGAGAAATCTATTCGCAGTCAATCACGAAAGGGTTCAGGCCTAGCAAATGCCCAAGAACAAAGGAAGCGCAAAAACCAAGTCTGCACACAAGCCGATGAGTCGCGCGCCCGTTGCCTCCCTCAAGCACAAGGACAAGCGCGCCAACATCCCGACCGAAGAGCTCCGTCGCTTTGTCGCAGACGAGGAAAAGCAGCCGAAGGCAGTCCTCTACCCGCGTGATCCGTCGCTCGATCCGCAGTTGGTCTGGAAGGGCAAAGACGAGCAGGACAGCAAACCGCTCGAAGTGCCGGCGGTCCCCATCTATATTCAAGAGATGATTCAGCCCCAGGCGATCATCGAGAACGTGCGCGCCGAGGCAAAAAAAGGCGCGCCCGCGCAGATGGCGCTGTTCTCGGATTTCAATGGCATCCCCTTTGAGGAGAAGGTGGACTTTTACCACCACGCGTACAAGTGGACGAACCGGATGATTCTGGGCGATTCCTTGCTCGTGATGACCTCGCTTGCGGAAAAAGAAGGCCTCAAGGGGCAGGTGCAGATGGTCTATATGGACCCGCCCTATGGAATAAAGTTCGGGTCGAACTGGCAGGTGAGCACCCGCAAGCGCGATGTCAAGGATGGCAAGGCCGAGGACGCGACGCGCCAGCCCGAGCAGGTCAAGGCGTTCCGCGATACCTGGGAGCTAGGCATTCACTCGTACCTGTCATACTTGCGCGACCGGCTCACAGCGGCGCGTGAACTCTTGAGTGAGAGCGGCAGCGTGTTTGTGCAGATTGGCGACGAGAACGTGCATCTGGTGCGGTCACTGTTGGACGAGGTATTTGGGAGCGAGAATTTCGTTACGCAAATCACATACAGGACAAACAGCCCGCTTGGGGCTACCTTTCTCCCATCGGTAGCTGACTATGTGTTATGGTACGCAAAGGATAAATCGCGAATCAAGTATCGCTCTCTCTTCAAGACGAAACTAATGGGCGAGGGAACGCCATTTGACAGAGTCGAGTTGCGAGACGGCAGTAGAAGGCGCGCGACGACGGACGAAAAAGCAAATCCATCTTCATTGTCAGAAGATACGAGGTTCTACCGATTTTCAACGCTCTCATCGGCAGGCTATACGCCAAGTTGCACTTTCGACTACGAATTTGCAGGAAAAACTTTTCGACTCGGTCAGGGATATTCATGGAAGACCACAAGGGACGGGCTAGATACTTTGGCAAAATCAGGGCGGCTGGAAGTCACTGGTAGTTATTTGAACTATACTCAATTTCATGACGATTTACCAGTTCAAAGGCTAAATAACAGCTGGGATGACACCTTCGCTGAAATGGATAGAGTCTATGTGGTACAAACGTCAGCACGAATTAGCGAACGTTGCCTCCTGATGACCACCGACCCAGGCGACCTCGTGATTGACCCAACCTGCGGGAGCGGCACCACCGCCTATGTCGCTGAGCAGTGGGGACGCCGTTGGATCACGATTGATACCTCGCGCGTCGCCCTCGCCCTGGCCCGCACCCGCCTGATGGCGAGCCGGTTCCCGTATTACCTCCTCGCGGATTCCCCCGAAGGCGCGAAAAAGGAAGCGGAACTGCGCC
>JBAVQS010000314.1:0-1731 GCA_049694275.1 Anaerolineae bacterium | reverse complement strand
GGCGCGAGCGTGCCGCCGAGCGCCAGGATATTGCTCTGTGGGTCGACGGCAAGCCGTGTCTCGACCTCGGCGGCGCCGGTCTGGCTGCTGATGGGGGCCGACCAGGTTTGTAGGACGTTGCCGGCAGCGTCAAAACGAACCAGGTCCTCGCGGTGTCCCTGGACAGAGTTGATAATCCCCTGGCGATTCTCATACCACACGGCGACAAATCCGCCATCGGGGAGCATGGCAATTGCCCCAAAGTGGTCTCCGCCTGGATAGGTGACCACCCCCAGTTTGTCTCCGCTTGCTCCGTGGTAGCGAACAATCTGCCCGTCGGCAATTACATACACCGTGCCCTTGCGGTCTGCCGCCAATCCGTCGATCCGGACTGAGCCGCCCAGGCTCCATTGGACGAGATACTTGCCGGTTGAATCAAAGACCTGAATGAGACCCCCTTCCGCTTCTGTTACATAGATTCGTCCTTCTGTGTCGAGCGTCAGATGGGTGGCATTATTCAAGTGTCCTGGTTCGGTTGCTTGCCCGCCAAAAGTGACGCGCGGATAGGCAAAGGCCGGCGTCGCAGTGGCAGGCGGCGTATCGGTCGGTCTCGGCGCAGGGCGCTCCGTTGCCGGCGGGGCGCTGGTCGTAGGCAAAGTGATGAACGCCCCGCCGGAATCATACAGCGACTGGAAGACGACAGCAACGGCCATGGCAAAGAGCGTAACGGCGAACAGGGTGGCGAGGGGAATGCGTCGCTTTAATTTATCTCGCATGGCATAGGTTTACAATACTCGTCGGTTTTTTCATTGGCAATCTGGAACTCGCGCTATCTTATCAGGCTAACGTAACAAAATCATAACAAACGAGGAAGACGAACGGGGTCATTATAGCGAAGGAAGGGCAATTTGCGCGACGCCTGCCGACCAAAATTTCAACGCGCACTTGCCCCTGAGCCCTGAAAAGAGCAGGTTAAAGCTCCCGGATCACGGCCTGGACGACTTGTGGGGTTGTCGCGCTGCCGCCCAGGTCGGGAGTCATCACTCCGCGCTCGAGCACGTGCCCCACCGCGGTGCGCACCTGCTTTGCAGCCTCATCCTGGTGCAGGTAATCCAGCATCATGGCGGCCGTCAGGATGGCGCCGACCGGATTGGCGATCCCCTTGCCCGCGATGTCTGGCGCTGATCCATGGACCGGCTCGAACACGGCGGTAGTCTGCCCGATATTACCGGATGGCGCTACGCCCAGCCCGCCAATCAGGGCGCTCGCCTCATCGGAGAGGATATCGCCAAAGAGGTTGGTCGTGACGATGACCTCAAAGCTTTCGGGGTCACGCACGAGGCGCATCGCCATTGCGTCGACCAGCATTTCATCCACGCGGACATCGGGAAATTCCTGTGCGACCCGCAAACAGCTTTCACGGAACAACCCATCGCTGAGCTTGAGTACGTTTGCCTTGTGGACAAGGGTCACGCGCTTGTTGTTTCGCGCCCGCGCCTGTTCGAGGGCTACGCGCATGATGCGCTCCGACGCGCGGCGGGTGATGACGCGCTCGGCAATCGCGGTATCGCCCTCCATGCGCTCGCGACCCGCATAGAGCCCCTCCGTATTCTCTCGTACGATGAGGAGGTCGAGCGCCGGGCGCGAAAGCGCAATCGGCAGCGATTGGATGGGGCGCAGGTTAGCGTACAGGTCGCACGCCTTGCGCATGGCGAGGATCGGACTGCGATAGCCTTCGACCCGGGTCATCGG
>JBAVQS010000313.1:0-19793 GCA_049694275.1 Anaerolineae bacterium | reverse complement strand
TACGCATACTGGGCACCCACTTTGAAGCGTTCCAAGCCCACCGTCAGCGGATACGGGCAGGCATGCAACTGATAGTCCGGCCACAGGCTCAGCTCGGCATTGTCGCCGACGCGCGTCCAAGTGGTGGCGGCGGAGACTTGTGTGCGCAGCGCCTGAGTCGTCTTGGCGCCAATGGCTTTGGTGTCTACCTCATAGCCCATCTCGATCAGCCAGGTGAGATTGGCGCCACTGCCAAAGCCACTGTCCATCCGCACCCGACACGTGGGCGGATCGGGATTGGTCTGATTGTCCGCTTCCAGTTGTTGGCCCCACTGTTGGAGCGCCGTCTGTTCTGCGGCGAGTGGGGCCAGCGTGGCTTGATGGCGGGCGAGTACCTGGGCACTGGTAGCGAGTTGCTGGGCGATGTGCGGCAAGCGCGCCTGCCATTTGCGGATTTGCTCCTGCAAGTGTGCAGTTTTGGCCGAAGAAATAGGCTGTTTCAGGATCTGCTCGGCTTGCGCAATTTGCACCTGCACGCGCACTTGGGTCTGTTGCAGCTTGAATTGTTTCGCCTGTTGCTGTTCCCAGAGTCGCTGGGGACGAGCGACCGCCAATTGTTGTTGCGCGAGTCGCACTTGCACCAAATCGGTGCGACGTCGCGGACGCACCTCGGTCTGGGCTTCGGCCGCCCGCACCAGTTCTTGCAAGCACGTGGCCGAGACGGTATCGCCAGGATGATGAAACCCTTGCAACCAGAGGCGTGCGCCGGAGGCATCCGTGAGACAGATACGTGCACATTGATAACCCAAGCGAATCTGATCGTCCATCCAGCCGAACGCAGCGGCCAACGGATAAGTGGTACTGGTGGAGCTCACGGGCTGGCCCATCAAATCCAAATCGTAGCGCAAGGGGTGTCCGGTGCGTAGTACCTCTTGCACCGCACTGCGAATGAACGGCTGACTGAAGGTTTCGATGGCTTGCTGCACGGCTTGCACGGTCTGCGCATCACAGGCACTGAGCGTCCGACTGACACTGCTGTAATGCGCCCAATGGTCTTGGCCCCAGGCGCGTGCCACCGTGTGGTCCCGGGCCAACGGCCGCGGGCCGTCATTCAAATCGGAGAGATACTCGATGCCGCTCATGATGCCCGCTAAGAATTCAACCAGCTTGGCTTGCGGGAGCAAGTCCCGCGTCTTTTGTGGGAGCGGCACCTGTAAGAGTTGTTGCAACAGCCCATACTGTTGAAAGAATTCACCAAAGGCCACGGAGAGGCCATGTTCGGTATTCGGTTGCAGCCAGTCGGCAGATGGAGCCATGACAAGGAGTTCCTCCCAAGCGGAGGTTAATCCCACCCATCTGCCTATGCAAAATCACAACTGAAACAACGATTTGCCCTCTGGTTGCGCAAAAGTTACGCTAATTGGCTCACAATGTTATAATTCAAACGTGCCGCTCCCGCATCCCAGCGGTATCCACCACCATCGGCGACGCTTTCCTTCTCCCATCGATTACAGTGATGAAACCAAAATCGAAAACCAACGACTTGAATCGCAAGGCAAGAAAAATCTCTTCGCAGACAGCCGAAAGGATTAATACTCTCATCCACATCTCCCAGCGGCTGACCAAGGAACTCGGTCGCCACGCAACAGCAGAGGAACTTGCATTGGAGGCGGATATAGTGCCCGTGCAAGCACGCCGTGCCATTCTAGAGTTCACGGCCGAAGATCAAAAGATGGATCCGTAACCGTTCAGTGGTGTGACAACCAGCGCGTCAATGACGATTATTGACGATGGTCACGGCAACGAGACGAGTGCATAATTGTGACATGAGTGCCGAGCAAACTCCTTCGGGCATTTCAGCGGAAGACTGGGCCGCCACTCCGGCGGCCGTCCGCGCGTTGGTGCTGACGCTACTCCAAACTGTGGCGCAGCTCCAGCAGCGCGTCGCCGACCTCGAAGAACGACTTGGCCAAAACTCACGCAACTCCTCCAAGCCGCCCTCCTCCGATCCGCCGAACACGCCCCCACATCCCACGCACACGCCCTCGGGACGCCACCGCGGAGCGCAGCCCGGCCACCTGGGACATCAGCGGCGGCTCAAGGCGGTGGCACACGTGCAACGCGTGGTCGAGGTCAAGCCCACCACCTGCGGCACCTGCGGCGCGTTGCTCTTGGGTGAGGATCCCGACCCCCAACGCCAGCAGGTTACCGAACTGCCCCGCGTCGAACCGCACGTCACGGAATATCGTCGCCACACCCTCACCTGTCTCGCGTGTGGTGCGAAGACCCCTGCCGAGTGGCCTGCAGACGTGCCCGCGGGCAGTTGCGGACCACGGCTGCAAGCCACCATTGGCTATCTGAGTGGCCGCCTGGGCCTCAGCCAGCGCGATATCGAAGAAGCGCTCGACACCCTCTTCCACACCGACCTGAGTTTGGGTAGTGTGTCCGCCCAGGAAGTCGCCGTGAGTGCCGCGTTAGCGCAACCCGTGACCGACGCGCAGACCTATGCTCAACGGCAACCCGCGGCCAACCTCGATGAGACCGGCTGGCATGAACAGTCCCACCGGGCCTGGTTGTGGGTCGCCGCCACCCCGTTGGTCGCGGTGTTTGTGCTGTTGGCGACGCGCAGTGCCCAGGGGGCCAAGCAACTGCTGGGTACGACCTTTGCCGGGGTCGTCGGCTCGGATCGGTGGAGCGCGTACAATTGGCTCGCGCCCAACCACCGCCAACTCTGTTGGGCCCACTTGAAACGGGACTTTCAAAAGTTGGTCGAGCGTGGCGGCGAATCTCACCGCCTTGGACATGCCCTGCTCGCCGAGGTGGAGACGTTATTTCGGCTGTGGGGCCAAGTGAAGGCGGGGACGTTAAGCCGCGTTGAGTTTCAAGTTAAAGTACAACCGCTCCGAGAGCGGGTGCAGGCGTTGCTGCAGGAAGGTACGACCGTGTCTCATCTCCAGACCCGCCATCTGTGCGAGAACCTGCTGAAGTTGGAGGTGGCGTTATGGACCTTCGTGTTCATCGAAGGAGTAGAGCCGACCAACAACCATGCCGAACGTTGCCTACGGCGGGCGGTGCTCTGGCGGCGGCGCAGCTTTGGGACGCAGAGTGTGGCGGGCAGTCTGTTTGTGGCGCGCATTTTGACCACCGTTACGACACTCCGTCAGCAGCGGCGCGACGTGTTGGATTATCTGACGGCAGCCTGTGCGGCGGCCATCAGCGGTGCTGAACCACCGTCGTTGTTGCCCGGGCCATCACTTGACTGAACGGTTACCCGTTTCTTTCTCCTGTGGGCGCTCGGGATGCTGTCGTTCTGGACGACGCGCGTCGGCGCGCTCTTTGAGCTCTATTTTACCGCCGAGCTCATCTTTTCCGGGCGGCTCGTGCCGCTCTCGCTCCTGCCCGATTGGGCGCAGCAGGTCGCGAATGTGCTCCCCTTTCAGTGGGCGTTCGGTTATCCGATTGAGGTGCTGATCGGCCAGCGGGACCTGACGCAATCGCTGATTGGATTGTGCGTCCAGGCGTTCTGGATTCTATTGGGCATCGCGGTCGTCGCCCTCGTCTGGCGGCTCGCCCTCAAGCACTATACCGCGGTCGGTAATTAGGGCCAGGCAAATATTGCGCCACGCCTTTGTGGTGAGATTTCGGAGTTTGAGACTTGCATAACATTCGATTGGCGGCGCTGTTTTTTCGGATCGGGGCGCTGAACGAACTGCAATACCGTGTCAACCTGTTCGTCCAGTTGTTCCAGTCACTGCTCGCACTTGCGACCGGGCTCTTTGGACTGTATCTCGTCTTTGACCATACCGCGACTCTGGGGGGCTGGACGCCGTACGAACTGCTGGCGGTGATGGGCGTGCACATCCTCATGGGCGGGCTCATCCGCACGACGATTCAGCCGAACATGGAACGGCTGATGAACGAGATCCAGGAGGGGACGCTGGACTATGCGCTGACCAAGCCCGCGGACTCGCAAGTGCTCGTTAGCGTGCGCGAGGTGCGCATCTGGCAAGCGGTAGATGTGCTGATGGGGCTGGCCGTCCTCGGGGTCGCTGTGGCGCACCTTCAAGCGGGAATCGGGCTGGCGGCGGCGCTGGGGTTTGCGCTGGCGCTCGTCTGCGGCGGGCTGATGATCTATAGCTTTTGGCTCATCCTCACAAGCGGCGCGTTCTGGATCATTCGCATGGAAAACATCATCGAGCTTTTTCAAGGGGTCTACCAGGCGGGGCGTTGGCCCGTGGGAATCTATCCTGACTGGCTGCGCACCGGGCTGACGTTTCTCGTCCCGGTGGCATTTGCCGTGACCGTGCCGGCGCAGGCGCTTACCGCGCGGCTAACGCCCGACACGCTCGCCGGCGCCGTCGGGCTGACCGCGGCGCTGTTGATTGTCGGGCGCATCGTCTGGCGGTTCGGATTGAGACATTACGGAGGAGCATCTGCATGAAAAATCTACGCGCGTTACTGGCATGTTATTGCTCGGAAACTCTAACCGCCACCCCGCCGGCCGCTCCCGCCTGAGCACGTGCGTCCCGCGAGCTTTTTCCGCACGCCCCACCCGACGAATTCCACCGGGCGGGGCGGTTTTTTGCCTCGCCCACTCCCGTTTCTACGCCTCCCGCGGTCTACCAATCATTGTGTAATTTCGTAGCGACGGCACGGCCGTGCATCCCGATGCGTCGAATGACACGATATCTGGCATAGGACTGTCGTAACCAAATCGGCGCGAGGTCGTAAGTAATTGTGATAGATTGAACAAATCACCGGAGGCCCGGCATGTCCACTGCCTATCCTCAAACCTGGGAACGCAACCTGCTGTCGCTGGCCGCGCAGGCCCGGACGGCTCAACCCGTGTCGCTCGACCGGCCTATCGCCGATCAGGCGACGCTGCGGCGCGCATATGCTTATTGTGAGGCGCTAACCGCCGCGCACAGCCGGTCCTTTTATTTTGCCAGCCGGCTGATGCCCGCCACGAAACGAAAGGCGATCCGCGCGCTCTATGCCTTTTGCCGCGTCAGCGACAATATTGTCGATTGCCCGGAAGGGGATGCCGAACGGGCGCTGGCTGCCTGGCGCCGCCGGGCCTTGTCGTTGCAGCCCGACCCGAACGATCTCGTCGCCGTGGCCTGGACGGACACGCGGCTTTGCTACCGCATCCCTGCGTGTTATGCCGAGCAGCTCATCGAAGGGGTCGGGCGCGACCTGCGCCAGACGCGCTACGAGACCTTTGAAGAGCTGACCGCGTATGCCTACGGTGTGGCCTCGACGGTCGGTCTCATGAGCATGCACATCATTGGCTTTACCGGCCGCGAGGCGATTCCCTACGCCATCAAGCTCGGCGTCGCTCTGCAAATGACCAACATCCTCCGCGATGTGGGCGAAGATTGGCAGGCGGGGCGGGTCTATTTGCCGCAACGCGAGTTGGCCGCCTTTGGGCTCTCGGAAGCCGACATCGCCGGGGGGCGCGTGGACGAGCGCTGGCGCGCGTTGATGCGCTTTCAGATTGCGCGCAATCGCGACCTTTACGCCGAGGCCTGGCCCGGCATCCGGATGTTGAACGCCGAGGGGCGCGTCGCGGTCGCCGCCGCCGGCGAGTTGTACCGGGCCATCCTTCAAGATATAGAGACGCACGACTATGATGTCTTTACCCGCCGGGCGCATGTGGGCGCATGGGGCAAACTGAGCCGGCTGCCCGGCATCTGGCGGCAAAACCACTGATGACCAGAACCTATGATTTGATCCTCGCGGGCGGCGGCCTCGCCGGGCTGAGCCTCGCCTATCACCTGGCCCACAGCCCGCTGCGCAATAGTTCCATCCTCATCGTCGACCCGTCTCCCAAGGACCGCAACGACCGCACCTGGTGTTTTTGGAGTAACCGCGCGACGCCGTTCGACGGCATCGTCGAGCGCTCGTGGCGGCAGTTTCAGATCGTCGGGGAGCATTTCGCCAGGGTGATCGACCTGGGCGAATATCGCTACCGGTTGATTCGCGGGATTGATTTCTACGAGTTCGTCCGCCAGGAATTGGACGCATGCGGCAACGTCGAATTCCTGCAAGGGACGGTCGACGAGGCGCAGGACGCGCGCGACGGCGTCCGCATTGAGGTGGACGGGGAGACCTACACCGGCCGCTGGCTCTTTGACAGCCGCTTCAAGCTCTCGACGTTCCACCCCGATCCCACGCGCTATCATACCCTGCGCCAGTATTTCAAAGGCTGGATGGTCGAAACGCACACAGACGCCTTTAATCCCGCCGCCCCCTATTTCATGGACATGCGCACGCCGCAAAAGAACGAGCTGCGTTTTTTCTACGTGCTGCCGTTTTCCGAGCGCCGGGCGCTGGTCGAGTTTGTGACGCTGACCCCGGACCGGTATGAGGTTGCGCTCAAAGGATATCTGGAGGGCGCGCTGGGCCTGGACGACTATGCGCTGACCCCGATGGAGGGGGGCGTGAACCCGTTGACGGATTACCCGTTTCCGCGGCGCGCGGGGCGGCGCATCATGAATATCGGCGTGCGCGGCGGCCGGATCAAGGCGTCGACCGGCTATGCCTTTCTACGGATTCAGCGCGACTCGGCTGCCATCGTCGCCTCGCTCCTCCGCGACGGCCATCCCTTTGGCGTGCCGCCCGACTCGCGCCGCTATCGCCTGTGCGATTCCCTCATGCTCGACGTCATCCAGCGACACGGCGACCGAATCAAGCCGCTCTTTACCGCGCTGTTCAAGAATAATCCCATCGACCGGGTCTTGCGCTTTCTAGACGAGACCGCATCGCCGGCCGAGAACGTGCGCTTGATGGCCTCGCTGCCGCCCGGTTTATTTTTGCAGTCGATGTTACGAATGAATGGATGGAGAGGTTCCGCCTCGAGTTCCTCACGCGCAGAGGGGCTCGGCGGAACGCGGAGAGATTTCAATTGATGAATACGCAATTCACCGCGCTCGTGATTGGCGCTGGCATCGGCGGTATCGCCGCGGCGGCGCGCCTTGCCCGGAGCGGATACCAGGTGACGGTCCTGGAAAAGAATGCCGGGCCTGGCGGCCGCTGCGACCAGTTCCGCCGGGACGGGCACCGGTTCGACATCGGCCCGACGCTGTTCCTGATGCCCGAGGTCTTTGCCGAGACCTATGCCCAGCTCGGCGAGCGGATGGAGGACCATCTCGACCTCCGCCGCATTGATCCGAGTTACAGCGTCCACTTTGACGACGGGCTGCAGCTCTCCCTCTCGTCGGATATGAACGTCATGCAAACACAGCTTGAGGCGATCGAGCCGGGGAGCTTTGGCGGGCTCATGCGCTACCTGGCCGAAGGGCATCAGCATTATCACCTCTCGCTGGAACGCTTTGTCGGCCGCAATTTTTACAGCTATCTCGATTACTTTAGCCTGCAGAATCTTCCGCTTTTGTTCAAGCTCAAGGCGCTGGTCAAGCATTACGACAATATCGGCCACTATTTTCAGGACCCGCGGCTCAAGGCGGCGTTCACCTTCCAGAACATGTACCTCGGCCTCAGCCCTTTCGATGCGCCGGCCACCTACTCGCTCCTGCAGTATACTGAAATGGCGGGCGGGGTCTGGTTCCCGATGGGCGGCATGTATCGCGTGATCGAAAGCCTCGCCGAGATTGCGCAGGCGAACGGGGTGCGCTTGCTGTAC
Source organism: Anaerolineae bacterium (assembly GCA_049694275.1). Taxonomy (GTDB): domain Bacteria; phylum Chloroflexota; class Anaerolineae; order UBA4142; family SHND01; genus JBAVQS01. Next base: position 12,169 of record JBAVQS010000313.1, on the reverse strand, counting down.
AACCAACCGGTCCAGCAGATCGAAGTCCAGGGCGACCGCGCGACCGGCGTGCGCCTGGCGGATGGCAGTCGCCTGGAGGCGGATGTCGTCGTCGCCAATGCCGACCTGCCCTATGTCTATCGACATCTGCTGCCCGATCGCGCCGAGGCGGAGCAGCTCGAACGGCGCAAATACACCTGTTCGGCTATCATGTTCTACTGGGGCGTCGACCAGGTCTATTCGCAGTTGGGCGTACACAACATCTATCTCTCGGGCGATTATCGCGCCAGCTTTGACCGCATCTTTCACGACCACTCACTGCCGGACGAGCCGAGCCTGTACGTCCATGCGCCGGCCCGCGTCGATCCGTCCGCCGCGCCGGCAGGTCAGGACACGCTCTTTGTGCTGGTCCCCGTCGGGCATCTCGACGATTCAGTTGCGCAGGACTGGCCGGCGCTGCAGGCGCGGGCGCGCGCCGCCGTGCTCCGCCGCTTGCACAAGGAGGGGCTCACCGACCTGGAGCGCCACCTCAAATTTGAAGTGAGCTATACCCCGTGCGATTGGCTCAGCCGCTACAACCTGGCCAAAGGGTCGGCCTTTAGCCTGAGCCATGATTTCTGGCAGGTGGGCTATTTGCGTCCCCGCAACCGCCATTCCCGCTATCGCAACCTCTACTTTGCGGGCGGGAGCACGCATCCGGGCACCGGCTTGCCCATCGTCCTCCTCTCGGCCCGGCTGACCACCGAGCGCATCCTGCAAGAGATTGGCGCGCCGCAACCTGCGACTACCCGGCGCGCGGCGCCGGTGGTATAACCCACTGCTCAATCGAGCCGCGCGGGGATTGAAGCGCGCCGCAAGCGGGTGTAGAAAAGGTCGCGCTCGTCTAGCTCCGGTCTCCTGTGACGATTCTGTTACGGTCGGCTGTTATATTAGAATCAACCCAACCAGAATCAAAGGAGAACCCGGCGAATGAAAGATCTGCTTGTGCGATTCATGTTGAGCGGCATCCTGGGCGTGGCCGCCATCCTGTTACTCGGCTGTACCCGGCAGCCGACCGAGTCGCCCTGGGAACCGGTTCCGACCGAGCGCCTCATGGCCCTCCCCTTATCCGGCACATGGAAACTCGCGCGCGTCGCCCGGACCGGCGCGGCCCCGCAGCTGGAAGAGACCCGGACCCTGACGATGCTCTCGACCGGCCTGGCCTATGCCGACCAGAGTGGGCGCCGGTTGACCTACCAGTTCGTCGTGCTGGATGCCGGTCACATACAGTTCACCTGGACCGGCAGCACGAATCCCAACGACAAGGTGGGGGAAACCCGGACGCAGGCGTATCAATTGAAGGGCGAGGAATTGACGCTCGACGGCGACCTTTACCAACGCGTTCCCGTTGCCCCGGCGACTCTGCCAACGGCTACGACGTCGGCGACTACTGTGCCCGCATCCACGCCTACCATGACGTCTGCCGGGCAGATCGCGGCGCGGTTGGATCAGCCGTTCGCGCTCCATATCGGCCAATCGGCGATTATCCAGGACACGCCCGATGGCTTTGGCATCCAGTTCGTGGCGGTGCTCGAAGACTCGCGCTGTCCGAAAAATGCCGATTGCATCCAGGCCGGACAGGTCCGCCTGCATATCGAGCCGATCCTGCACGGCATGCTCCTTCAGCCGCTATTCGAATTGTCGACGGCCCCCGGCGGTCATGTGGAGACGAACAACGGCGACTATATCATCCGGTTCAAGCAGTTGGACCCGTGGCCGACAACGACAAACCAGCCGACCACGCCCGACGCCTATGTCGCCACGTTCGTCATCTCCCGGCTGCCGGCCTCCCCCACGCCGCGGCTCAATGAGCCGTTCAAGCTCAAGCTGAGCCAGTGGGCCACGCTGCAGGACGGGCGGAACACGCGCATCTTTTTTACGAACGTGCCCGAAGATCTGCGCTGCTGGTCGGGCAACTGCCCCGCGCCTGGCCGGGCGCGAGTTCTGATTACGGTCGAGAGCGGCGGCAAGCTCGCGCATCTCGACCTCTCCACGCAGCCGCTCGACCGCCGGACTGTCGGCTCGTTCGCCGGATACCTGGTCGAGCTGGTCGATCTTTCGCCCAGCCCCGGCGATTACGTCGTGACCTTGCGCGTGACCGCCGGCACGCTCGCCACCGCACATCCCCGCCTGGGCGAGCCGTTCACGCTCCAGCTCGGGCAGTCCGCGTCGTTCGAGAACACGGATATCCAGCTCATCTTTAATGCCGTCCCGCAGGATTCGCGCTGCCCCGCGCGAGTCACCTGCGCGACGAGCGGCAATGCGATCGTCGCCGTTCTCCTGCGCCGCAGCGGGGGTCTCGAAAATTTCAGGCTGGATAGCGACCTGGGGCTCGCGGCTCAACACCCGCAGCCGTTCACCGCCTATATTGTTTACCTGAATGTGCTCACCCCGTATCCGCAGGCCGAGTTTGCGGATAAAGAGATCGCGCCCAGCGATTACCAGGCCACCTTTGTCGTCATTCCGGTCGCATGGGCGGGGCCCACCGCGACGCCGCCCGCCATCGTCAACGTCGGTCCGTATCTCTCCTGCCCTGATCTCACACGCGGCGACGCCGAGGCGATTCTCGGCGAACCGGTCAAGCCGCGGCCGGCCGGAATGCTTCTCTCCCGTTTGCCGACGGATGTGATTACGCCGCTCGGCCTGTGCGGCTACGGCAGCGTCGCGTTCACGTCCGTCGGCCCGGCGCAGGACCTCGGGGTCTATCCCGCTGCCATTCAATCCGATCACGCGGTCATCGCCGGCAAGCTGACCAACCTCCGGCGGCAAGAGCAACTCTTGAGCGTTGCGAGTGTGATCGATACGGCCAACCCGAACGGCGCGGACCTGCTGTACAACAAGCTGCTTACCTATTACGCCGCGGGCGCCTGGTCCGCCGACATGCTGGCCGATTTCCCCGCGGCCGCCGAGGGTGCGACGGCTGTGAGCGTCAAGCAGTTGGATGGACTGGGCAATCACGCGATCTGGGTGTGGCGCCCCACCGACCGCGCGCGCTATGCCGCGCTCATCGTGCAGCAGGGGGACACACTCTTTATCGTCACGGCGCTCACCGGGCCACAGCGCACAGAGGACGCGCTGCAATCGACTATGATGACCGTGATCATGAGGATGTTGCAATGAATCGAGGAGGAGAATGCTAGGCGCAATTGCCGGCGACGTCATCGGCTCAGTCTATGAGCGCCACCGTATCAAGACGACCGAATTCCCATTCTTTCCGAAAGGGGCGTGCTTTACCGACGATACCGTCATGACCCTCGCGGTTGCGCAAGCCATTCTGCAAGGGACCGATTACGCGGTCTCGATGAAGGCGTTCGGTCGCAAATATCCCAATGCCGGTTATGGCCGGGCCTTTGTCTACTGGCTCCGGGAGGACGAAACCCGGCCGTACAACAGTTGGGGGAACGGGGCCGCGATGCGCGCAAGTCCGGTCGGGTTCGCGTTCGACAACGTCGAGGATATTCTGCGAGAGGCGCGGCGCAGCGCCGAAGTGTCGCACGACCATCCCGAGGGAATCAAGGGGGCGCAGGCGACCGCCCTCGCCGTCTGGCTTGCCCGGACGGGCGCGAGCAAAAAGGACATCCGCGGCGAGATTGCGAGGCGATTCGGTTACGACCTCGACCGGACGATCGATGCGATTCGTCCCGTTTATCGCTTTGACAGTTCCTGCCAGGGCTCGGTCCCCGAAGCGCTGATTGCCTTTCTCGAATCGACCGACTATGAAAGCGCGGTGCGCAAAGCCATTTCCCTGGGCGGCGATAGCGATACCCTGGCCTGTATTGCGGGGGGCGTGGCACACGCCTTTTACAAGCACATTCCCGCCGAGATCGTTGCCGGGACGCGCCACCGGCTCCCGGAAGAGTTCCGCGTCATCCTCGACCGGTTCGACCTCAAATTTCCACTCTCGTCCGGCGCGTGAAAAGGGTTATAATAGGCGTCATCCCAATCGGACTGACAAGGAGCACAACCGTGTCCAAAGGACGCCAGAGACCGAGAGGCCAGGCCGGCGCCCGGCCACAAGCGCAGAGTAATTCGGGGCCCAATGCAGTGAGCAAGCATGTTGTGGATCACGTGAATGCGCTGACCGCTGAAGGGTTCCAGTTGGCGCAAAAAAAGAAATATGCAGAGGCCGAGCGCGCTTTTCGCGAGGCGCTGGCGATTACCGAATCGGCGGACGCCGCGCTGTTCGGTCTGGGCACGATCTGTGGAATGACGGATCGGCCGGAAGAGGCTTTTCAGCTCTTTACCCGCGCCGTCGCCGTCAATGACCGCGATCCCGACTTTTGGTACAACCTGGCGACTGCGGCGCAGATGACGATGCGTCCGGCGCGCGCCGTTCAAGCGCTCAAGCGTTATGTGGCGCTCGGCCCGCGCGACCCGGGCATGACGCAGGAGGCCCGCCAAAAAATCGAACGGTTCGAAGACATTCTTGCGCAGATGCAGCAAGATTGGGGGAGCCACCTGACGTTGGGGCAACTGGCCCGCCTCGAAGAGTTGTTTGCCCAGGGCACGGCCGCCATGAAGCGTCAGGACTATGCCGCCGCCGCGCGATTATTCCGCGAAGGAACACAGGTGAATAACAGGCACTATCAGAGTTGGGGCAACCTGGGCGCGTGTTTGACCGAGCTGGATGATTACGACGGCGCAGAGCGCGCCCTGCGTCGCGCCGTTGAGGTGAAACCGGATTATGCGCCGGCGCGCTCTAACCTGGAGGCGCTCGCGCAAGTGCGCGCCGGGCCGACCCGGCATGCGGTAGCCATCATCAACGACGATCTTCCGCATGGGCCGGTTGATCTGCGTGTGATCGACGAAACATAGAACGATATTGCCTCTTTCTCTGCCCCTCGCCGGCCTCTGGCTCAGCGGCTTGCGCGGCTAGGTGGACGGACCTGATCTAGGCCGTTGGAGACAACGCCCTTGCCCACCAAGGGCGTTTTTGTTATCATGGGCATATGCTACCCACCCCCGCCGCTGACGTCCGTCAGCTCCTGGACGACGTTTATCGCGCCGAGTCGCGGCACGTACTCGCGACACTGATTCGGCTGCTCGGCGATTTTGATCTCGCCGAGGATGCTCTGCACGATGCGTTTCGCGCCGCGCTTGAGCAGTGGGAGCGGGATGGCGTACCGGCGAATCCGCGCGCCTGGCTCGTCTCGACTGGACGGTTCAAGGCGATTGACCAGCTACGCCATCGCCGCGCGAATTCGGATGTGCCGCTCGAACCGCTCGCCGAGCAGCTTGCATCGAGCGAAGAGACCGAGTTGCCACCGGAGGTCGAGGACGACCGGCTGCGGCTTATCTTCACCTGCTGCCACCCGGCGCTGTCGCTTGCGGCGCGCGTCGCGCTCACCCTGCGCGAGGTCTGCGATCTTGCGACCGAAGATATAGCCCACGCGTTTCTCACTAGCCCAGCTACTCTCGCGCAACGCATCGTGCGCGCCAAAGCGAAGATACGCGATGCGCGCATCCCGTTCGAGGTGCCGTCGCAAAACGAATTGCCGGATCGGCTCGATGCGGTCCTCAGCGTGATCTATCTCGTCTTCAACGAGGGCTATTACGCGTCGTCAGGCGATTCGCTCACGCGCGCCGATCATTCGAGCGAGGCCATACGGCTCGGTCGGCTGCTGATGGAACTGTTGCCTGAGCCGGAGGTAATCGGGCTGCTCGCGCTGATGCTGTTGCACCAATCGCGGAGGAATGCACGCACCTCTCCGACCGGTGACCTGATCCTTTTGGAAGACCAGGATCGGTCGCTGTGGGATCGTGCGCTGATCGCTGAGGGGCAGGCGCTCGTGGAGCGGGCGATGTCGTCCCGGCGAATCGGCCCGTACGCGCTGCAGGGCGCCATCGCAGCAGTTCACGCGGAGGCGGCCTCTACGGCGACTACGGATTGGGCGGAGATTGTTGGCTTGTATAGTGTTTTGCTGCGTGTGAATCCATCGCCTGTGGTCGAGTTGAACCGCGCCGTCGCCATCGCCATGCGCGATGGACCTTCGGCGGGTCTGGCGCTGATCGATGCAATCCTAGCGCGCGGAGAGTTGAGTGATTACCTATTGGCGCACTCGACACGCGCGGAGTTGTGTCGGAGGCTGGGAAAAACAGAACAAGCTCGAACCGCCTACGAACGGGCGCTTGCCCTTGCTCAGCAGGAGCCGGAACGGCGGTTTCTCAAGCGGCGGCTGGCAGAATTGAGGGACTGAAACGCGAGAAAATCTCTTTCCGGCCAATGTCGATTTTAGGCGTTCTCCAACGACTATCTATCGGCAACGATCGTTTTGCAGGAGAGATTTGCGGATTTGTCCAACGTTTTGAAAGGAGGATGTAATGAAATACGTATGCCTGATCTACGGGGACGAGGTGGCGCTGCAAAAGATGTCCAAGGAAGAAATGGGCAAGCTGGCTGCGGATTCCAAAGCGTTCCATGAAGCGCTCCAAAAGAGCGGACAATTCGTCGCCTTCCACGGCATGACCGCCCCCCACACCGCGACCACGGTAAGCGTGAGAGAAGGAAAGACGCTGATGACCGACGGTCCCTTTATAGAAACCAAGGAGCTGCTCGGCAGCATCCTCGTCATCGAAGCAAAAGATCTTAACGATGCGATTCGCGTGGCTTCAAAAATACCGAGCGCGCGAATTGGAAGCATCGAGGTTCGACCAACATGGGAATGGCAGTGACACGGGAGTTGGGATGAAAAATACCAACCTAATCCCTAGTGCACCAACATGATGAAATTGCATACTTGAATATGCATTCGCCAGTTACAAAACCCTAGCTGGACTTCGCAGGCTCATTTTGGTGCACTACCAGCCATTTCCCTTTAGGAAAGGCAGCGACAAATCTAGATTTCGCTGTCGCGAACGGTGCGGTCGCGCAAGTGATTTGCCAGAAACATTCACCCGCCCAACAAGGCGAGGGTTCCAACCGAGTCAGATAAGGAGGTTTCAATGAGCGCCAAAAAGGATACGCAGAAGTTTGCCAAGAGCACCACCGCAATCGGCAAGGCGTCCAACGTATGGACGGACGAGGAAAAAGCCGCGATGAGGGCGATTGCCAAAGAGCGGAAGGCGGAAGAGCGCGCGAAGAATGATAGGGCGGCGGGAGAAAGCGCAGCGCTTGAGGCGATCAAAGCGATGCAGGGACTGGATCGCTCCGTGGCGAAGCGAATCCATGACATCATCAAAGACAGCGCGCCAACCCTCATGCCAAAAACCTGGTACGGGATGCCCGCGTATGCCAACAAGGACGGCAAGGTCGTCTGCTTCTTCCAACCCGCGGAAAAGTTCAAAACGAGGTACGCGACGTTCGGCTTTAGCGACTCGGCGAACCTTGACGAAGGCGCCATGTGGCCGACCGCCTTCGCGCTGAAGGAGTTGACGGCCGCCGACGAGGCCAGGATCAGCGCGCTTGTGAAGAAAGCGGTGAGCTGAGAATGAAAACAAGTACGAATCCTTCCCCGAAAGGCTGACATTCCCCAAAGGTGCCCGGCTGAAGGATCCGAAGCAGCTCTTTAATACGCGTCTAGACAGCAACACGGTTCGTGCCATCGACTTCCACGCAGGCGACACGGTAAATGAGGCAGCGCTAAAGGCACTCATTCTCGATGCTGTGAGGTTGAACACGCCAAAAGAGCGCGAGCGATAAAATGAATTTACGATAAAGACAGTAAAGGAGAACAATAGATGCAAGTCATTGACAAGTTTATGATGCTCCAGGTGGCCGTTAGCGACATGCCGAAGGCCAAAGCGTTTTACGCGGACAAACTTGGATTGAAGGTCACGACGGACTACCGTCAAACCGACGACCGCTGGTGGGTATCACTGGCCCTCCCTGAAGGCGGGGTTACTATTACCCTCACCACGTATCACGCAGACATGCAGCTCGGTACCATGACGCTGTACTTTGCAACTTCAGATATTGTAGCAGCGCACAAAGAGCTGAGCGACAAGGGAGTCCAAGTCAGTAAAATCGGAGACGACCTGCACGGCCCGGGATCAGGGGTCAAGTGGTTTAACTTTAAGGACCCTGATGGCAATCTGATCCACTTGGAACAGGCGTAAGTCTAGGAGCCCCCTTTTGCCACTCATAGAGAGGCCGAAAAACCTCTTTATGAAAATGGGCTCAGATATTGAATAAACTTTGCGACGTCGTCTCTGTTGAGAAGCGTCGCTTCTTCACAGTTGGCAACCGTCTTGGGTGAGTAAAAGCTTGGCTTTTGCCCACCCATTGCGTTCATATTCGGCAAAGAAATCAGGGGAGAATTCATGCCACAGGAATATATCGAGGTCTGGCTCAACGGCTTGCGCGGCTAGGTGAACGGACCTGATACAGGCCGTTGACAGCCGCCGTTGCGGGTGCTAATATCCTGCCACAATCGTTGGCTCGTTTCCTATAGGTACAGGTGGCGGGAAAGATGGGGATTAGTACGATTCGCATCGCAGGCGCCGGGCTGGCGGGGCTGGCTGCAGCGGTCCGGCTGGCCCAGTGGGGACATCCGGTCGAAGTGTTCGAAAAGAATGCCGACAGCGGCCTGGCACGGCACGCCGACTGGGATGCGATGGAGAACTGGACGACCGAGCGTGACCTGATGGACCTGCTCGGGGACTGGGGTCTCGCGCCCTCGTTCGCCCACCGCGCCCCGCTCGATTTCGCAATCTATGATGCGGCCGGCGAACGCTATCCCTTTCACACCGTTTACCCCTTTTTCTACCTCATCCAGCGCGGTCCCGGCTCCGGCTCTATCGAGCAAGCGCTCAAGCAGCAGGCGTTTGATTGCGGGGTTGTGCTCCACTATGGCTGCCCGGTCGACCGTTCGAACGTGGATATCTGGGCAGTCGGCGCCCGGTCGCGCGGCTTTTTCCTCGGCGCCGGGGTCACCTTTCACACACGCCATCCTGATACGGTCATCGGGCTCGTCGATAATTCGGTCGCCCCGCGGGCCTATGCCTATCTCGTGATCGTCGACGGTTTGGGGACCCTCTCCGTCGTGCTGACCCGCGATTTCAAAAATGCCCGCTCGTATCTAAACCGGGCAATCGAGTTTTATCAAACGGTGCTGCCGCTCGAAATGGAAAATGTGCGGATGACCTCGGGGTATGGCGGGCGCGTGCAGGGATTGCAGGAGACGTCGACGCAGCGACCGTTGGTGGTCGGAGAGGCCGCGGGCTTGCAAGATTTCCTCTGGGGTTTTGGTATCCGTAACGCGCTCCACTCCGGCTATCTCGCCGCGCGGGCGCTGCACGAGGACACCGATTATGCAGATCTCGTCGCCCGCGAGATTCACCCGCTCGTGCGCTCATCCATCGTCAATCGCATGTTTTACGACCGCGCGGGGAATCGCACCTGCCGCGCTCTCCTCCGCCGCTTCCGGTCCGCTCCCAATCTCGACCGCTCGATTGGCTTTTGGTATCGCGGGTCGGCGTTGCACCGCCTCTTGTGGCCGCTCGCCGCGCGCCTGTATCGCAGCCAGTAAGAATAGGAGGAGGAATCATGTCTGCAATTGCTCTGTCTCAATCCTACAAACCGGTGACGTCTGGCATCCGACGGCTGACACTCGCAATCAGCGCCCTGGCCTTTGTCGTCGGGCCGCTCCTCTTTTTGCTGCCGGACCGGACTGAAACGCTCTTTGCCTGGACGATCAACCCGCCGCTCACTGCTGCCTTTCTCGGCGGGGCCTATTCCACCGCCCTGGTCGTCGAGTTGGTCGCAGCGCGCACTCGCCTCTGGGCGCACGCCCGCGTCGTCTATCTGGGGATGTCGCTTTTTACACTCCTGACGTTGATCGCGACCTTGTTGCACATCGACCGCTTTCATTTCAACAGTGACGCCCCGTTTGCACGTCTCACCGCGTATGCCTGGGTGGTGATCTATATCGCCGCGCCGCTGGTCATGCTCGTCCTGCTCGCCTACCAGGTCCGCCAGAAAGGGGGCGAGCCCACCCGCCGGTTCCCGCTGCCGTCGGTCTATCGTATGCTCCTCGTCCTGGAGGCGGCAGTCATGGTGATTGTCGGCGTGCTCCTTTTCATCGCCCCACAGACGTTCAACTCCATGTGGCCGTGGGCGCTCACGCCGCTCACTGGGCGCGCCGTCGGCGCGTGGCTCATCGGGCTCGGGGTCGCGGCCGCGCACGGCGCGTATGAGAATGACTGGGAGCGCATTTTGCCCCTATCCGCTGGGAACATTGCTTTCGGCGCGCTCCAATTGATCTCGATGGCACGGTTCGCTTCAACGCTGAACTGGGGAATGCTGAACACAGGGCTCTATGTCCTCGGCATTGCTGCCATGCTCGCGCTCGGGCTCGCCGGCTGGTTCGCCGCGCAGCGTTCCAGCGCCCGCCCACCCGTTGCCGTTGGGTGACACACGCAATGTTACCTGTCCCCCTCACTGATCTCTGGCTCGGCCGCCTGTGAGGCGATTTGAACGAACCCGAAGAGCCTCTCCCCAGAATGTGGGACTCGTGCCCTTCGGGTTTCGTTTTTTGCGTTGCGCTCAAACGTTAAATGATATACCATAGGATTCGTGAATACGCTTGGGCGCGACCAGCCTGGGCGGCGCGTGCGTGGTGACGATGTCCCGGCGCGGCGGTCAGGAGGGGGAGGCGCTGACCTCCGGTTCCGGGACGGCCACCGGCGGAAGCCGCGGCGCGTCGCGCAACTGCGTCATCAGGATGAGGCTGACCATCAGGAGGCCCAGCGACAGGAGCAGCGCCGAGGTGAACGACCCGTCCGGGCCGGCGAGCACCTCCATCAAATAGACAAAGACGACCGAGGCCTGACCGAAAAGCTGAATCAACCCGTTCGAGGCTCCTTCGGGCGTTGGATAGGTGATCTTGGCCGCATACTGCATCCCGATGGGGCCGGTGCTCACCAGGAAAAAGCCCAGCACAAAGGCGGAGAGGAGCAGCAGGTTCCAATCGGTTGCAAAGGTGACGCCGAGCAATCCGGGGAGCGCGCCGAGAATCCCGATGACGAGAAACCGCTGGCGCTTGTGCTGGCGGTCCGAGATCAGCGGAACCACAAACGCGCCCAGAATTCCGCTGATGAGGAACACCGCGCCCAGCACGCCGGCATCCGTCGGCGAAAACCCGCGCGGCCGCACAATATCCTCGATCCAGGTGCTGAGCCCGTTAAAGACGCCCATGCCGATGAAAAAGATGGCCAGGTAGATGAGGAACGGTTTGACCGTGAACGCGTGCTTGAGGCCGTCGAGCATGAGGGCGCGCGCCTCTTCGCCGGGCGGGCAGGGGGGCGTCGGCGGATTCTCTCGCGCAAAAACGAGAAAGAGGACGGCGGAGAGCGCCGCGAGCCCGCCGTACGCGAGCTGCACCGCCGGAATCGACCAGCTCGCGGTGAGGAGCGGCGTGAGCACCATGCCGATTGCCGTGCCGATCAGGCTGGCGGCGGTGGTCAGCCCGACCGCCGTCGCGCGCTCCTCGGTCGCGAACCACGCGGCCGCGGTCTTGGTCCACGCGTTGAGCAAAAAGGGCTGCGCGACGGCGATGCCAATCGTGCAGAGCAGGACCAGGGTATAATCCGCGCCCACGGTGCCCCGTAACAGGCCAAAGAGGCTCATGAGCACGACGCCGATCCCGACGGCGCGTTTATGGCCGTACGTGTCGATGACCCACGCCACCGGGATGGAGAGGGGAATAAAGGCGATCATAAAGGTCATCGCCAGGAGCCCGATCATCAGGTCCGACACGCCGTAGAATTTGGCGGCGGGACCGGTAATCGGCGCATAGGTGATCCACAACATCTGGATGGTGAGGTTGATGAACATGACGACCGCGAGCACCACCCAGCGATAGCCATACACTTGATAGGTTTTTGCCTGCATGTGCGTCCCCTCCGGTTTGAATGTCAAGAAGTCTATTATACAGGAAGTGACCCGTTTTGCGTGATGGAGATGAATGGAAAATGAACAGGCCAGGCGCGATTCACACGATGCAACTCAACCCCGATCCGGAGGTGATCGATCTGGGCGTCGGACAACCCCAGGTGGCGCTGCTGCCGCTGGACCTGCTGCGCGTGTCGGCGGCGCGGCGGCTGGGGCAGGATGATCCGTCGCTGCTCCAGTACGGCGCCGAGCAGGGGGATGGCTTTTTTCGCCTCGCGCTCGCCCGCTTTTTGAGCCAGGGGTACGGGCTGCCGGTCGATA
>JBAVQS010000312.1:0-4294 GCA_049694275.1 Anaerolineae bacterium | reverse complement strand
ACGATGCGCGCCGGGGCGTACTGCCGTAACGCCGCATCCACCAGTTCATGCGTTTGCGTGTCCTCCATGCTTCCGACCACGGCGACGTGCAGTGGGTAGGTGAGGAGTCGGTGGATGGCAAGCGCGTACGCGGCGGCATTGAATGAATAGCGGGCATAGACGTCCACAAAATGCGCGAGCGTCTTTTCGGCAGCCTCGCGATATCGCCCTTCGCCGGTCAGGTGCGAGAGCTGGATGAGGGCATCAGCCATCGCTGCATTTTCGGCCAATGGTTTATCCGGCAGGCGCAAGAGACCGAGCGCGTCCGGACGCTGTGGCTCGCTCAGGAACCCGCCGCGCTCGGCGTCATAGAGATGGACCAGGACGAATTCCGCCAGGATGCGGGCGCGCGTTAGATAGGTAGGGCGTCCGGTGGTCTGGTAGGCGTCGAGAAGGGCTTGCGCAGCATAAGCCTGATCGCTCAGTACGCCCGGGAGCTCCGGCGTCGTCGCGCCTGCTTTGCGGAAATGGAACATCCCCTCCTCAGGCTTGAACATCTCTTCGCCGAGGGTGCCGAGCGTGTGCAGCGCCAGGTTTTGCAACTCGCGGTCGTCGAGGATGCGCGACGCCTGGAGGAGGGCGGAGGCCATCAGCGCGTTCCAATCGGTATAGAGGTTGTGATCAACATAGGGCGCGGGCAGCTTGGCGCGTTCCTCACGCGCGAGGGTGTAATAGTGCTCGTCGGCGTCCTGGCTCCCATAGAAATAACCGCGCTCGCGATCATAGAGGGTGGCGCGCCCGTAATCGACCAGCGAGTGGGCCGTGTCGCGGAACAGGGCGCGCCCGGTCACCTGATAGGCATGGAGGTAGACTGCGAGTAGCCGGGCATTGTCTTCGAGCATCTTTTCAAAGTGAGGTACGCTCCAGTCGCGTGTGGTCGAATAGCGAAAGAACCCGCCCGCGACCTGGTCATACATGCCGCCGCGCGCCATCTGGGTGAGCGTAATGGTGACGACCGGCAGAAAATCCTCGTTCCGTGTCTGAAAATACTGGGCGAGCGCCAGTTCGAGCGCATCGGTATGCGGAAATTTCGGTTCGACGCCAAAGCCGCCATAGAGGGTGTCGAAATTATCCAGCACTTCGCGGGCGACCTCCTGGACCATCTCGCTCTTGAGCACATCTCCCTGTGGGGCGGAGGTAACCAGCGCCGCGGTTCGCTGCCGCTCGACCTCGCCTAACTTTTGCAGAATGTTCTGCTTATCCTGCCGGTACGTCTCGCTCACCTGATAGAGATAACTGCGCATCTGCTGGGGCGGAATGTAGGTCCCACCGGTCATCAACTCGCCCTGTGGGGTGAGGAACGCAGTTGTCGGCCAGCCCCCCAGGTTATAACGGCGGTTAACATCCGGGCGCTGGTCGTTATCCACTCGGATGGGGACAAAACGGGCATTAACCAACTGGATCACCTGTGGGTCCGAGTAGCTCGTCTCGTCCATCACATGGCACCAGTGGCACCACACCGCGCCAATGTCTAATAATATCGGCTTGTCCTGGCCCTGCGCCTCGGCAAAAGCCGCCTCGCCCCATTCCTGCCAGTGGATCTCGCTGGCCCGGTTGGGACGAGGAGAAAAGTGAAAGTCTGCCATGGCAGGAATTGTAACAGAAATGGAGGAGGGTTTCAATTGCTCTGCCGAAATCGGGTTTGTCGAAACTAGACATTCGGTGTAACATTTCATCATCGAACAGTTGTACCTGAGGGAGGGGAATGGGATGGCAGACACAAGTTTTCAAGTGCAGGTGCCAACTGCGTTACTTCAATTTGGCTTGGATCAAAAGGAGATACAGCGACGCCTGACCGAATGGTTGGTATTGTCACTCTTTACCGAGGGGCACATCACTTCCGGTAAGGCTGCTCGGTTGCTCGATATTACGAGGATTCAGTTCCTGGCACTCCTCCGGGCGCGCGGCATTGCATACATCAACTATACCCCAGAGGAATTGGCCGAGGAATTTGACGCGGTAAACAAGCTACAGGCCGAGCCAGACAAATGATTGTCGTTTCCAATACCACGCCGCTAATTGGCCTCGCACAGATTGGGCGATTTGACCTGCTTCGACAACTCTTTGGCGAAATCTACATTTCACAGGCAGTCTTCAGCGAAGCAGTCACTGCCGGACACGATGAGGGTGGCGCCAAACGAGAAGTATCAAAAGCAGATTGGATCAAGACGATGAGTGTTCAAGACCATCTGGCAGTTGAGGTGTTGCTTGATGAAATGGATCTGGGCGAGGCCGAGACGATCATCCTCGCGCGAGAGCTGGGGGCAGAATGGGTGTTGATGGATGAAAGAAAGGGACGGCGAAAACTGGCACAGCTTGGAGTCAAGTATATAGGCACTCTCGGTATACTTCTTAAAGCCAAACAAGTCGGGCTACTCGACAGGATTCGTCCTGAGATAGAAAAACTTCGGCAACAGAGTTTCAGCATGAGCCAAGATGTGATTGACGCGGTCCTGGCACAGGCGAATGAGCAATAAGCAGCGGAACTAAACTCAGCGCAAAGGCTATGAAGAAAGAGAAAAATAAGACTGAAAGCACGCACGACGATGAGCTTCGTTCGGAATATGCCATTGACTATACCAAAACCTGTCCCAATCCGTACGCAGGGAAGGTCAAGCATTCTCATGGTAGGCCCCGTCCCGGGGCCGGCCGGCACCCGCGCTTTGGTCAGCCAATGGTTAGAAAGACCATCCGCCTGACAGAACGAGAGATTGCCCGCTTGGAGCAACTGGGGGCCGGGAATATATCGGAAGGAGTACGTACGGCACTCCGTCAAGCGGGAGCTCGCTCTAAATCTCAAAGCTAATTTGCACGGCACCAGAAAAAAAGGCCCTGCACTCGATGCAAGTGCAGGGCCTTTCAATTTAGCCAAGAAATAGTTAATTTTAGACTTTCATCTTTGCTGAGTATCTGGTCTTACCCAGTGGCACCACACCGCGCCGATGTCTACTAATATCGGCTTGTCCTGGCCCTGCGCCTCGGCAAAAGCCGCCTCGCCCCACTCTTGCCAGTGAATCTCGCTGGCCCGGTTGGGACGAGGAGAGAAATGAAATTCAGTCATGTGGGAATTGTAACAGAAATGAGGAACCCTTTCAATTTGTCCTGGCCCTGCGCCTCGGCAAAAGCCGCCTCGTCCCATTCCTGCCAGTGGATCCCGCTGGCCCGGTGCAGAGTTCTGCCGGAGTCGCATCGGGTTGTTGCGCGACGAGGCGGCGAATGACTTTCGCATGGGGTTGCAAGGCGCGTTAGTACTCATTACCTAATTGACATGGACCTTGCATTTAATATATAATGATGCAGACGACTGTATCCGTCCCGGCGATTTATGTGGATCAGTAAACAACCTCCTGATTATTTAAGCTCCTGGCACACCCTTCTGCTATCGCGCCATTGCACGAGGCAGATTGCTTTATACTCCACCTAATCCAAGGAGTCGCACCATGAACCGCCTCGCACTTGTTATCCTCTCTGTTCTGCTCCTGTCTTTTTTCCTCCTCCTCGCGCCCGCCCGAATTGCGCTGGCAGCCTCCCCGATCGATGGCTTTGATCCCGGCGCAAATGGCCAGGTCACTGTCCTGGCGGTGCAAGCGGACGGCAAGATTCTTGTCGGCGGGGCCTTTACCATGCTGGGCGGCGGAGGCACTGGCACGACCGCCCGCAACTATATCGGGCGGCTGAATACGGATGGCAGCCTCGACACCACCTTTAACCCCGGCGCAAATGGCCAGGTCACTGTCCTGGCGGTGCAAGCGGACGGCAAGATTCTCGTCGGCGGGGCCTTTACCATGCTGGGCGGCGGAGGCACCGGCACGACCGCCCGCAACTATATCGGGCGGCTGAATGCGGATGGCAGCCTCGACGCCACCTTTAACCCCGGCGCAGGTAACCAGGTCACTGTCCTGGCGGTGCAAGCGGACGGCAATATTCTCGTCGGCGGGGCCTTTACCACGTTGGGCGGACAAACCCGCAACCGTATCGGGCGACTGAATGCGGATGGCAGCCTCGACACCACCTTTAACCCCGGCGCAAATAACGTGGTCTATGCCATGGCGGTGCAAGCGGACGGCAAGATTCTCGTCGGCGGGCTCTTTACCACGCTGGGCGGCCAATCCCGCAACCGTATCGGGCGGCTGAATGCGGATGGCAGCGTCGACGCCACCTTTAACCCCGGCGCAAATGGCGTGGTCTATGTCCTGGCGGTGCAAGCGGACGGCAAGATTCTCGTTGGCGGGGGCTTTACCACGCTGGGCGGCCA
>JBAVQS010000311.1:0-16196 GCA_049694275.1 Anaerolineae bacterium | reverse complement strand
CGGAGGCGGGCCCGGGTTTGGAGGTCGCGAAGGGTGGCCGCGCCCGCATAGCCCATGCCGGAGCGGAGGCCGCCGACCAGTTGATAGATATAGTCGTGCGCCGTGCCGCGATAGGACACAATCCCTTCAATGCCTTCGGGCACCAGCTTGCCGGTCTTGCCCTGCCCGCTGCCATATCGGTCCTTGCCAAATCCCTGCAGCGCGCCCAGGCTCCCCATCCCGCGATAGGTTTTATACTGGCGACCCTCGTAGAGCACGGTCTCCCCCGGCGACTCTTCCAACCCGGCCAACAGGCTCCCCAGCATGACCGTATCGCCGCCGGCGACAATCGCTTTGGTAATATCGCCGCTGTACTTGATCCCGCCGTCGGCAATCACCGGAATGTCGCGGGCGTGCGCGGCGCGGGCGCATTCAAAGATTGCGGTCATTTGCGCCATGCCCGCGCCCGAGATGACGCGCGTTGTACAAATGGACCCGGCGCCGACGCCGATCTTGATCGCATCGGCCCCGGCGGTGATGAGCGCCTCGGTCCCTTCCGCCGTGACGACGTTTCCGGCGATGAGCGGCAGGTCGCGCCAGTGTGCGCGGATGCGCTGGATGGCGCGCAGCACCCCCGCCGAGTGCCCGTGCGCGGTATCGACGACGACGAGATCGACCCCCTTGGAGACAAGCGCCTGGACCCGCTCTTCGACATCCGGGCCGACACCGACCGCCGCGCCGGCGACCAGCCGCCCGCGCGAATCGGTCGCCGCGTTCGGATAGTCGCGTTTCTTTTGGATATCCTTGACGGTAATCAACCCTTTGAGCCGTCCGGCGTCGTCGACCAGCGGGAGCTTTTCGATGCGGTGCTTTTGGAGGATGGCCTTGGCCTGCTCAAGCGTCGTTCCAACCGAGCTGGTGACAAGGCGCTCATGTGTCATAAACTCGGAGACTGGACGGGTCATATCGGACGCCTCGACAAAGCGCATGTCGCGGTTGGTGAGGATGCCGACCAGCTTGCCGCCATCCTCGGTGATTGGGATGCCGCTGATGTGATAGGTCGCCATCAGCGCGTCGGCCTCTTGCAGGGTGGCGGTTGGCGACAGAGTGACCGGCTCGACGATCATGCCCGATTCACTCCGCTTGACCTTGTCCACCTCTTCGGCTTGCTGAGTCGCCGGCAGGTTGCGGTGGATAATGCCGATTCCCCCCTCGCGGGCAACGGCTATCGCCATGCGAGCCTCAGTGACGGTATCCATAGCTGCCGATAGGATGGGAATATTGAGCCAGATGTCGCGAGCGAGCCGGGTCCGCACATCGGTCTGGTCCGGCAGCACCTCCGTATAACCGGGAATAATCAGTAGATCGTCAAACGTGAGCGCCTCGTAGGAATGGAATAAATCTTCGTTCATTATCCTTCTCCCTTTACCCCAACTGCATATACGTTTTCTGTTTGTTTGATGGAAGCTGCCCGCTCCGGAGCAGTCCGACCAACTTGAGAATATTGTTCTCCCGCTCCGGCCGGGCAAGCAATGCATGCACCCAGCTCATCGGGAAGAGGACATAGCCGCGATCGGCAGGAACCACGCCATATCCCTGAAACCCATTCTCCAGGGTCACGTATGTCCATTCCCAATTGGCAGTATGGCAAATCACGGCGCCGAGGCATGCCCCCAGTGGGATACTCATTTGCTCGGTCTCGTCCGCAGGATAGGAGGTGCGCCGCGCCTGGTCGATAAAGGCGTGAATAGTCCCGACAAAAGCTTGCGAATCGGGTTGCTCGGCGAGCGCCGGAATGAGCGCCACAGCCTCCTGCCCAGCCTCGGCGATCTCTTGCAGCTCTTCCGTGGTCAGCTTGCGTTCCCTGATCATGGCGATTAGTGGCGGAAATGCCGGACACCGGTGACAACCATTGCCATACCGGCGCGGTCGGCGGCGGCAAGCGATTCGGCGTCACGAACCGAGCCACCGGGATGGACGACTGCGGTGACGCCGGCCGCGGCGGCGACCTTTACCGAATCGGGGAACGGGAAAAAGGCGTCAGAGCCCATCACCGCGCCGCGGGCGCGGGCGCCGGCGCGCTGGGTGGCAATGCGCACGCAATCTACGCGATTCGGCTGCCCGCCGCCAATACCGACGGTCGCCTCGTCCGTGGCGAAGACAATCGAGTTGGACTTGACGAACTGGCACGCGCGCCACGCAAAGCGCAGCGCCTTCCATTCCGCGTCGGTTGGCTGGCGCTGTGAGACCACCTTCCATTCAGTCCCGACCGGATCGCCCAGGTCCAGGTCCTGCTTGAGCAAGCCGCGGTTGATGGTGCGCAGCTCGAACGCGGGCGCGAGGGTCAAGTCCGGCATTTCGACCAGCCGCAGGTTCTTTTTCCGAGCGAGGCGCGTCCCGGCCTCCTCGGTGAATCCGGGCGCGGCGATACACTCGACAAAGAGCTCGCCAATCTCGTTCGCGGTCGCCCCGTCGAGCGGGCAGTTGCTCGCAATCACTCCGCCAAAAGCAGATACCGGGTCCGAAGCCAGCGCCGCTCGATACGCGTCGACCAGTTGATCCGCAGAAGCGATGCCGCAGGGGGAAAGGTGCTTGACGATGCAAATCGTTGGTCGCTCAAAGCTGACCGCAGCTTTCCAGGCTGTATCCAAGTCGAGAAGATTGTTGTAGGAGAGCTCTTTGCCTTGCAGGACCTTGCCGCCTAACGGGCCTACGCCGGGCGCATATGTATAGAGCGTCGCGCTCTGATGTGGGTTCTCACCGTAGCGGAGATTCTGGACCGGAAAAGCGCTGACCCGGAGCATCTGGCCGGGCGCAAGATAATCTGCAATCGCCGCGTCATACTGCGTGGTCAAGGAAAAGCCCTTGATGGCCAGGCGCTTGCGCGTCTCAGCCTGGGCGCCGCCCGCCTGCAGTTCCACGAGAACTGCCGTATAGTCGGCGGGATCGCAGAGCAAGGTGACGCGCTGGTAATTCTTGGCGGCGGCGCGGATGAGGGTCACGCCGCCGATATCAATATTCTCAATCGCCTCTTCCAGCGTCACATCCGGCCGGGCGATGGTCTGCTCAAACGGATAAAGGTTGACCGCGACGAGGTCGATATAGTCCCAGCCCAGCTTGAGGAGCTCGGCGTGGTCGGAATCGGTCGAGCGCGCCAGGAGGCCGCCGTGAATAGCCGGGTGGAGCGTCTTGACGCGCCCGCCGAGGATCTCGGGGGAACCGGTATAGTCGGAGACTTCGGTCACCTCAATCGCCTGTTCGCGGAGCGTGCGTGCCGTCCCGCCGGATGCGATCAGGGTCCAGCCGAGGGCGCGAAGGCCGCGGGCGAAATCGACCAACCCGGTCTTGTCATGGACGGAGAGAATTGCGCGAGGCATGAGATTCATCCTTTGTATCCGAGAGCGCCAGGGGTTAACCCCTGGCGCTCTCGGATGGCGATACGAGTTTCTTGAGAACCGAGACGAGCAGCCGGTGCTCGACAGTATGAATACGTGCTTCAAGCGTTTCGACCGTGTCTTCGGCATAAATTGGCACGGTCTCTACCTCCAGCGCAGGGCCAGCATCCACTTGTTCATCGGAGACATAATGGACCATGACGCCGGTATGATCGATCTCGTTCCGGCAATAGGCGTAATAGGCGCGTTCGATGGCGTGCGTGCCGGGAAAGGCGCCGGGCAGCGCGGGGTGTAAATTGATAATCCGGTTGGGAAAGCGGTCGACAAAGGCTGAGGTGAGAATCCGCATCCAGCCGGCGAGGGCGATCCAATCGGGATGATAGGAAGCGACGAGGTCCGCAAGCTCGGCGTCATAGTCACGCCGTTCCTGGTTCTTGGGCTTGACCTTGGCAATCGCTAGGACGCGCGCCAGGCGGGCGCGTTCGAGGCCGTATGCCTGGTTTTTGTCCGAGATGACCGCGACGACCTGCGCGTTTAATTCCCCCGAGGCGCACGCATCCAGAATCGCCTGCAGGTTCGAGCCGGTTCCGGAAATCAAAACGACGATGCGGGCGTGGGCTCTTGTCCTTGCCCACGCTTGAGAGGGATTTTCCAACATTACGCCAAGATGACCTTTCTCGCGCCGGGAACCAGTTCGCCGATTACCCAGGTCTCTTCGGGAATCGCAGCCTGAATGGTATCAACCTCTTCCGGCGGAACCATCACGATCATTCCGATCCCCATGTTAAATACACGATACATTTCATCCCGCGATACATCCCCGCGTGTTTGGATGAGCGGCCAGAGCGGCGACGCCGGCCAACGGCCAGGCCGGATGACCGCGTCCAAGTGGTCGGGTAACACGCGCGGGACATTCTCTATCATACCACCGCCCGTGATATGGACAAGCGCAGAGATGCCAGGATGCACAGGGCCTTTTGCAGAAGACAAGAACGACAGGTAGGACCGATGGGGAGCAAGCAGGTAATCGGCCAGAGGCGCGCCCAACGCTGGAAGAACCGTGTCGAGGGGTACGTCCGCGAAAACCTTGCGGATGAGCGAATAGCCGTTCGTATGCGGGCCAGACGAGCGCAGGCCAATCAGGATGTCGCCGGCATGTAGTTCGCGCGGCAAGCGCCGGTTACGCTCGACGAGGCCGACGATGGTCCCGACCACATCAAACTCGCCGGTGGCATAGACCCCCGGCATCTCCGCAGTCTCGCCGCCCAGCAGCGCACATCCTGCTTCACGGCAAGCCCCGGCCATGCCGCGAACCAGCGCGGAGACCTGTTCAGGCACAAGTTTCGAGCTGGCGCAGTAATCCAGGAAAAAGAGGGGACGGGCGCCCTGCACGAGAATGTCGTCGATACAGTGATTGACAATGTCGCGGCCGATACTCTCGTACCGTCCCACCTGTGCAGCCAGCCGCACCTTGGTCCCCACTCCATCCGTAGAGGCGACGAGCACCGGATGCTCCATCCCTTTGAGTGCGGACACATCGAACATGCCGCCAAACGCCCCAATGCCGGCGATGACCTCCGGCCCGTACGTCGAGCGCACTGCATCCGTCATCAATGCCACGGCGCGGTTCCCGGCGTCGATATCCACACCGGCGGAAGAATAGGCCACAAACGGATTGTCCACAGGACGGGCTGGGCCGCTACGCGGAGCAATCCGTTTGAGACCCTTCTCCCCAATATCTCGTCGATACTGCATTCCCTCAAACTGTATGTGGTTTATCGCGGTGTAGGCTCGATCCAGCGCATGGGTCAGGTCTGCGCCCCAGCCGGTGACCCCGAGCACTCGGCCGCCTGCAGTGAAAATCCGGCCCTGGTCCTGCCGGGTGCCAGCATGAAAAACTACGATCCCCTCGTCGACGCGATCCGTCGCTACTGATAGGTCAAGCCCATTGATCTCTAGCCCCGATGGATATTGGTCCGGATAGCCTGGCGCGGCGAGGACGACGCATGCCGCCGCGCCGCTGCGCCAGCGAATGTCCACATCGGCCAGGCGGCCCTCGGTGCAGGCCAGCGCAATGTCGAGCAGGTCAGATTCGAGCAGCGGGAGCAGGGCCTGCGTTTCGGGGTCGCCCAAGCGACAGTTGAATTCAAGGACACGCGGGCCCTGCGCCGTGAGCATCATCCCGGCATAGAGGACGCCGACGAAGGGCTTGGCTTCGGTGCGCAGACCATCAACCGCCGGCTGCAGGACTGTCGCGACAATCTCCTGAACCAGATCGGGAGGACAGGCGGGGGCCGGTGCATACGCGCCCATGCCACCGGTGTTGAGTCCCTCGTCGCCATCCAACAGGCGCTTGTGGTCCTGGGCGGGCGGAAGCGGCTTGACCGTGACGCCATCGGTAAAAGCGAGAACCGATACCTCCTCTCCTTCCAACCGCTCTTCGATGACCACCTCATCCCCCGCCGCGCCAAATTCGCGGTCGATCATGATAGACCGCAGAGCCTTTTCGGCGTCATCGGCGCAATCCGGCAGAATTACTCCTTTGCCCGCGGCGAGACCGGATGCCTTGATGACAATCGGGTAATCCACTTGCAAGAGATGCCGGAGAGCCAATTCAAAATGGGTAAAGGTCGCATAGCGCGCGGTGGGGATGTGATGTCGCTCCATGAACGCTTTGGAAAAGCTCTTGGAGGCTTCAATGGCCGCGGCAGCGCGCGAGGGGCCGAACACGCGAATGCCTTCCGCCTGTAGCTCGTCGGCCAGCCCGGCGGCGAGCGGCCCTTCGGGGCCAATGAGGACAAGGTCAATCTGCTTGTCGAGTGCAAACCGGGCGATGGCCGTGCCATCTTGCGGCAGGTTCACATTCTTGGCCAGGAGGGCTGTTCCGGCATTCCCCGGCGCGACATAGAGCCGTTCACACCGGGCCGATTGTGCGACCTTCCATGCGAGCGCATGCTCCCTGCCGCCCGATCCCATAATCAGTATATTCATTGGATGGTTTTTTCGAATCCGGTCTTGGTGTGGCTCGTGTCAATGTCGATGGGATAGACGCCGGTAAAGCAGGCATGGCAATAGCCGTCCCGCCGTCCAATCGCGCGCATCATTCCATCAAGGGAGAGGAACTGGAGTGAATCGGCGTCGATGTGATCGCGGATTTCGTCGATGGTGTTCTGATGCGCAATCAACTCTTCATAGGTTCCCATGTCGACGCCCATGAAACAGGGATGGGCAATCGGGGGACAGGTGATGCGAACGTGCACTTCGCGGGCGCCGGCATCGCGCAGCAGCTTGATGAGCGGGCCGGCAGTATTGCCGCGAACAATGCTGTCGTCCAGCATCACGACCCGCTGCCCGCGCAGGTTTTCTTCGAGGGCGTTAAACTTGAGTGCGACCCCCTGTTTGCGGAGGGAGTCGGTCGGCTGGATAAAGGTGCGTGCGATGTAACGGTTCTTGGTAAAGCCCTCGTTGTAAGGGATGCGCGAGGCGCGGGAATACCCGATTGCCGCGGGCACGGAGGAATCGGGCACGGGAACCACCACATCCGCGTCCGCTGGGGCCTCGGCAGCCAACTCTTCGCCCAGGCGTTGGCGGACGCGATGCACAGTCATGCCATCCCAGAAGCTGTCGGGACGGGAGAAATAGATGTGCTCAAAGATGCAGCGCGCCAAGTGCGGGACCGGCGGTACCCCCTGCCGGGTGTGGAGGTTTTTGCGACCGAGGGTCACAATCTCCCCCGGTTTGACCTCCCGGATTGCTGTGCAGGCGAGCGTCCGCAGCGCGCCCGATTCCGACGCGGCGGCATGCCCCCCATTCGGTAGGCGACCGATGCTGAGCGGCCGAAAACCCCATGGGTCGCGGAGTGCATAGACCCCATCCCGAACGAGAATGACCACGGAATAGGCCCCTCGCCACCTGGACATGGTGTTCTGTATCCGTTCCTCCCAGGTATCGCCCGCCGCGCCGGCGAGCATCATCGTCATCACCTCGCTGTCCGAAGAGGAGGAAAGGCCCACCCCACGTTGCAGCAGTTCGTTGCGCAGCTCGCCAGCGTTCACCAGGTTGCCGTTGTGTGCGACCGCGAGGGAGCCGTGCCGCGTCTCGATGAGGAACGGCTGCGCATTGCGGCTGTGCGATGAGCCGGTGGTCGAATAGCGGGTATGGCCGATGGCATAATGACCGGTAAGCGTGGCCAGGTTGTGCGGATTGAATACCTGCGAAACGAGGCCGACATCCTTGTGCAGGTGCGCCGTCACGCCATCCGATACGGCGATGCCGGCCGCTTCCTGGCCGCGATGCTGCAGAGCGAACAGGCCAAAGAACGCCATGCGCGCCACATCCTCGTCAGGCGCATAGATGCCGACAATGCCGCATTCGTCGTGGGGTTGGTCACCCATCAAGCGCCTCCTTTCAACGTGTCATCATCCTGCTTGATCTTGTCTGCCTGGCGTTTCTGAAACTCGACCACGCGGGCGCGCGCTTCGGGATCGTTCAATGCCAGGATCTTGGCCGCGAGCAGCGCGGCATTGCCTGGATCGAGCACCACTGCCGGCGCAATCCCTGAGGGCATGCGGAGCGAAGAAAAGACATCTGCGCCGCCAAAGGATTCGCTCGACGGCGGGCAGGCGATCACCGGCGCCGTCACCGCGCCGTCGACAAACCCGGAGAGCGCATTGCTCCTTCCCGCCACCGCAATATAGACCCGGGCGTAAGGCCGCGCCTCATACTCGTGCAGCACTGCCAGCGCATGTTCGGGTGTCTTGTGCGCCGAGGCAACGCGGAGGACAGGCGTGAGTCCAAGTTCACGCGCCGCCTGGGCAATCTTTTGGCAGTGCGCCTCGTCCGCCTTGGACCCCATTAGAATAATGACGTTGGGTTCAGCCATCTCTCATCCCTCAACTGAATCGAATAATCCCGCGGCGCGCAGGTTGCGCCGCAAGCGCGGCTCGACCGGATATTCGCCCGGCGCAAATGCTTGTCCAGTCAGCATTTCATAAATCCGGATATAGCGCTCGCTCGCCCCGACCCAGAGCGCGTCCGGCATTGCCGGGACCGGGCCATCCCCCCGATAACCCTGCTCGGCATAGGCGAGGCGAACAAATTCCTTGTCAAAGTTCTCGGGCTCTTGCCCGGAGGCAAACCGCCCGGCATACGAGTCCGCTTTCCAAAAGCGTGACGAATCGGGGGTATGTACCTCGTCAATCAGTAGCACGCGGCCGTCCGGAGCGCGGCCAAACTCGTATTTGGTGTCGACCAGGATGAGCCCGGCGCGCTGTGCAATCTCCTGACCCCGCTTGAAAATCGCAAGGGCGGCGGATTGCACCTGGTCCCATGTCTGTGCATCTAGGTATCCCTTTTCCACCACCTCGGCGCAGGTCAGGCGCTCGTCGTGCCCGGTGAGCCCCCCTTTGGTCGTGGGCGTAATCAGCGGTTCGGGCAACGCTCCGTTCTTGCGTAGTCCTTCAGGAAAATGATACCCGTAAATCTCGCGCTCGCCGAGCGAATAACGATACCAGAGCGCGGTCGAGGTTACGCCGGTGATATAGCCGCGCACAATGACTTCGACCGGAAAGGGCTCGGCTTCGACGGCGACAAGGGCGTTCGGGTCGGGCACGCCGAGCTTGTGATTGGGAATCACGTCGCCGGTCTGGTCAAACCACCAGGCGGCAAGCTGGTTGAGCACCTGCCCCTTGAAAGGGACACACGCGAGGTTGCGATCAAAGGCAGAGAGCCGGTCAGTCGTCACCAGCAGGCGACGATGACCGGGCAACGGATATCCGTCACGCACCTTGCCCGACTGTTTTCCTGACAAGGGCAGATTGGTTTCGTCGAGGGCGAGGGGGAGGAGAGATTGGATGTGTGGATTCATTGCGATTCCTTTCTACAACTGGGCTGCGTACTGAACGCCGTTGCTAAAGAGCGCGAGGCCGGAACCTGCACTTTCCCCCCGGGTATGACGCGGATGCTGATAGGTATAGATATAGTCTTCGGGGTGCGGCATCAGGCCCAGCACATTGCCCTGGGAATTACACACACCGGCAATGCCGGCGAGCGAGCCATTGGGATTATCCGGATAATCATCACCCGCCGGCTTCCCATCGCGGTGCGCATAGACTAGAGCGACCTGGTCGTGCGCCTGCAACTCGGCCGCCTGCGCCGGATCGCTCAGCATAAAACGTCCTTCGCCATGCGCAACGGGGCAATAGACCGGCTCGGCCATCCCGTGCGTCCAGATACACCGAGTCGATTGAGGCCGGAGCGTGACCCAACGGCACTCGAAATGACCCGAGGCGTTAAAGGTTAGCGTGGCGGGCAGCCCGCCGGGCAGCAGTCCCGCCTTGACAAGCGCCTGAAAGCCGTTGCAGATGCCGATCACCGGTTTGCCCGCGGCGACAAAGGCGCTGACCTCTTCGACGAAATAGACATTGAGGTCGAGCGCGAGCAGCTTGCCTGCGCCCAACACATCGGCATTAGCAAAACCGCCGGGGATGACAAGCATCTGGTAATCGCTCCAGCGTTTTTTGCAGGAGCGGAGTTGATTTAGCGGCACGACCTCGGGCATAGCACCGGCCAGTTCGAGCGCCAGCGAGGCCTCATGGTCGCGGTTCGAGCCGGTGGCATGCAGAACCAGCGCGCGTGGATAGGTCATAGGCTCACCCTCTCACTCCAGGCGCGGACCAGGTCGTCGACCGGCAGAGATATCCCGTGCGCAGACGGATTGGTAACACTCGACAACAGGCGACCGGTATCGGTCACGACGCCTACCCGCCAGAACTCTTGATCCCTTTCAAAATGCTTTTCAAAGGCGGGGGCATCATTCGGGCGGACCTCGACCAGCAGGCTGCCATTCGCCTCGCTAAACAGGCTCGCCTCCGCGTTGGTCTCTAGCTGCAGCGTGGCGCCCAGCCTTCCCGCGATGCACATTTCTGCAATTGCCACGGCGACGCCTCCCTCGCTCACATCATGGCATGCGCGCACCAGCCCTGTGCACATGGCTTGATGCAAGGCGCGATAGCGCTGGAGCGCGCCGGACGGCAGCCCTGGCGTCCGTTTCCAGCCCCCACCCCCCGCAGAGATTGACTCAGTCCCTGCGACGGTCGCCGTGTGCTCCCCATCTTGCCAGTCAGCTTCCAGCTTGACCTGCTCCACAAACTCTTGCGAACAGAGCGGCGGGTCGATGAGATTGATGTGTGCGCCCGACATTTCCAGGCGACGCGCCCCGAGCAAATAAATCAGGTTACCCGGTTCTTTCAGGTCCATTGTCACGGCCCGGTTAATATCCTCGACCAGGCCAATCGCCGAGATGAGGAGCGTGGGGGGGATGGCATGTCGCAGCCCATCGGCGCCGAGATACTCGTTGTTGAGCGAATCCTTGCCGGAGATAAACGGGGTCCCATAATAGAGCGCGGCGTCATAACAGCCCCGCGCCGCTTCGACCAGCGTGCCCAGCGTTTCGGGATTGAGGGGATTACCCCAACAAAAATTATCGAGCAGGGCAATGCGCTCCGGATTGGCGCCGACCGCGACCAGATTGCGAATTGCCTCGTCGACCACGCTCACCGCCATATGGTAGGGGTCGTATTTGCCGAATTCAGCATTGATGCCGCATGCGAGTGCAATCCCGCGCGTCCCGCGCGTGCCCAGCGGCTTGATCACACACGCATCGGAGGGTCCGTCGTTCATCACCCCCGTCAACGGCTTGATAATGGTCCCCCCTTGCACTTCATGGTCGTACACCCGGATGATATCCGCCTTGGAGGCAATGTTGGGATGGGCGAGTAGATCGAGGAGAACCGCACTGGCATCCGTTCGCCCGTCGGCCTTACCGACAAGGCCGAACCCCTTCTGCGGAAGAATCGCGGTCAGATGACGCTGCGGAATTCCCTCGTGGAGAAATTCGGCGTCGAGATCGAGCACGGTCCGCTCGCCGTAACGCACGCAGATGCGGCCCGACGCGGCAAATGCGCCGATATCGGTCAGTTCGACATCATAGTCGTCGCACAGAGCCTGCAGTGCAGGCAGGTGAACCTCAGGCACGGCCAGCACCATGCGCTCTTGCGCTTCCGAGAGCCAGATCTCCCACGGCGACAGTCCACTGTATTTCAAACGGACCTGGCCCATGTCCACCGCTGCGCCACACTCGCGCGCCATCTCGCCGACGGCAGAGGAGAGGCCACCGGCCCCGCAATCGGTGATGGCGTGATAGAGCCCCTGATCGCGCGCCCGGACGATGACTTCGACCAATCCCTTTTCCGTAATCGGGTCGCCAATCTGGACTGAAGCGCCGGCGACCTCGCCGGTCTGCGCATCCATCGTCATGGACGAAAAGGTCGCGCCGCGCAACCCATCTCGACCGGTCCGACCACCCAGAACGATGATCCGGTCGCCCGGTTGCGGTTGGCGCGGATGCTTGCCTTTCGGCGCCATTCCGACGCACCCGCAAAAGACGAGGGGGTTGGCGGTATAGCCCGGATCATAGAGGATTGCTCCATTCACCGTCGGGATGCCGATTTTGTTGCCGTAGTCTTGAATGCCCGCAACAACGCCGGAACGGATGCGACGGGGGTGGAGCACGCCCTCGGTCAACTGTTCCAAAGCAAGGTCCTGAGGGCCAAAGCAGAGCACATCGGTCGCAGCAATCGGCTTGGCCGATACGCCGAGGATATCGCGAATGACGCCGCCGATACCGGTGTTGGCGCCGCCGAACGGCTCGATAGCCGATGGGTGATTGTGCGTCTCGACCTTGAACGAAATCTCGAACTCTTCGTCAAAGTCAATAATTCCCGCATTGTCCACAAATGCCGACCGTACCCACGGCGCGGCGATCTGCTCCGTCGCGGCGCGGATAAAGGTGCGGAGCAAGCCATTGATGCGCTCCGCCTGCGCCGGCCAAGCTGCTGATGCGGCGACGTCGATCTGCGCTCTAAAGGTCTTGTGGATGCAGTGCTCGCTCCATGTCTGGGCGATCATCTCGAATTCGATGTCGGTCGGGTCCCGGCCCTCGCGCTCGAAATACTTTTGGATTGCACTCATCTCGGCCAGATCCAACGCGGCGCGGCGCTCGACTGAGAGGGTCAGCAACTGTTCGGCATTCAGCTCGCGGAGGGGAATGATATCGACCCTGTCCGATGGAGCGGCATCGTGCGGCAGGCTGGGCTCGATCTCGCCCAGCGCGTATCGCTGAATAACCGGGTTGGCAAACAGCCGGCGGGCAAGTGTTTCCAGTTCCTGGTTTGAGAGGGGACACGCGCCGTGCAGGACAAAGCGCTGGCCCGTGGCAGCGCGCTCGACGCCCTGGATGCCCAGCAGGCGAGCGGCGCGCACGATTTCCGTAGCCACGCGATCGGTCACCCCGGGGCGCAGCGCCGTTTCAATGACCTGCTGTGCTGGCTGCGCATCACCGGGCTCGCGCCACCGGTACTGCTGGCTGATGGGATCGACGAGCAGGCGAACGGCAAGCGGTTCAAGGTCAACCCGGCTTGTCTCTGCTTCAATAAAATACAGATCGTGGCATTCGAGGCGAACCAGGTTGTGGAGGCCGAGCGCGTGAGCATCCGCGAGCAGCCCGGCGGCGCGCGGATCGGGGATCACACGCGAGGAAACAATCAAACAAGCAATCGATCGACTCATCCTTGCTCCCGGTAACTGTCTCCAGAGAAATAAAAAGAGAGCCCCCGAGCGGCTCTCTACCCAAAAACAGACGCGCGCTGGCTCACCGCAAAGCGCGGAGCTTGACGCCCTAAAATCAAGAGCGTCTTTGCTCCATAAACCCTGATCATCAATATACCAGCTCGCGCCAAATTATACGAGAAACGCCGAGACTGTCAAACGCTAGCGCTGTTTGCTCACCCCCACCCGTTCGCAGAATTCATAGACCGGGCAGTGGGAACAATTGGGAGTGGTTGGACGGCAGATATTCTGCCCGAGCGCAACCAATAGAGCATTGATCTCGAGCCAGTAGCGAGGGGGCAGTTTTTCCCGCAGCGCCAGTTCTGTCTCGTCCGGCGTTTTAGTGTGCATATAACCCCATCGATTGGTGATGCGATGCACATGGGTATCGACACAGATGCCGGGCTTGTTAAAGGCATCGGTAATCACGAGGTTGGCGATCTTGCGCCCAACCCCCGGCAATGCATCCAGTCGCTCGAGGTCATCAGGCACCTGGCCGTTATACTCATCCAGAAGGATGTGTGCAATCCGCAAGATCTGTTTGGATTTGGTCTCGCTAAAAGCTACCCCATGAATCGCCTTTTCGATCTCGGTTGTGTGGAGCCGGATCATCTGTTCTGGAGTGCGGGCAAGCGCAAAGAGACGCGGAGCAACGACCGCAGTGACCGTATCGAGCGTCCGTGCACTCAACAGGGATGCGATCAGTATTTCAAAGGGAGCAGCGCCGTGGCGCGCCATATCCGATACGATCGGCGTCGTCCACGTTTGGGCGGCCTCGCGCAGCCGCTTGAATAGCTCTGGGAGATCAGATTGTTCCATTGCTTATTTGGGATGCACGCCCAACGCGGGCAAGATCTCGGCGAACCCTTCCCGGTAAGTGGGATAGCGCGGTGTCCATCCCAGCATCTTTTTGATTTTGTCGGTCCGATAGCGCACCGAGCGGGAAAGATATTCGGCCGTCGGGCCAGCCAACAGGCTCGCCAGCATGACGGACATGTGAAAAGGGGCTTCGGCGCGCAACTGGGCGGCGAGAAAGTAAAGCAGGTCTCGCGAGTGAAAGGGCCAGTCGTCCGCTACGAAAAAGACTTCTCCCGGCGCGGGGGTTTCTGCCGCCCGGACACAGGCACTCGCCATATCCTGTACATAGATATAATGCCAGTACTGTTCACCGTTCCCAATGATCGGCGACATGCGCTTTTTGAGCGCATCGACCAGCGCGCGGGTATGCCACGCCTCGGCGCTGTAAAAGGTCGCCCCCCGCAGAATGACGCCCGGCAGGCCAAAGTCGTCATACGCGGCGAGGACCATCGTTTCGGCGTCAACCGCCGACCGCGTCGTGACATCCGGGCGTGGTGACTCGTCTTCGGTAATCCACTCACCGCGCCGGTCGCCATAGACAAAAGCAACACTCTGCAGAATAAAAGCTTGCAGCTTGTTTCCGCGCGCGGCCTCGATCAGGTTCTGCGTCCCTTCGCGGCGCAGCCGGTCATTCGGGAGCCAGTCCGCTCGCTGAGGCCGGGCTTTTTTCGGGATGGCCGTGGCAAGATGCATGACGACATCACACCCCTCCACCGCGCGGCGCATTTCCTCTCGATCAAAAATATCGGCGACGACCGGGGTTGCGCCCAACTCTAGCACCAACCTTGCCCTGTCCTGATCGCGTACCAGGCCTGCGACATCGTGACCGCGCATGCGCATTTGGCGAATCGTCGCCCGTCCAAGTAAACCAGATGCGCCAGTGATAAAAACACGCATGAGAATGGTAATTGCTGACTATTGAATGGGCTAGCGCCTGGCCACCTGTCGATAGCGCGCAAGCTTGAACTCGGAGAGGGTTCCATTCCGCGATCGATAGTCGACAATAATGCCGTGCCGGTCCGCCCAGAACTCGTTCACCTGTGCCCCTTCGCGCTGGGGATGAGTCATTCGATACTTGAACCCAGGGAATGCACCTGCCGGGGATTGGCCCCTTTCCTCAGCCAGGCATTCATACTTTTGCACATCGGCGGTAGGCGTGAGAGAATCGGAGGGAATGAAAACGACGTCGAGGTCACGGGAGGCGCCGACCTGGAGCCGGGTGCGCAAGAGGGTAACTGTGTTGAAGAGCGGCGAGCCGAAATCGATCTCGTGCTGTTTGGAAAAGGGAAGCTCATGCGTCAGGCTCGTCCCACCGCTCTCAACCTGGGCAATCCAGCGCTCCCCTTCGACTTGCTGCGTGGAAGTCTGGACCTGTCCGTCCCGTTCGACGCGGAGCGTCAGCGCGAGGGGCGACCAGGTGCGGTCCAGTTCACAGGTGAAATTCCAGTTCGCCGCGGTTCCAGGCTGGAACTCGGCGCGCGAAGCGATGATGATGCCGCCGTGGCCGAGTTGCGAGATCTGCCATGTTTCGCTCCCGATGGCAGTGCCATCGGCGTAGTGTTGATAGATTCCTTCGGCTAATAGTTGACCTTTGGACATATTGCCCCCACTTCAGGTACGATTTCAAACGTCGGAACCGCCGTAAATTCATGACTCTTCTTTTTTGTCCGGCGGTTGTCTCACCTTATATTAGCACAGAATCCGATTGCGGGCCTGTCTACTGCTTCCCTTGCCCCAATCCGGGAATGCTCTATAATTCGCCCATGTACGCTAAAAAACTGTTCGTCCCTGCGCTGATGCTGTTGCTCATCGGCTGCAGCATCCCATCCGTTGCACGTGAGACACCGCTCCCAACACGCACAACCACTCCAACTGAAATTCCAACGCCGACAGAGACCCCAACTCCCACAACCATCCCGACGCCTGCGCCGCCGCTTCCCCTGCGCGATGATTTGCCGCCGCTGGCGCTCAAGGATTGGCCGCGCCCGCCGGAAGACAATGGCTTGGGCATCCATTTTGTGGCGACCGGGTACTATGATGAGCATGAGCTCGACCGACAAATTGCGCGCATGCAGGACCTGCACCTGAAATGGGCTCTTGTGCTCTATGCCGACGAGAACCATCTGGAACTGGCAGCGCGCAAATTCAAGGACGCCGGCATCATGGTCGTATGGCGCAAGACCCTGCGCCCCTTTCAACGCTATAATGGGTGGGGCCGCGATATCGAGATCCTCAATCGCGTGGGCATGCCCCCTTACATGCAACTCTATAATGAGCCCGAGCTGCCTGCCGAGTGGG
>JBAVQS010000310.1:0-12337 GCA_049694275.1 Anaerolineae bacterium | reverse complement strand
TACCGGTTCCTCGGTCACTTCAAGATCCAGCTTGCCGGCGACTATTTCCGCGGTCTGATAGGCGCGCGGCAAAGGACTGGACAGAATGACATTGAGCTTGATCCCTGCCGCTTGAAGAAAGGCCGCCACCTGCCGCACCTCTTTCTTGCCCTTTTTCGTCAGTGGTCGCTCGTCATCCGTCCCTTCCCAGTGGGGCCAATTCGCCTGGCCGTGCCGCAGGAAATAGACCTTCATCCCATACCCTCCCGTACAGGCCGATTATAATTTATCTCTGGCTGGTTTGCAATTAACCGGGCTGTTGCGTTTGTCATTGCGAACCGCTTTGCGGAGCAATCCCGCCCCTCCCTAGAGCCGCGCCTGCACGATCCCGCGCTTGCCATTCACCATCCAATTCGGATCCACCCGGCTCAACGCCTCTGCCTCGCCCTCGCGTAAACCGACAATCTCTTCGGCCTTGAGTGTTCGCAGCGCCAGGAGCGGCGCCGGGAAATAGCGCGTGACGTGCGCAAAGGACGTTGCCGGCGGCCAGTGCGCATCTCCCAGTAACCGGCGATAGTTCGCATCCCCTTTGAGGATGACGAAATCGGCGCTCGCCAGCGCAGAGCGGAGGTCCGCGGGCATTTGGAAATAAAAGAGACCGGTCGTATAAAACCAGTGCGTAGAAAGGACGAGCCGCCCCTCTGCAACCGCAGCTCGAAGGCGCGCGGCCAGGGCCTGCGCCTCGACCTCGCCCCCGGCAAGCGCCTCGACTGCGGCGTCGACATCCGCGGGCATGGCGTCGGAAACAAAAAAGGGTTGCGCTTTGAGGTGGAGCGTCACCTGATCGACCCATTGTGCGCTCAGCAAGAAATCGATCAGCGCCAGGTCCATGCTCAACTCGGTCCCCGCATTATCGGCAATCAGCGCCAGGCGCGGGCGATGGGACCCGGCGATAAAATCGCACACGCGCGCCGCATCGTCGACGAGGAGATAGGCGCGCTCATCTTCCAACTGTTCGCCCCGCCCCACCTGCGCCGAGACATTATAGCTCAGGTCGATGCGGTTGCCCCACAGGCTAGCATAGAAAAAGGCCTGCGCCTGCTCGCGCCCGTCGGCGGGGCGGCCGGCCGATGCCTGCGTGCGCAGCAGCGCGGCCACGGCGCGCGGCGCAACATGAGGCGCCAGCTCGGCCTCTTTTTTCGCGCGGTAGGGATCGAACCGGTGCATCGGTCCCGGCTGGAAATAGCCGGTCGCCTCGAGCATCCGCCGATAGAAATAGGTCTCGGCCCAGTACCACGGCGCGTCCAACCAGGTATGACCCAGATATTCGCGCGAGAGCGCATTCCAGAAAGCAACATCCGGCGCCTCTTCAACCAATGGACGGATGCGCCCGCCCACAATTTCGGCCCGCAGCTCCAGGATGCGCGCAGTCACCTCAGGCGGAAAGGAATTGGAGGCGACGATATCGTCGATGATGCCCGGGATGCGCACCTTGAGGGTATTGTACGCAAAGCTGCCGGGCTCGGATGTCAAAATCGGCGCCGGCAGCGTCAAGGGGTCAATCTGCGGAGGGGGAATAGTGAACGCGTCCATTTGATCTTCTCATCTCATTTAGGATTGGACCACTATACCATAAAAGGAGATTGGCATTGACGGGCTAGATACGTGGTGCTAGAATTCAGACACCGATGGACATTATTGACCGACGTTTAATCCAGGCCTTGCATGTGGAGCGCCTGCGCCGCGCCGGTCTCGACCATACCGAACACGTCCCCCATGTGATTTTTCAGGCCTCGACGATTGACGCATTGCTCGACGGCGCTTACGACGGCGATCTCACCTTTGCCGAATTAAATGAGCATGGCGATTTCGGCATTGGCACTCTGGAGCAACTGGACGGTGAAATGATCGCCCTCGACGGCGCATTCTTTGTTGCGCGCAGCGATGGCCGCGTCGATCCGGTCTCACCCGACACACGCACCCCCTTCGCCGTGGTGATTTTCTTTCAGGCGGTTTCGACATACGCCATCGAGAGCGCCGCCTCGTACGCCGAATTGCAAACGCGGCTCTATGCGCTGGCGCCGAAAGAGGCCGCGTGCTGCGCGGTGCGGGTGGACGCGCAGTTCGCGCAAATGCGCGTCCGCAGCGTTCCACGCCAGACGCCGCCGTACCCCCCGTTGCCCCAGGTGACCGCCCATCAAGCCGAGTTTAACCTGGGCGCCACCCACGGCACGCTGGTCGGGTTCTGCTTTCCCGACTATGCCCAGGGATTCGAGGTGGCGGGCTATCACCTCCACTATCTCTCGCAAGATCGCACGCAGGGAGGGCATGTCCTCGACTGCGTCATGGAAAAGGGCATCGCCCGCTTCGACGCCTCCTCCGATCTACACATTGAGGTGCCAAGCGGACTGGCCGTGAGCGAGCCGGATTCGAGCGGGCAAAAGCGTCAGGTGCTGCGGCGAGTGGAAGGTCATTAGGCGTCTATTAGCTCTTGTCAAACCCCAGCCCGCGCTCTTTTAATGAGACGAACCGCCCTGCGCTCCCAATGACGAGATGATCGAGCAGCGTAATGTCGAGCAGGAACCCCGCCTTGACAATCTCGCGCGTCAGCGCTGCATCTTCCGGGGAGGGGGTCGGGTCGCCGCTCGGGTGGTTGTGCGCCACGATGATTGCCGCTGCATTCTCACGCACGGCATCGCGGAACAGTTCGCCGATGCGCACGACGGTGGTGTGAAGCGAGCCTTCATAGACGCGCCGGATGCTGCAGACGCGGTTCTTTTGATTCAGGAGCAGAACCCGCATTTCCTCTTTTTCAAGCGTGCCCATGTCGCTCAAGAGCCGTGCGGCATCTTCGGGCGATTTGATCTGCGGTTGTTCGCCCAGGTTGGCATTGACGGCGCGCCGGCCCAGCTCGAACGCGGCGGCCAGTTCGGCCGCTTTAGCTTTACCCATCCCCTTTTGCTCGGAGAGGGTCGTGGCGGGGGTGCGCGCCAGTCCACCCAGCCGGCCGCAGTCGGCCAGCAACTGCTGCGCCAGTTGAATCACGTTCACCCCTTGATAGCCGGTGCGCAGGATAATCGCCAGCAGCTCGACATCGCTGAGCGCGCCGGCGCCCAACTGCTCGAGCCGCTCGCGCGGCCGTTCCCCCGAGTTCATGGCGAGAATCGTGTGCGCGGGAGGCGGTTCGTGCGTATCACGCGATGCAGGTGACATCTTGTTCCTCCTCGGAATCGATTACAGTTATCGTTTTCTATGGACCGACCGCGAATTGTCCCAACTGAACGGGAGCGCCCAGCACTTCCAGGTTCTCCAGCCGGTACAATTTGGCAATCACCGTGTATTGCCCCGCCGGTAACCCGGCCGGCAAGGGGAGACGCACTGGCTCGGGATAAATCTCGCCCGCCTTCCAGCGGGTGGTCGGGAGCGCATCGCCCAGGGGTGTTTCGTCATGCTGCGCGACAACCTGGTTCCCCGCGTCGAGCACCTGGACTGATAACTGGTAATTGTAATTGAGCGACTGGAGCGGCTGCCAGTAGAGCGTCAAATCGAGGTTATCGCCGCCGCGCGCATTCGGCGCGAGGCCCCGGTCGCCAAGCAGCACGACCCGGCCGGCGAGGTTCGCCTGCACCGGCGTAGCGTCTTGCGGCAGGGATCGGAGCGTTTGCGTCAAATAACCCTGCACGCGCAGGTTAGCCCCGCCGCTGTATCCCTGATCGTCAATCAACTGCCCGTGCGCGCTCAGATACTGGCGAATGACCCCCTGCGAATCGGTGACCGTATCATAGATGCGCAACAGCCAGATGCGCGAGTAGGACTGGAACACGCGGTCCAGCGCGGCCCGCGTCTCGTCCACCGTCGTCGGATAGAAATCGGAGCGCGGGTCGCCCCACCCCAGCCGGGGGCTCCCATCGATCGTGCCGGTCTGCAGCAAAAAGGGCGCGCGCAGCGCATCGCCGGCCGCAGATGAAAAAGTGGTCAGGCGCGCCCGGCCGCTCACCGGACCGGGATAATAGTACAGCACCGCCGTATAGGCGTAGCCCGCGTCCACCAACACCACGTCGCCCGGCCGCCAGTTCTCGGCAATATGCTGCACCGCGCCCCGCAGATCATCATCCGCATACTGGGGATCATTCCAGAAATGCTCGAGCGAATAGCCGAAAGCGAGCGCGGCAGCCCCGACGAGCAGCGCCGCCGCGGCAAGACGCACCCAGACGCGCGGCCCCGCCAGGTCCCGGACGAACGTATCCAGCGCCAGCGCCAGCAGAATATAGAACGCGGGCGAATAGGTAAAGATATAGCGCGGGTGGTAGAGCGGCGCGTGCAGTGATGCGAGATAGATCATCAACAACGGGACCAGCGTATAACCCGCCAGCGCCGCCGC
Organism: Anaerolineae bacterium; assembly: GCA_049694275.1. Lineage (GTDB taxonomy): Bacteria > Chloroflexota > Anaerolineae > UBA4142 > SHND01 > JBAVQS01. The sequence goes on along the minus strand of JBAVQS010000310.1, from coordinate 7,977 downwards.
CATTCCGACATTCCCCGCGCGCTCTCTGCTCGCGGATTCCCTGCGGCTGAACAAGAGACGGATGAAAAGGTATCCGATGAACGCGAGCGCCAGGATGAGAATCGGGGCGATCTCCGCCGGATCGACTGACTCGCCCAGCACGAGCGCGGAAAGCGCGCTGTGCAATACATCGAGCAATGGCGTGAAACTGCGCCAGGGCGGAACGGGGGGATCGGTGGCCTGGCGAAAGGCGATGGGCAGCCAGGGGAGATAGAGGAGGGCGATGGCGAACTGCGAGGCGATCAAGGACCGATACGGGAGACCGGCGACCGATGACCGGCGACGGGAGACCCAGTAAACGGCGACGGCGAGATATTCAAACGCGATGAGAAAGACGAAATAATAGAGCGTATAGATGCCGGCGGTGGTGACCAGCACATAGGCGAGCCACTCCCACCTCCCGCTCCGGTTCGGTACGACGATTCGCCAGAGGAAATAGACCGAAGCGAGGCCGAGCACCGCCCCGATCGTGTACATGCGGACCTCTTGCGAATACCAGACGTTGTAGGGTGAGAACGCGACGAGCAGGGCGGCCAGCGGGGGGAGGGTGGCCGCGCCGCGAGCTTTGAACAGATCGCGCGTGACCCGATAGATGCAGGCGATCAGCAAGACCCCGAACCAGAGCGACAAAAACTCGGTGGCAAACTCGGACCAACCGGCAACCTGGCCCCAAAAGTGCAAGAGATAGTAATAGAGCGGCGGGTGAATGTCGGCGGCGGTGTGGCGGGTCAGTTCGATCAGGTCATTCTGCGCGAGCACGACGCTCACGGTCTCGTCGTACCAGAGACTGTCAAGGCCAAGATGATAGAGCCGGAGGGCAAATCCTCCCAGCAGGATAACCCATCCGAGGAGCGGGGAATGCAGGATGCGTTTCACAGCGATGTTATCTTAACACAGGTCGAGGCCCCGGCGAAAACAGGGGGGCTGACGCGTATGGGTGAGGGCGAGTATAATGATTCCGTTGGCGAACCCTGATTCTGTAGGGGCGTGGCCTTGTGCCCGCCCGAGGGCAACCGCGAGGGATTGCCCCAACGGAGTTGTATAATACAGCCCAGAGGGAATGATGATTCTCAAATCGAATCGCGGAACCGTATACATTCTATGGTTATTGGGCCTGGGGCTTTTGGCAAGCTGCACCCCATCCGCTGAAACGCCTGGCGCTAGCCCGCAGGTTGTTACCGAACCGCCCGGTACGGTTGCACCGAACCCGACGATTGCGGTGGGCACAAGCGCTCCTCTTGTGGTCACTCCCGCGCCCAACGCGACCCGCATCCGTCCAGGCACTCCGCCGACGACTGCCGTGACCGTCGTTCCCGACCCGGTGGTCCTTGCGGCGGGTGATATTGCCGTTTGTGGAACGCCTCAGGATGCAGCAACCGCCAAACTGCTCCTCAATACCCCGGGCACAGTCCTCGCCCTGGGCGATGAGGCCTATCCCAACGGCGCCGCCTCCGATTTTGCCAACTGCTATAACCCGTCGTGGGGCCAGGTCAAGGCGCGTACCCACCCAGTTCCGGGGAATCACGAATATCTCACCACCGGGGCCGCCGGCTATTTTGGTTATTTCGGCGTGGCCGCCGGGCCGGCGGGCAAAGGCTATTATTCGTTCGATCTCGGGGCATGGCATCTCATTGCGCTCAACAGCGAGATTCCGGTCAACGCCGGCTCGCCCCAGGAGGAATGGCTGCGCGCGGACCTGGCAACACACCGCGCCGCCTGCACGCTCGCCTACTGGCACCAGCCCCGCTTTAGCTCTGGCCCGCACGGCAGTAACAACGCCTACCAGCCGCTCTGGCAGGCGCTCTATGATTCCGGCGCCGAGCTGGTGTTGAACGGGCACGACCATGACTATGAACGATTTGCGCTGCAGGAGCCGGATGGCGTCCCCGCCCCGGCGCATGGCATCCGCGAGTTTGTCGTCGGGACCGGCGGCGCCGGTCTCTATCCCCCTGTGCTGATTGCGTCGAACAGTGAAGTGCGTAACAATACGAGCTGGGGCGTGCTCAAGCTCACCCTGCACGCCGCCGGCTATGACTGGCAGTTCATCTCCATCAACCCACAGGAATCGGTCGATTCAGGCAGCGGCGTGTGCCACTAGGTTTTTTGTCGCCTGTGCTATAATCCCCCGGATGCAATTGAATCTTTATCAACGGGTCGCCACGAGCGAACGGCTCAGCCTCCTTCTGGTCATCCTCCTGGGCGGGCTCATCGCGCTCGCGCTGGCGGCCCTGGTCACGTTCACCTCGCCCGCGATTGCCGCAGCCGCCGTCATCGCGCTGGTTGCCGGGCTGGTGGTCCTCTCGAATATCGAGTTTGGTTTATACGCGTTGATCGGGATCGTGGTCTTGCTCCCATTTGCCTCGATTCCGATCAACCTCGGGTTCAACCCGACCCTGCTCGACCTGGCGCTGCTGGCCGTCTTTGTCATGTGGCTGGCCCGCGCCTTGACCCGGCAGGATGAAAACTCTCTCGTTTTCAGCGCGCTCGGCCTCCCGCTGCTCATCTTTACCACCCTCGCCATCTTTTCCTTTGTCTATGGCATGTCGCACGCGGGGTTGCAGATTCAGATCGTGCGCCATTTCGCCGAAGTGCTGCTTGCGCTCGCCCTCTATTTTCTGGTCATCAACGTCGTGCGAACCCGCCAGCGCCTGGAGCGCGTCATCCTCGCGCTCATCCTCGCGGGCGGCGTCTCGGCGCTGCTCGGCATCCTCTTTTACATCCTGCCGCACGACCTGACAATTCGCCTTTTGTCGCTCTTGCGCGTCTTCAAATACCCGGCCGGCGCGGCGGTTCTCCGCTTTGTCAACGACGATCCGCAAGGAACACTGCGCGCGGTATCCACCTCCATCGATCCCAACGTCCTGGGCGGATTGATGATTCTGGTCTCTGCGCTCACTGCCCCGCAACTCTTTGCCGAGCGCCCGTTGCTCAAGCGCCCGCTCATGATCGGGCTCTTTGCCGCCATGGTCCTCTGCCTGTTCCTGACCCAGTCACGCGGCGCGCTACTCGGGCTCTGCGCCGCTCTCCTTGTGCTGGCTTTTGTCAAGTATCGGCGCGTGATTCCCCTTTTGCTGCTTGGGGCGATTATCCTTTACGTGGCCCCCTTTACGCAGAACTATGTCCAGTACTTGATCGATGCCTTTTTGGCCGCCGACCGCTCCACCCAGATGCGCCTCGGGGAGTACAAGGATGCGCTCACGCTCATCTCGCGCTATCCGATCTTTGGCGTCGGGTTTCTCGGCACGCCGGACATTGACACCTATCTCGGCGTCTCGTCCGTCTATTTGCTCATGGCGGAAGAGATGGGCATCGTCGGCGTCGCCGCCTTTCTCCTGGCGATGGGGACCTATTTCTGGCAAGCGGCAAGCCATTGGTTTGGCGGGCTCATGCGTGATCCCTTCTACGCGCCGATTGTGCTCGGCGTCAGCGCGGCGCTCGTCGGCTCGATGACCGCGGGGCTCTTTGATCACTATTTCTTTAACCTCGACTTTCCCCACTCGGTCACCCTCTTCTGGCTCTATGTCGGCCTCGGCATGGCGGCCATTGAGTTGTATCGCGAGGCGCGGACGAATTCCGCGCAGCCCGTAAAATAATCGATAGGGTCCAAAGCAAAAAGCAGGCCTCGTCGGCCTGCTTTTTGCTTGATGGTGCGCCAGTCGCGCTTATTGATAGGAAAATCCGTCGACAACGAGAATGCGCGACGATCGAAATCAATCCTCGTCGATCTTGCGCTTTTTGCCCCGGCCCAACTGGACGGAGCGTTGATACGCTGCCCAGATCGAGCGCGAGAGGGCGGTCCGGAAGCCGGCCTTTTCCAGATAATAGAGCGCTTCGGCGGATGTTCCGCCCGGCGAGGTCACCTGATTGCGCAGGCGAGCCATGTGCTGCGCGCTCTGCGACGCATACTCGGCTGAGCCCTTGAGCGTTTGCAAGACCAACTTTTCCGCCATATAGCGCGGAAAGCCGAGATGCACCCCGGCGTCGATCATCGCCTCCATAAAGAGAAAGACATAAGCAGGGCCGGTGCCCGAGAGCGCGGTGGCCATGTCGAGATAGTCCTCGTCCTCGACAAAAATCTCTTCGCCCAGCGCGCCAAGGATGACGCGGGCATGTCCCCGCTGCGCCTCGCTCACCGCCGCCGATGCTGTCCATACCGTAATCCCCTGCCCGATCTGGGCCGGGGTGTTGGGCATGGAACGGACGACGTTGGGATGAGCCAGCCCATGATCCAGGTCAGCCAGCCGCGCGCCTGCGACAATAGAGAGGACGAGCGCGTTCGCCTCAACCTTGCCCTTGAGTTGATGATAGACGTGTGACAGGAACTGAGGCTTGACGGCGATGACGACGACGGTCGCACCCTGGACCGCTTTCGCATTGTCCGTCGTGGTTGGGATTTGATAGCGCTCGGAGAGCTCCTGTCCCCGCACGGCCCGCGGTCCCGCCGCAATGATCTGCTCATCGGTCACGAGCTGCTTGGTCAAGAGCCCCTTGATCATCGCTTCGGCCATCACGCCCGCGCCGATAAATGCAATCCGTTCATCTTGTAACATTTTTTCTACTCCAGGAAAAAGATACCGTGCCTGCTGATTGACCTGCCGGTTGACGCCGCATTAACTGGCGCTTGCTTGCACGCTTCGTCGCGGCCACACACAAATTCCAATTGCCAACAATAACGCTGCTGCTGAAACGAACATGCCGATCTTGACCGAGAGCGGATCATAGACCAGTTCCACATGATGCAAACCGGCGCGGAGCGGCACGGCGGACAGCGTCAGGTCTGCACGGAGAATTTCGGTCGGGACGCCGTCTACCCGGGCGACCCACCCGGGATAATCGTTCTCGCTGACCATCAGGAGACCGTCCGCTGGCGCATTCGCGTCAATCACGATCCGCTCCGATTGATGCAGCGTTATCGTTGCCTGGCCTGCGGCGGCGGCATCGGAAAGCGTAAAGGGGGCGGACCCGGCGAGCAGGGCCACGTGGCGCTCGTCGAAACCGGTCGCCAGCCTTTCCAGCGCCTGTTCGTCCGTCAGATTGCTCTCGGCGCGACCGACCAGCCAGGCCCGCGGCGCAGGGTCCTTGAGCCGCCAGAGACGCAGTTCGCCCTCCTGCCCGATCAATTCAGCATTCGGGACGTTCGGACGTGTGCCATAGACGTACTTGACATTGAGCAAGCGCCACACCAGCGGTGAGTTGAGATTCAACAGATCGTCGTAGCGGGCGAGTCGCAGCGGCGAGATTCCCCCGATCTCCTCGACCTGGTAGCCGATGCCCATGTGGCCCGGCAGCGTTTGACCGTCGAACAGCACCCGCCACGGGTCGGGGTCTGCACGGAGGGTATCCATCGCGTCGCTCGCCGCATAGCGCTCGCCGGGGGCGGCCTTGTTCGCCGGTTCGTTCACGCTCCACAGGTCAAAGAGTATCAGCGCAATGGCCACTGGGATGAGCAGACGGGGCGAGAGCGAACGGCGGAGATAGATGCCCACCCCAGCGCTGGCGAGCGCGAAGAGAAGCAGCATCAATCCGGCGCGGTCGCCGAGGAATGCGATCCGCCCCGATGCTTGCTGGACGCCGGCGACAAAGAACACAACCAGAAGCGCAAACGACACGGCAGCGCCGGCGGGGAGCAGCAGGAACAACCGGCGCGCCCAGCCCACGCGCAGGTGCGCAGCCTGGTCCACCAAATCCTGCAGCCCGAACCCGGCGAGGAGCGCAAGCGCAAAACTGACGACGAACGCCAGGCGCTCTTGCTGGCGAAAGAGTCCGACGCCGGGAATCTGGTAGAGGACCGCATAGGCAAAGACGTAATAACCAAAGGAGAGAATGAGCGCGACCAGCGCGACCATCCCCCAAAAGGTCCGCTCGCGTCGCCCGCGTACCAGCGCCACGAGCGCCAGCCACAGCGGGAGCACCCCGACATAGAGCGGCGACGCAAACGCGCTCGTGAATCCGGGAAATACGAATTGGAGCAGGTCGAGCGTGGGAAACCCGGCAGCCGCCTCGCGGAACGAGAGCGATTCGCGCGTCGACAATCGCTGGTATTCAACGGCGGGAATCAACTGGACTGCGGCGAGACCCAGCGCGACAACCACTACCGGCAGGAAGGCGCCGGCCGCCCAACCGAAACGCCGCCAGGAAAATTCAGCGGACGATAACACGCGATAGAGCCAGAATATGGTGCACGTCACCAGAACAAATAAAAAGGTCTGTGGATGCCCCGCGAGCGCGGCGACGCCGAGCGTCAATCCCGCCGCTGCCAGACACGTTCCCCGGCGTCTGGGATTGGAGAGAGCGAGATCAAGCCAGAGGAGCGCGAGTGGGAGCCAGGTCGCTGTCTCCAGAATTGCCAGTTGCAAGGACGGGTACGAGGTGAGGTAGCCGCCAAAGGTAAAGACCACCCCGGCGGCAAAGGCGCCCGGTCGCGTACCAATCAACCGCCGGGCAAGCAGATAGGTGAAAACCCCCGCCAGCCAGAAATGGAGCAGCGCTTCGAGCTCAAGGGAAAAGAGCGAAAAATTCGGACCGGTGAATGCGACATTGAGCAGCGTATTCGCCAGGCCGACCGGATAAAACACGGCAGACTGGATATCGGCGAGGAAGGGATGACCGCTGTTATAGCTCTCTGACCAGAGGGGCAGGTAGCCGGAAGCGAACGCCCGCGCCTCAACCAACCGGAAGGCATAGAACTGGTCCGTAAAATCGCCCGGCGGGAACTGGGCGCGGTCGGCCGGATTCGGCGTCAGGATGCGCCAGAAAAAGAGCGCGACCAGTGCGCCCATGAGCAGGATAAGCAGCACATCACAGCGCGTGTAGGGGCGAACCGGTGGCTCGCCCATTTCGGCGGTAGAGTTCATGGCACGACCCCGTGGCTCGCCCGTTTCAGCGGTGGGGTTCATGGGTCGAATCGGCGGCTTGCCCGTTTCAGCGGTAGAGTTCATGGCGTAATCCGAATCGAATCGTCGGCCACGGCGTTGCCCGCGGTGACCGGCAGGTGCTGTGCAGTCGATGGGTCGTACATCCCGACGAGGATGGTGGTCGCCCCCGGATTGGCGGGCAAGTCGTAGCTATCTACAATTACTTCGCCCCGGTTCCATTCGCTCGTCGGCGCCAGTCCATCGAGGGGAGACCGCTCAATCTTGGTCAGCAGCGGCGGTTCCGTTCCTGCACCGACGAGATAGACAAAAACGTTATAGTTCTTTTTAGTCGTCTCGCGTGCGCGCCAGTAGAGGGCCAGATGCCAACCCGATTCCTGCCGCGCCAGCCGGTACCCGGCCAGGGTGAAGAATTGGCCCACCTGCGCGCCGGATGGCGTCATGTTTTTGGTAAACTGCCCCGGCGTGCTGTACAGCGCCAGATGCAGGCTTCCAAAGGATTGCTCGGATAGCAGGTCATCATGTTTGTCCAAAAAACCCTCGACAAAATGATCCGGGTCCCAAAAATCGGGAGCGGCGGGGACGAACCAGATGCGCTGGTAAGCATAGTTCAGGTTATTGAGCGCGGGAATGGTCGCCGCGCCGGGCAGGTACTGTTCCGGGTATTGAACGAGCGGCAGGTCTCGCCCCTTGTAATAAAGGAGCGAGGTCTCCGGGAAATTCTGGACGATCAGGTCGCCGTTTTGCTGCCCCGCTGTGATCGCCCGCGCGAGGCCGCGCCAATCAGGTGCCTTGGCAAAGGCGGGATCGTAGAAATAGTTGCCGAGCGCCCAGGCCGCCATGCCCACAAGCCCCACGACCAGCGCATATTGCAACCCACGCTGTAAAAACGTTCCGGTAAAACGTCTCGCGCCCCGCAGCACCGGAAGGGTAATACCATAGGCAAACAACAGGTAATAGACCGGCGCAATGCCGTTGAGATAGCGCTCCAGAAAGAGCGGGCGAAACAGGTTCAGTCCAAAAACGGCGAGGGTAGGCACGCCGGCCCAGAGCAGGAGGAACACTC
>JBAVQS010000309.1:0-17814 GCA_049694275.1 Anaerolineae bacterium | reverse complement strand
GCACGTTCGACGCGCTGGTGGCCGCCCTGGACGCCGCCTTTGCGTCGGTCTCGAACCAAGATATTGCTGCCTGGTTCGCTCACTGCGGCTACGCCAAGCCATAAATTAACATGGAATTCGCTCTAATCTGCTGAACAGAAAATTTCGTACTCCATTGGGGGTAATATATTCGGATGCCACTTATTCTTATATGCCGCACGGTTGGTTCCACGGTGCATAAATACCGAAATGTATGTTTTGCCAGTTTTGTTGGGTCCGAATTCTATGCCAAATCCTGTTCCTATTCCTTGGTTATTGCTCACATTGGGGTCTCCTGTTCGAGGAAAAGCTGGTCTGATTTCTTGCTTTTACGGTTGGTATGGCAATTACTTCCAGTCGCCTCCGAATTCTAGCATTAGCTGGAATGTGAGTCAACAAACATGAAGAAACGGAGAAACGAAGATTTTGTCCGTAACCGGAATGTAAGCAGCCCGCCCCGTCAAACCCAGGGCGGGCATTTTCATCCCTCTTCTCTTCGTGTCCGTCGCTGTGACGTGTGAAACTCGTCAACCAGACGATTGGCTTTTACGATTTTCACACGTCATCTTCGCGGTTCAATCTTTACAGTCGTGGGTCAAGCCTCTACTCGGCTCAGATATGCGGCCCTGCGGCCTTGACTTCATCTGGTGTCTGCGTCTCGAACTTTTTGAAATTGTCCACAAACCTGGATGCCAGCTCGCGATAGCGCTGCATGTACGCCTCGCGGCTCGACCAGGAAGAGGCCGGGTCGAGCACGTCCGACGGGACGCCGGGGCACTCTTTCGGGACCTGGAAGCCAAAGACCGGGTCGGTGGTGTATTCGACGTTGAGGAGCTTGCCGTTGAGCGCGGCGTTCAGGATGGCGCGGGTGTGGCCGATGCTGATGCGCTTGCCGACGCCATACGGGCCGCCGATCCAGCCGGTGTTGACGAGCCAGCAGTTGGCGCCATACCGCTCTATCTTTTTGCGGAGGAGGTCCGCATAGCAGTAAGGGTGCTGGACCATGAACGGGCCGCCAAAGCAGGTGCTAAAGGTGATCTCGGGCTCTTTGCCGAGGCCCACTTCGGTGCCGGCAATCTTGCTGGTATAGCCGGAGATGAACTGGTACATCGCCTGCTCAGGGGTGAGTTTCGCGATGGGAGGCATGACGCCCGAGGCATCGCAGGTGAGCAGAATGATGTTTTTCGGATGCCCCGCGCGCTTGGCGGTGACCGCGTTCTCGATATATTCGAGCGGGTAGGAGGCGCGGGTGTTTTCCGTCAGGGTCGGGTCGTCCAGGTCGATCAGGCGGGTGATCGGATCAAAGACCACGTTCTCCAGGATGGTGCCGAACCGCCTGGTGGTGGCATAGATCTGCGGCTCGGCGGTGGGGGAGAGGTTGATGACCTTGGCATAACAGCCCCCCTCAAAGTTGAAAACGCCGTTGTCGCTCCAGCCGTGCTCGTCGTCGCCAATCAGGCCGCGGTGCGGGTCGGCGGAGAGGGTCGTCTTGCCGGTGCCGGAGAGACCGAAAAAGACCGCGACGTCGCCGTCCTTGCCCACGTTCGCCGACGAGTGCATCGGCATGACCCCTTCGAGGGGCATGAGATAGTTCATGATGGTAAAGACGGATTTCTTGATCTCGCCCGCATAGGCGGTGTTGCCGATGATGCAGAGGCGCTGCTCGAAATTGAGCGCGATAAAGGTCTCGGTCGGCGTGTCGTCGATCTGCGGAAAGGCCTTGAACGACGGGATGGCGAGGACGGTGAACTGCGGGATGTGGTGGCGATACTCTTCGTGCGTGTGCGGCAGGATGAACATGTTGCGCGCAAAGAGCGAGTGCCAGGCGAGCTCGGTGACGATGCGGACCGGCATGCGGTAATCGGGATCGGCGCCGACGTAGCAATCCTGGACAAAGAGGTCGCGGCCCTGCAAAAAGCCCTGGACGCGGTCAAAGAGCTCGTGGAATTTCGAGGGGGCCATCGGGCGGTTGTACTGCCCCCACCAGACGTTCCCTTCCGAGTTGGGCTCGCGGACGATGAACTTGTCATTCGCCGAGCGCGCGGTGTGCTTGCCGGTATTGGCGACGACGGCGCCGAGGTGGGTGGTTTTGGCCTCGTTGCGGAAGATGATCTCTTCGTAGAGCGCCTCGGCCGGCAGGTTCCAATAGACTTGGTGCAGGTTGGTCAGTCCGAGGTTGACGAGCCCGTAATCGGCCTTGAGCGCGCCGGCCTGGGCCTGCGCGGGTGTTTTGATATCGAGTAAGTTGTTCATAGCCAGTCCCTCACCATTTTCTTGTCGCCAATATAAATTTCATTCGGCGAGTTGGGGTCCAGCGCCCACTTCATCCGGGCGACGCCTTCGGTAATGTCCTTGACCGTGCCGGCATACGAGAGGCGCAGGTGCCCCTCCATCCCAAATTCCTTGCCGGGGACGGTGACGACGCGCGCCTGGTTGAGCAAAAAGTTGGCGAGCTCGACCGAGTTTTTATTATAGGCGGAGAAATCGGGCAGGCAGTAAAAGGTGCCGTCCGGTGGGGTGCACTTGATGCCGGTGAATGAGTGGAGCTCTTGCATCATGACGTCGCGATTGTTCTGGATGGTGAGGCGCAGTTGTTCGACGGGGCCCTGGAGCCCGGTGAGCGCGCCTTCAGCCGCCGCCTGGAGGAAAGGCGAGGTGCAGGAGGTGGTCTGCGACTGGACGTTGGACATGATCTCGACGAGCTCTTTGGGGGCGATGCACCAGCCGATGCGGAACCCGGTCATGCCATAGAGCTTGCTGACGCCGTTGATGACGATGAGCTTGCTCGTGTTGGCGTCCCGCTCGCTGTACTGGCACGCCGGCGCGGCGTGCTTGCCATCAAAGACGAGCTTGTGATAAATGTCGTCCATGATGACATAGATGCCCTTGTTCTCGCAGAAATCGACGAGCTGGCAGATGAAATCTTCGGAAAAGATGATGCCCGAAGGATTGTTGGGGCTGTTGACAATGATCGCCTTGGTCGACGAGGTGACCACTTCGACCACATCCTCGAACCGCGGCTGGAAGGATTCGTCCGGCGGCTTGACGATGACCGGGCAGCCATAGTTCATTTTGATCATTTCGGGATAGCTGACCCAGTAGGGGGCGAGGACGATGACCTCATCCTGCGGGTTGAGCAGCGTGTAGAGGACGTTATAGAGGGCCTGTTTGGCGCCGGCCGAGACGATCACGTTCTCGGGCGCGACCAGCTTGCCATAGTTCTCCTCGGTATAGCGAATGATCGCTTTTTTGAGGGACCCCATGCCGTCGGCGGCGACGTATTTAATGTCGCCGGTGTTGAGCTTGCTCGCGGCGGCGAGGATGGCGGTAATGGGCGCCTTGTTCTTGGGCTCGCCAATGCCCAGGTGGATGACCGATTCGCCTTTTTCGCGCAGCCTGGCCGCTTGTTCGTTCATGGCCATGGTGGGCGAGCTGGCGATCGAGCGGGCGAGTGTGCTGATGCTCATAATCGACTCCTGTGGCGCGCGCTCATCGTGGTGGTCGATTACGGTTGCTCGCACCCATACGGGTGTCCGTCACGATGCGAACGCGCCATCTAGAATTTGAACCTGCGGACTCTCCCCTCATGCACAGGTCGAATGGAGGCATCGGGCCGGTCGTCATTCAGTTCCGTGTAGCGAGAGGGATGACGGCGGTGTCGAATGGCATTATAGCACAGGGGATGAGAAATCCCGCAAACGAGATTTCTCACCCGCAACAACCGCGGGTTCGAAATGACAAAGGGGTGTGAACATTGACGCAACCTGCACGGGGTGTTAGAATAGCGCCACGATGGACCGAAAAATCGTGCTGGGTCTGGGCAATACGCTGAATCGGGATGAAGGGGTGGGCGTGCAGGCGCTCAAGGCGGTCGAGGCCGCATTGGGCGACCGGGCTGGCGTCGAATTCATCGACGGCGGCACCCTCGGGCTTGACCTGCTCCCTTTGGTCGAAGACAGCAGTCACCTGCTGCTCCTCGACGCGGTCAATGCAGGCCAACCGCCGGCCACGCTGGTGGAACTGCCCGGCGAGGACATTCCCCTCTATTCCGGAATCAAAATGTCGCAGCACCAGGTGACCTTTCAAGAGGTGCTTGGGCTGGCCAGCCTCCGCGGCAAGCTCCCGCCGCACCTGCACCTGCTCGGGGTTCAGCCCGCCGATCTTGGCCTCGGGCTCGACCTCAGCCCCCAGGTGCAAGCCCTCCTCCCCGAACTCGTTCACCGCGCAACTGCCGTTCTCCGCTCGTGGGGATTAGAGTAGGGGCAATCCCTTGTGGTTGCCCTGTAGTGGGCGAGCACAAGGCGTCGCCCCTACAACGATGCCGTAAATGAAACTGGAATTCGCTTTGTGGTCTGAAAGGACTAGCCCAAATCTAGTCCTTTCAAGCTAGATAAAATCCTCCCATCGTGTCATGACGTCGGTGTCTGGGCATGGAATACTGGGCGGTATAAAAGCGCTCTAGATTCGATTGCGTCGCCCGCGGCTGGAAGGCTTTCAGGTTCGAGTCGGAACCGCCACGGTTCGACAAGGAGGGAGCAATGAATGATCTCTCGCGCGGCCTGGAGAATACCCTTGCCCAAAAAGGCGTAACCCGCCGCGAATTTCTCAAGTTCTGTGGCGTCATGGCCGCCACGCTGGCCCTGCCCATGCGCTACACGGACCGGATTGCCGGGGCGCTCGCGGCGGTCCAGCGCCCTGCGCTCGTCTGGCTCGAATTTCAGGACTGTGCGGGGAACACCGAATCCTTTTTGCGATCCAGCCGCCCCTCGGTGGCGGATATTGTTCTCAACACGCTGTCGGTCAATTACCACGAGACGATCATGGCCCCCGCCGGCAAGAACGCGGAAAAATCTCTGCTGGACACGGTCACGGGGAATGCGGGCAAGTATCTGGTCGTCGTCGAGGGATCGATTCCGACAAAGGATAACGGAATCTATTGCACGATTGGCGGTCGCACCGCGCTCGATATTGCGACCCAGGTGTGCAAGAGCGCCGCCGCAACCCTCGCCATCGGTTCGTGCGCCTCCTTTGGCGGTCTGCCCGCCGCCTCGCCCAACCCGACCGGCGCCGTTGGGATCAAGGACGCCGTCCCCGGCATCACCATCCTCAACCTGCCCGGCTGTCCTGCGAATGCAGCCAACATTACCGCCTCGCTCGTCCACTATCTCACCTTTGGCTCGCTGCCTGCCACGGACCAGTTGGGCCGGCCGCTCTTTGCCTACGGCAAGCGGATTCACGACAATTGTGAGCGGCGCGCGCATTTCGACGCGGGCCAGTTCGTGGAGGAATGGGGCGACGAGCACCATCGCGCCGGCTGGTGTCTCTACAAGATGGGCTGCAAAGGCCCGGCGACCTATCATAACTGCCCGACGGTGCACTGGAATGACGGGGTGAGCTGGCCCGTCGGTTCCGGGCATGGGTGCATCGGCTGCAGCGAAGTCGCATTCTGGGATACCATGTCGCCGTTCTACCGCCGATTGCCCGATGTCGCGGGCTTTGGCGTCGAGGCGAGCGCCGATCAGGTCGGCGCAGGTGTGGTCGGCGGGGTGGCGGCGGTCTTTGCCGCGCACGGCGTGCTGAGCGCGATTCGCGCCAAGCGGCAGCCGATTACCTCGCATCAGGCTGAGCAGGAACAGGCCCAAGCGCCAAAGGAAAAAGGAGAGTAGACCATGCCAAAAATTGCGATTGATCCGATCACGCGGATCGAAGGGCACCTGCGCCTGGAAGTCCAGATCGATGGCGGCAAGGTGACGGATGCATGGAGCACCGGCACCATGTTCCGCGGCATCGAGTTGATCCTCAAGGGGCGCGACCCGCGCGATGCCTGGGCCTTTACGCAGCGCATCTGTGGGGTGTGCACGACAGTGCACGCGGCGACCTCGGTTCGCGCCGTCGAGGATGCGCTCGGCATTACGATTCCGCTGAACGCGCAGATCATCCGGAACCTGATTGAGGGGACGCAGTACATCCAGGATCACGTCATCCATTTCTATCATCTGCACGCGCTGGATTGGGTGGATATTACGGCCGTGCTCAAGGCAGACCCCGCAGCCACGGCCAAACTGGCCCAGTCGATCTCCGATTGGCACAATTCCTCCGAGACGTATTTCAAGAGCGTGCAAGACCGGATCAAGGCATTTGTGGATTCGGGACAACTGGGGCTGTTCGCCAACGGTTATTGGGGACATCCGGCGTACAAGCTGCCGCCCGAGGCGAACCTGATGGCGGTGGCTCACTACCTGGAAGCCTTGGATTGGCAGCGCGAGATTATCCGCCTGCATTCCCTGCTCGGCGCCAAGAACCCCAACTTGCAGACGTACCTGGTGGGGGGGATGGCGGTACCGATTGACCCCAACAGCCAGAACGCGATCAATGCCGACAAGTTGGCGCAGATGAAGAAATGGCTGGCGCAGGCGCGTGAGTTTGTCGAAAAGGTCTATATTCCCGACCTGCTCGCGGTCGCGCCCTTTTACAAAGATTGGGCGGGGTATGGCGCGGGCCTGGGTAATTTCCTCGCATACGGCGAGTTTCCCGCCTCGCCAGATAATACGGGCTTGTTCCTCCCGCGCGGTGTGATTCTCAACAAGGATCTGACCAAGGTTCTGCCGATGGACCATCAAAAGGTCGCGGAGTACGTCTCGCACTCGTGGTACGACTATGGCGGCGGCGATAGTGCATCCCTCCATCCGTGGAGCGGCGAGACGAAACCACACTATACGGGCCCACAGGCGCCGTTTGATTCTGCCATGGTGAGCGATGGCGCCAAGTACAGTTGGCTCAAGTCGCCGCGGTACGACAGCAACGCGATGGAGGTCGGCCCGCTAGCCCGGATGCTGGTCGCGTATGCGTCCGGCGTCAAGCCGGTGCAGGACGCCGTGAATCTCGTGTTGAAAACGCTGGGCGTCGGTCCGGAAGCGCTCTTTTCCACGCTTGGGCGGACGGCGGCGCGCGGTGTCGAGACGCTGGTGCTTGCCCAGACGGTGGAAAGCTGGGTGGACAATCTGGCCGAGAACATTCGGCGCGGCGATTACAAGATTCACAACGGCGACAAGTGGGACCCCTCCAAGTGGCCGGCTGAGGCGAAGGGTTTTGGATTCCTCGAAGCGCCGCGCGGCGCGTTGGGGCACTGGGTCCAAATCAAGGATGGCGCGATCGCCAATTATCAGTGCGTCGTCCCCTCGACGTGGAACGGTTCCCCGCGGGATGTGAACGGCAAGCGCGGCGCGTGGGAAGAAGCGCTCGTCGGGACGCCGGTGAGCGACCCCGAGCGTCCGCTCGAAGTTCTGCGCACGGTTCACTCATTCGATCCGTGCATGGCGTGCTCAGTCCACATCATCGATACGACCGGCGCCGAAATCACGAGCGTCAAGATCGTCTAGCTCCCAATCCCTGACATCCTCTCGCCCCCCCCACTCCCTCTGGCTGCGGTGGCAGCGGAGGGAGTGCGGTCAGGGAGGATCGAGTCGTGTGATTCCGTAGGGGCAGTGCTTGATGCCTGCCCTCCCAGGGTCATCAGCGGAGGACCTTATGCTTCAACGTGTATACGTTTGGGAGATTCCGGTACGGCTCACGCACTGGGTCAACGTCGCCGCGATCATCGTGCTCTCGTTCACCGGTTATTACATCGGCAATCCGTGGATCCAAGCGAGCAGCCGCGAGTGGTATGGTCCCTATTTTATGGGGATTGTGCGGTATGTTCATTTTGTAGTTGCGTTCGTGTTCATCGCCAGCCTGCTGCTCCGAACCTATTGGGCGGTGGCCGGCAATGAGTGGGCGAGCTGGCGCGGCCTGTTCCCGTTCCTGACGCCCGATGGCCGCAAATACCTGCTCAATGCGGTCAAGTACTATTTCTTTCTGCGCCGCGAGCCGCCGGAAGTGGTGGGACATAACGCGCTGGCAGGGTTGACCTATGCCGTGATCGTGATACTCTATTTCCTCCAGACCTTTACCGGACTGGCGCTGCTCGGCCAGGCCGATCCAAACGGCCTGTGGCACGGGCTGACGAATTGGGTATTTGTGCTGATCAGTAACCAGACGCTCCGGCTGGTCCACCACCTGATCATGTGGTTGTTGATCGCCTTTGCGCTGCACCACGTCTATAGCGCATTTCTGGTGGACGCGGAGGAGGGGAATGGGTTACTCTCCAGTATCTTTACCGGTTTCAAGTTTATTCACGCCGATTTCTTGAAACGGTTGGAGGGCATCCGGCATTAAGGGCGCGGCGGCGCGTTCTCATCATGAAACGCCTCATCTTTTGGCTCATCACGCTCGCGGTTTCGCTGGCTGCCTGTTGGACCTATAACCCGAGCACAATGCCCAACGAATACGCGAGCATCAGCGTCCCGAGCACGCTCGACTCCCCACAGACCATCACGGATGGGCAGGCGATCTTTATGACGAACTGCGCCGAGTGCCACGGCTCGCGCGGCGATGGCCAGGGCGTGGCCAGGCCCGCGTTTGGACCGCCGCCGGCCAACCTGACCGACCGCGCAAAAATGTCGGCGCTCTCTCCGCAATACCTCTTCTGGCGGGTGAGTGAAGGGGGACGTGTCGAGCCCTATCGCTCGCAGGGGTCGATCATGCCGGCTTGGAAATATCAACTGAGCGTCGACGAGCGCTGGCAGGTCGTCGCCTATGTCCGCACGCTATCGCGGTGAGCCCCTGTCTTGCGCGTGGATAGCCGGGCTTGTTGGTGCGTTGTTTCTAATCGAGGGCGACCTGGATCAGGTCGCCCTCAACCTTGACGGGAAAGGTCTTGATGGGGAACATGGCGGGGAGGGCGATCACCTCGCCGGTGCGTAGGTCAAAACGGGCGCCGTGGCGTGGGCATTCGATCTCGTGGTCAAACACTTCGCCTTCGCCGAGCGGGCCACCGTCATGTGTGCAGAGGTCCTGTGTGGCGAAATAGGTGTCCTCGACATTGGCGAGGACGATGCGGTGGCTGCCGAACGCATACTGCTTGACCTGGCCGTTCTTGATGTCGCCGGTGCGTGCCACCGGGGTATAGTTTAGCGTCTTGTCCATTCCCGTCTATTCCTCTTCCTCTCCGGGCCACTCGTGCATGCCGTACGCGCCGCCCTTGACGACTTTGAGACTCAGGAGCGCGCATTTGAGGCGTGTGGGGCCAAGGGGGATGCCGATCAGATCGAGGATCGTTTGCTTGTCGAGGCGCTTGATCTCGTCGAGGGGCTTGCCCTTGATCTCGTCGGTGAGCATGGAGGCGGCGGCCTGGCTGATCGCGCAGCCGCGCCCCGAGAACCGGATGTCTTGAACAATGCCATTCACAACCTTCATGTCGATCCGAATCTTGTCGCCGCAGAGGGGATTGCTGTCCTCAAAAGAGATATCCGGCTGTTCGAGCGTGCCGTGATTGTGTGGGTGCTGATAGTGGTCGATGATCTGTTCTCTATACAAATCGTCCATGGTCAATATGTGTGATGGGTATCTGTTTTATTTAAAGACGGCTTGTACCTTGTGGAGGGTCGCGACGAGCTTGTCGACCTCCTCCGGACTACTATAGACATAAAAGCTCGCGCGGGCGGTGGCGGCGAGTCCAAACTCTTCGTGCAGCGGCATTGCGCAGTGATAGCCGGCGCGGACGCAGATTCCCTCCGTGTCGAGAATCGCTGCAATGTCGTGCGGGTGGACTCCGGGCAGGTCAAACGAGATGACGCCGCCCCGGTCCTCGACGTTCTGCGGGCCGACGATGCGAATGCCGGGGATGGTGTTGAGCCGTTCGAGCGCATAGGCGGTGATCTGCTTTTCGTGCGCGCGAACGTTCTCCATTCCGAGCGCGTTCAAATAATCGACGGCGACGCCCAGGCCGATCGCTTCAGCGACCGAGGGGGTGCCCGCCTCGAACTTGTACGGCAGGTCGTTCCAGGTCGATTCCATCAGGTGCACCTCGCGGATCATATCCCCGCCGCTGATAAAGGGGGGCATGGCTTCGAGGAGCGCCTTTTTCCCGTACAGGACGCCAATAAAGGGGCCGAGCATCTTGTGCCCGCTAAAGGCGAGGAAATCGGCGTCGAGCGCGCGAACGTCGGTTTTCAGATGGGGCACACCCTGCGCGGCGTCCACGACTACAATTGCGCCGACACTGTGCGCCCGGTCGATGATCTGCTTTAACGGCGTAATGGTTCCCGCGACGTTCGACATCATGGTGACGGCGACAAGTTTCGTTTTCTCGGTGATGAGCGAGTCGAGCCGGTCGAGTCGCAAATAACCTTGCTGATCGACAGGGATGTGCTTGAGGGTGGCGCCCTTTTCGGCGGCGAGCAACTGCCAGGGCACCAGGTTCGAGTGGTGCTCCAAGACCGTCGTCACGATCTCGTCCCCTGCGTGGATATTGACGCGCCCCCAGGCATAAGCGACAAGGTTCAGCGACTCGGTCGTGTTGCGCGTGTAAATGATCTCACGCCACGATTTCGCGTTGATGAATTTTTGAATCTTTTGGCGCGCCTCTTCATAGCGGGCGGTTGCCTCTTCGGCGATGGAATAAATGCCGCGATGAATGTTGGCGTTGTATTTGCGATAATATTCGTCGAGCGCCTGGATCACGACCTCGGGCTTTTGCGAGGTCGCCGTCGAATCGAGATAGATTAGCGGTTTGCCATGCACCATCCGTTGGAGGATGGGGAAATCCTCTCGAATCGCCGAGACGTTCAGCCCGGTGGCCGGTTGGGCTGTAATGGTCATAGTTGCAGGTTCCAAATCGCGAGTCACAGGTGGCAGGTATTGTGCGACTTGCCACTTGTGACTCGTGACCGGTCTACCAGCCCATCAACAGGCCGGGGTCCTCCATGAGGTTGGGGTCCCAGAGGTCAGGCAGGACGATAACCTTGATCGGCTTGCCCGCGATGCTTTCGCTCACATCCTTGATCTGTTGGATGAGCCATCCGCCATAAGGGCAGAACGGCGTCGTGAGCATCATCTTGACTTCGGCCGGGTCGGATTTCAGGTTAATTTCGCGGATCAGGCCGAGCTGGATGACTTCGAGGCCGATCTCGGGATCGTAGATTTGGCGTAAAGCGCCCTTCATCTGTTCTTCAACGCTGCCCGGTTCGACGATGGGCATGCTCTGGTGCTCACTGTCTGGGCCGTCGTCGGGTTGAGCCGCGCTGGGTGTTGTGGTTGCTCCACTGGCTGCCGGCTGCACAGGGGATGTCTCCATCGGGGCGGTGGCTTGAGGCGCGGCGCTTACCAGCGTCTCGGTCGTGCTCGGGTTCTGCACCTGGGTTTCCGATTTCTGTTCGTCCATCACCAACTCCGTCTTCCGTTCCTCACCCTGTGATCCTTGCTTGAAAAGCGAAGATATAAAGCTCATGTGATTCCTCGAGATCCCCTTCCTATTCCCTCTTCCCTTCCAATGATCGGGAACTCGTGCCCGGCAAAGGAAAGGACCAAAGGAATCGGGTTAGTCGGTTTTCAGTGTATGGCCCAATACTATGGGCTGAACCAGTTTTTGGCCCAGCGCCTTGCGGGTCGGATACTCACGTGCGCCGCCCTTGAGTGTATCCATGGCGAGCGTGGCGCAGCGCAACCGCGATTGTACCACCTCCCGGCCCAGTTCGTCAATTATCTCGCCATAGTCCATGGCTTCGATTTCTTGCAGCGTCTTACCCTGGACCTTTTCCATCAACAGGGAGGCGGCTGCCATGCTAATGGTGCAACCTTGGCCGTCCCATTTCACGTCGGCGATCCGGTCCTTCTCGTCCATTTTGACATAGAGGGTGACGACGTCGCCGCAGCCGGGATTGCCGCCATTCACCAGGATATCCGGATCGTCCAACTTGCCCTTGTCGCGGGGGTTGTTGAAATGATCCATGATGAATTCGATATATTCGCGTCGGTCCATCAGGTTTCATGTCACACAAGCCACAGGCCACAAGCAGCAAGCCGATTGCGACCTGCGACCTGTGACCGGCGGCCTGCTATTTTTCGATTGGCGCACCCACCAAATTGCCCCACTCGGTCCACGAGCCGTCATAGTTGCGAACCTGGGGATAGCCGAGCAGGTAGGTGAGCACGAACCAGGTATGACTGGACCGCTCGCCGATGCGGCAGTAGGCGATAATGTCCTTGTCCGGGGTAATGCCCTGCGACTCGTAAAGCTGCTTGAGCTCGTCGGCTGACTTGAAGGTGCCGTTTTCACGCGCCGCCTTGGCCCAGGGAATACTTTTGGCCCCCGGAATGTGGCCGCCGCGCAGCGAGCCCTCTTGCGGATAGCCTGGCATGTGAAGCAGTTCGCCCGAATATTCCTGCGGTGACCGCACGTCTACGAGCGGCAGCCCCTTTTCGATCTGCTTGAGCACATCATTGCGAAAAGCGCGGATAGCCTGGTCGTTGCGTTTCTGGGCCTTGTATTGAGTAGCCGGATAGTGCGGCGTCTCTTTGCTCAGCGGGCGGCCCTCTTCGAGCCATTTCTGGCGGCCGCCGTTCATGACGACTGTCTTGTCATGCCCAAAGAGCTTGAACGCCCACAGTGCGTAAGTCGCCCACCAGTTGCTCTTGTCGCCGTAAAAAACGACGGTCGTGTTGTTGCCAATGCCGAGACGGGACATGAGCTGCTCGAACCGCGCCTGGTCGATATAGTCGCGTTGGATCGGGTCTTGCAGGTCGGCGTGCCAGTCTACTTTGACGGCGCCGGGCACGTGGCCGACCTCGTAAAGTAAAATGTCCTCGTCGGATTCGACAATCCGGATGTTGGAATCTTGCAGGTGCTCGGCGACCCAGTCGGTTTCGACCAGCACCTGAGGGTGCACATATTCAGTTGCCATAATTTTCCTCCCTTTAACGAAATTCCTATGATCGCGCTCATGTGAGAAACCAGGTTCCCATTGGAAACCTGGTTTCGATCTAGCCTGTAATCTTGTGCTGGATGACATCCGAGAGCCGGTCTCGCACAGCTTCGAGCGGAATCTTTTGCAAGAGCGGATCAAAGAATCCTTCCACAATCAACTGCTCAGCCTCGGCGCGCTCGATCCCGCGCGCCATCAGGTAAAAGACCTGGTCTGCATCGATCGGTCCGACCGTTGCGCCGTGGGTGCAGCGAACGTCGTTCGCCTCGATCTCCAATTCGGGGATCGAATCGGCGTGCGAATGCTGCGAGAGCAAGAGGTTGCGATTTTGCTGATAGGCGTCTGAGCGTTGGGCGTTCGGGTTGACGCGAATCAGACCGCGAAAGACGGAATACCCCTTGTCCTTGAGCGCTCCCTTGTAGAGCAGATCGCTCGTTGCATGATCTGAGATGTGATTCTGGAACGTATGCTGGTCGAAATGCTGCTCCCCTTCGCCAAAGAAAAAGCCGAGGAGCGCTGCATTGGCGCCCGGACCTTCCAGGCGGGTGTCGAGGAACGCTTTCGTGACGGCGCTGCCAAGCGTGCCGGTGAGCCAGGTGAGTGAGCTGTCGCGGTCCAGTAGGGCGGTCTGCGACGAAAAATCCCAGACGTTTTGCGCCCAGTCCTGCAGGTTGAAATATTGCAGGCTCGATCCCGGTTTTAGAATCAGTTCGACGGCGCGGCTGGAAAAACGCTGGGGTTCGTTGGCCGCGGAGGCATAGTCCTCGATCAATTTCACGGATGCGCCGGGCTCGAGAATGATGAGCGAGTGGGTAAAAGCGGCAATGTTCGGGGCGTCGAAATAGGTCAGCGCGTGCAGGGGCGCGTCGATGACGACGTTGCGCGGAACATAGAGGAAGACGCCGCCGCTCAGGAATGCGCCGTGGAGGGTGGCAAATTTCAGATCGCCGATCGTGTCGCCATAGCCCCGGTGCTCGCTCACGCCCTGTGCGTTGACGTGCCGGGCATAGCGGTTCTCGGTGATCGTCACCGCGCGCGTCATCAGATGCTGGCGAACGAGGTCGCCGTGCTCACGAATCGCGGTATCCAGGTCGCAGAAAATAACGCCTTGTTTGGCCAGTTCTTCCGAGAGTTGAAAGTAGCCGTTGTGTGAATTGTGCTGGACGACGATGCCGCCGCCGTTGGAGCGGGCGAGCAGGGCCTGGTATTCTGCCGGGAGCGCCTGAAGCGACCAGTTTGCCTGCGGGGCGTCCGAGTAAGGAATAACCTTGTCGAGCTGCAAATCCTTGAGACTCGTCCGTCGCCAGAGTTCGTCGTTTGCAGCAGGGATTGGCGTCTCTTCATAAATATGCCACGCGTCGAGCCGCAGGGCGCGCAGCCACTCGGGCTCGCCCTTGATGCGGGAGAGCGCCTGGATGCTCTGTTTGTCTAAAGCGGCCTGCGTTCGAGTATTTACATCCACGAGTCCATTGCCTCCATGAAATTGCAATTATTGCTAGTCTGTAAATCAAATGATAGAATGCTTTTACGGAATGACGATGGCTAGAACGAGTTATATCTACCAGGGAGCGAATTCAACGCTCGCCCTGTATCACCAGGATTGTATCGCCGGAATGCCGCGCCGGCTAGAGCCAGGGGCGGTCGATGTCGTAGTGACTTCGCCGCCATATAACCTCGGTATCGAATATGGGCGCTATGACGATAAAGTCTCCCGTTCCAGTTACCTGGACTGGATTGACGAGTGGGCGGGCGCCGTCGCCGGCGTGCTGGCAGGGCAGGGCTCGCTCTTTCTCAACATCGGGAGCAAGCCAACCGATCCCCTCGTTCCCTTTCAGGTGCTGGAGCGGGTGCAAAAGCATTTCGTGCTCCAGAATGTCATTCACTGGATCAAGTCCATCGCTATCGAGAAAGAGGACGTGGGCAACTATCCGAATATCACGGGCGATATTTCCGTCGGCCATTACAAACCGATCAACAGCCCGCGCTTTGTGAATGATTGCCACGAGTATATCTTTCACCTGACCGCGCAGGGTGATGTGCCACTCGACCGGCTGGCGATTGGCGTTCCCTATCAGGACAAGTCGAACGTTGGGCGCTGGGACTCGGCGCGCCACGACCTGCGCTGCCGGGGCAATACCTGGTTCATCCCCTATGAGACAATTCGCAACCGGAAGGATCAGCGCCCCCACCCCGCGACCTTCCCGATCAAGTTGGCCGAAATGTGCATTCGTTTACACGGTGTCAAGCACACCCGGCGTGTGCTTGATCCGTTCATGGGGCTTGCGCCGGTCGCCATCTCGGCCCTCCGTCTTGGCGTCGATTTCGTCGGGTTCGAGATTGATCCCGAGTACTTTAACGAGGCCAGGAAACGGGTCAAGGCGGCATTGGTACAATCATAACGCTCTCTCGCGGGTACGGGAGAGCGTTGTGTTTTAAAGCGCAGTGAATTCCCTAGCCCACGGAGCCTTCCATCTGGAGTTGGATGAGGCGGTTCATCTCGACCGCGAATTCCATCGGCAGCTCTTTGACGATAGGCTCGATAAAGCCGCTGACAACCATACTGGACGCCTCGGCTTCGTTCAGACCGCGTGACATCAGGTAAAAGAGTTGCTCTTCGCCAATCTTGCTTACCGATGCCTCGTGGCCGATGGTCACATTGTCTTCGTCCACCTCGATATAAGGGTAGGTGTCCGAGCGGGACTGTTCGTCGAGCAGGAGCGCGTCGCAGCGAACGTTCGCCTTGACCCCCTCGCAGCCCGGATAGACCTTGAGCAGGCCGCGATACGATGTGCGCCCGCCGTCCTTGCTGATCGACTTGCTGACGATCTGGGAAGAGGTATGCGGCGCGGCATGCACGGCCTTGCCGCCGGCGTCCTGGTGCTGGCCCTTGCCCGCAAAGGCGACTGAGAGGACTTCGCCGTGTGCGCCCTTGCCCATCAAATAAATGCTCGGGTACTTCATCGTCAGCTTGCTGCCCAGGTTGGCGTCGACCCACTCCATGGTCGCGTCCTCGCGGGCGACGGCGCGCTTGGTGACCAGGTTATAGACATTGGTCGACCAATTCTGGATGGTTGTATAGCGCACGCGGGCGCCCTTGAGGATGATGATCTCGACAACTGCGCTGTGCAGCGAATCCGTGGTATAGGTCGGGGCGGTGCACCCCTCGACATAGTGGACGAATGAGCCTTCATCCGCGATAATCAATGTCCGCTCGAACTGGCCCATGTTCTTGGTGTTGATGCGGAAATAAGCCTGGAGTGGCATGTCGACATGCACCCCCGGCGGGACATAGATGAAAGAGCCGCCAGACCAGACCGCGCTGTTCAACGCCGAGAACTTGTTGTCAGCCGACGGAATAATCGTGCCGAAATATTTCTTGACAATGTCCGGATACTCGCGCAACGCGGTGTCCGTGTCGACGAAAAGCACGCCCTGCTTTTGGAGCGATTCCTTGATGTTGTGATACACGACCTCGGACTCGTACTGAGCGCCAACGCCAGACAGGAATTTTTGCTCGGCTTCGGGAATGCCCAGGCGGTCGAACGTATTCTTGATGTCCTTGGGCAGGTCATCCCATGAGCGCTCGGCCTTGTCCGTCGCGCGAACGAAATAAAAGATGTCGTCAAAGTTAATATCGTTGAGGTTGCCACCCCACTGCGGCATTGGTTTCTTGTAAAAAATATCCAGGGCGCGATGACGATACTGGCGCATCCAATCGGGCTCGTTCTTCATCCATGAAATCTCTTCGACGACCTCATGGCTCAGGCCCTTTTTGCTCTTGAACGAATAATTCTCCGCGTCGTAAAACCCGTATTTCTCTTTGTATGAAGTTCCTGTCGCACCGATATCAAACTGCTGTTTTCGTTCTTCTGCCATTTCATTCTCCCTCTCATTAGAGAGTTTATTCTGATCGATCCAGTCGGTGGGCTTATCCGTTGACGACCGCGCCGAGCTCTTCGGGCGTAACCTCTTTGACCCAGTCGTAGCCCTTTTCTTCGAGTTTCAATGCGAGTTCGGGACCGCCCTCCACCGCAATTTTGCCGCTGACCAGCACATGAACAAATTGGGGCCTGATATAGTTCAGGATGCGTTGATAGTGCGTAATAATGAGAATGCCCAGGTCGGGTCCGGCAAGTGTATTGACCCCTTCGGAGACGATACGCACCCCGTCAATGTCGAGCCCCGAATCGGTCTCGTCGAGGATGGCGATTTCAGGCTTGAGCACCGCCATCTGCAAAATCTCGGCGCGCTTCTTCTCGCCGCCGGAGAACCCCTCGTTCAAATAGCGAGTGGCAAAAGAGTCGTCCAGCTTGAGCTGGGCCATGCGCTGGCGCACCATCTTGCGAAATTCGGGGATCGATACGGGCTTGAATGCCCCGCCGAGTTCTTCCTTGCGCTTGGCATTGAGCGCTGTGCGCAAAAAGTTGGCGACTGTCACGCCGGGAACTGAGTGGGGATATTGGAAGGCGAGGAAGATGCCCTTGCGTGCGCGCTCGTCGGGGCTCATTTCGAGAATGCTTTCGCCCTTGTACAAAATGTCGCCACTCGTCACTTGATAGTGCGGATGTCCAGCAAGGGTGTTGGCCAGGGTCGATTTGCCGGAACCGTTTGGTCCCATGATTGCATGAATCTCACCCTTGCTGATGGTCAGGCTAATCCCTTTGAGAATCTCTTTTCCTTCAACCGATACGTGAAGGTCCTTAATTACTAATTCATTTGCCATAGATGTGGCAGGCCTCCCCAGAGTTTGCAGAACAGTAACTGATTATATCCTAAAACATTGTAACCGCCGATTCTTAAAATCATATAAGAATCAGAAATATCGCGTTAAAATGCCGTTAGAATTTGTGATATTTAGTGCAAATGAATTAGACTTTATGCGAAATAATTTTTGGGTTCACAATTTTCGTAGCCGACGCTTGCGCTGACGCACTCGCAGATTATGCAAGCCACACGCGAGTTCCATCGCCAAATCTGAAAAGTTTGACTTGGTATT
>JBAVQS010000308.1:0-37137 GCA_049694275.1 Anaerolineae bacterium | reverse complement strand
GCGCCGGTTCGTCGTCTGCGCAATCTGTTCTCGACAGCTAAAACCATCAGCGATAATCAACGTATCACGGGCGGCGCCCCTTACGGCAGGGAGCAAAACCCGTTCCCCGGCCTTGATCGAAACATCGTAATGGTCGCCCCGCTCGAATCCAAAGGCACCGGCCATGCCGCAGCACCCGGAATCGAGGAGCTGGTAGTCGAGACCAAGCTTGCTCAGCACGGCATTCTCCGCCTTCATCCCCATCACCGCCTTGTGATGGCAGTGCCCGTGCACAAGCGCCTGGCGCGGCAGTCGCGGGATGAGGTCTGTGCGTCCCTCGCGTTCCAGGAACTCGCTCAGGAGAAAGGATTGTGCCGAGAGGCGTTGCGCGAATCGGCCGTTCGGGAACAGGTTAGGCAGCTCGTCGCGGAAAACGGCAATGCAGCTCGGCTCTAGCCCGACGACCGGGATGCCGGCCTCGATCTCGGGGGCGAGGGTGGTCAACACCTGCCGCAGCAGGAATTTCGCCTCGTCGAGGAAACCGAAATCATAGAGCGGGCGACCGCAGCAGAGCGAGACGCGCGGGACCATCACCTCATAGCCCGCCAGTTCCAGCACCTCGAAGGCCGCTTTCGCCACCTCCGGGGTGAAATGATTGTTAAAGGTATCGGCCCAGAGGAGCACGCGCGGCCGCTCGCGCCCCGGTGGTTGGGCCGTTCGCACCGCCCGCTGCGCAAACCACTGCTTGAAGGTCTGCGCGGCAAACGCGGGGATGCGCCGCTGTGGCGCGATTCCCCCGGCCCATTTGACAACGTCACGCAGTACGGGGGTCTGGGTAAAGAGGTTGGCGAGCGCGGGCGCAAAGGCGGCGAGCTCCGCCCACCAGTAGATCTGTCCGACGAGATAGCCGATCATGGGACGCGGCCGGCCCTGATAGTAATGCGCCAGGAACTCGGCCTTGTAGGTTGCCATGTCCACCCGCGCCGGGCACTCATTCTTACAACCCTTGCAGGCCAAGCAGAGGTCGAGCGCCTCCTTGACACTCTCGTCACGCCACCCCTGCTTGCCGATCACCTGGCCTTGCATCATCTCAAACAAAAGGTGTGCGCGCCCGCGCGTCGAGTGCTTTTCCTCCAGAGTCACCATATAGCTGGGACACATCGTCCCACCATCGAGGCGGCGGCATTTTCCCACGCCCACACAGCGGAGCGCCGCATGGGCAAAGCGTCCCTCGTCGCTCGGAAAATGAAAATGGGTCTCGACGCGCGGCGGCGCATAGCCGGCGCCCAGGCGCAGGTTTTCATCCAGGCGGTACGGATCAACCACCTTGCCGGGATTCATCTTGTTCTGCGGGTCCCAGGCGGCCTTGAACTCGCGGAACGCGTCAACCAGCTCCGCCCCATACATCTTGCCGAGGAGCTCAGCGCGCGCCTGCCCATCGCCGTGCTCACCTGAGAGCGAGCCGCCATAGCGGACGACCAGGTCGGCTGCATCCTCCACAAATGCGCGAAATTTGGCAATGCCGGGCGCGGTGATCAGATCAAAGTTGATACGCGTGTGCAGACAGCCATGCCCCATATGCCCATAAAAAGCGCCGTCATATTCATAGCGCATCATAAGCGCACGCAGATCGCGCATATAGTCCGCAAATCGCTCAGGCGGCGCCGCCGAATCCTCCCAACCGGGCCAAAAGGGCGGCTCTCCCGGCACAAATGCCGTCGCGCCGACGCCCCCTTCGCGCACCGCCCAGATACGCTCCGCCTGTTTAGGATCGTCAAACACCCGCATCGCGGGCGCGTCGCGGTGGCGACTAAAGGCGGTCATGAATTCCCGCGCCTGGGCATTTGCTTCGGCCCGGGTCTCTGCGCCAAACTCGACGAGCAACCACCCACCCCCTGCTGGCAAGAGCGCAATATCGTCCAGTTGCAACCGCTTTTTGTGCATCGCCGCGACCAGCAAATCGTCAAACCCCTCCAGTCCAATGGGGTGATAGGACATGATCTCGACGACATGATCACACCCGCGATAAATGTCCGGATAGCCGAGTACGACAAGCGTCCGCGCGGGCGGGCTGTGGACCAAGTGCACGGTCGCTTCGAGAACAGTGACGCAGGTCCCCTCTGTGCCGACGAGCGCCCGCGCCACGTTAAACCCATTCTCCGGCAGCAGATGCTCCAGCGCATAGCCCGATACTCGTCGGGGAATTTTGGGAAACCTCGCCCGAATCAGATCGGCATAGCGATCGCGAATCGATTTCAGCCGCGTATAGATTTCGCCCAGGGGACCGCCCGCCGCCATCAATTGCCCCAACTGGTCCTCGCTCGTCTCGCCGACGCGCAGGCGGAGGCCGCCATAGGTGATGATATCCAGCTCCTGGATATTGTCGTCGGTCTTGCCCGCCATGATCGAATGCGCCCCGCACGAATTATTGCCAATCATGCCGCCGAGCGTGCAGCGGTTGTGTGTTGCCGGATCGGGGCCATAGGTCAAGTGATGGCGCTCAGCCTCGCGGCGCAGGTTATCGAGGACGAGGCCCGGCTGGACGCGCGCCCACTGCTGTTCGGGGTTCAGCTCGATCACCCGGTTCATGTACTTACTCATGTCGACGACGACGGCGACATTGCATGTTTGCCCTGCCAGGCTCGTCCCGGCTCCACGCGGGAGAACGGGTACACCAAAATCGCGGCAGAGCGAGATCGTTCGAATCACATCCGTTGTATCCTGCGGCGTTACCACGCCGATGGGTACCTGTCGATAGTTGGACGAATCGGTGGCATAAAGGGCGCGGTCGCCAGCGCCGAACCGGACCTCACCGCGAATCGCACTCCGCAGTTCAGTCTCCAGCACGCGGGTCAGTTTACTGGTCATCATATTTGTAACCGGGATCGGATTCTCGAACCCTTTTCCTTCCGTATTATTGTACACTAAAAGACCCAAACCGCTCTCCAGAAACCACGCGTCCGGGGTTGATAGGAAAGTAGTCCCATAGGGTTTAATTAAATATCTAAATCTGTTATAATCGTGATAATTATATAAACTTCCAGTTTTCTTTTTTCCCGCGTCGAGGCCATAATCCCGAGGAGGGCGTTTATGGAAGGCAAAGTCACGGCAACCGAACTGCGGCTCAAGACCCGCGACCTGATGGAGCGTGTCAAGTTTCACGGCGAGCAATTAATCGTCGAGAACTTTGGGCGACCAATGGTCGTCATGATCAGCTTTGATGACTATATGCGAATTCGCGACCAGCTCAATGGCAACGGACAGCCCAGGATCCCGGTACAGGAAGGTCAAGCCCATGAAATTTAAAAAGCCCAAGCTCCCAGAAAACCTGCCACTCATGCTGATGGGAGGCTTTCTGGCGATCGTCTACGGTCCCGTGCTGTTTATCATCATGGCATTCCTGATCTGGTACATCCAACACATTCCAGATCGCAAGCTTCCCCTGTCCGGCTTTTTGGGGACCAACCACCCCAAGTTCTATTCCTTCGCCGTCAAGATGCTCAAAAGCACGCTGGTCGCCAGTCTCGGCATGTACCTATTGCTTGCCCTACCCGTTGTCGGCCTGGTCGCGCTTGGGATTTTGCCGCTGCCGGCGGCCACATTGCTCCAGTTGCTCGCGCCGGTCTGCATCGGCATGTCCTATTTGACGGTCAAGCAGATCGAATTTGACCAGATGCTCCGTTTCGCGGATGCGGGCGCCCGCGCGCTCGTCGGGAGCGTCGAATATGACAAGATGAGCGATGAAGACAAGAACAAGGTCAAGCGCAACCTTGTGGATTCCGAGATCGGGATCAACAAGGCGACCATCGTCGTCGCCGAGGGCAAGGCGATTATCAAGAACGAACCGGCGGAAAAGCTGGCGCGCTGGGGCGGTCCGGGGGTGCTAATTGTGCAAGAGGCGCACGCGGTTATCCTCGAACAGAGCGGGCGCATCTCGCGTGTGGTCGGTCGGGGCCGCACCTTTTTGGAACAGTTCGAGCGCGTCAGCATGGTGATCCCGCTCAACTCACAGCGCGATAACCTGGAAATCAAAAATATCGTGACGCAGGACCAGATCGTCATCCCCTGCCTGCAGGTCTATATCTTTCACCGGGTCGATCCGGGCGACAAATCTCATCCGAACGGGCTCTTTCCCTACGACCACAAGAACGTCTTGAAGGTCTGGAACATGAAAGGGAGCCTGTGGAACGGGCTGGTCTCGGGGATCGCCGAATCGGTCGTGCGGGACATGGTTGCCCGGCGCACGCTGGACGACCTGATGATGGCGACGGCAGACGCGCGAAATGAATTGTGCGAAGAGATTCGTTCGGCGGTCAACAGCGCCGTAAGCGCGTTTGGGGTGCTCACAACGATTGTGCGCATCGGTGAGCTTCAGATTCCGAAAGATGTTGAAGAAAAACTGCGCGAGCGCTGGATGGCAAACGTGACCCGGCAGACCGAAATCATTCGCGCGGAACAGGCCCGGGATACACTGGTGCTCAAGGGAGACGGACAGGCTCAAGTGCTGCGCAAGGTCGAAATGATCAAGGCGACGCTGCGAGACACGCTGATTCACCAGCTCACCGACCCGTTCGGCGGCCCCACCAGCGGGTTGATGCAAAACCGGGAAATCGCCATGCGCTATATCGACGCCGTGGAACGTCTCTCAAGGGGCATTATGCGCGACGATGTCACCGCCATGCGGTATATCGAAGCCCTGGAGAACATGGCCAAGAGTGAAGGCCACATGACCTTTATCGTCGGTGAGAACAAGGGGCTTTTGGAAGCATCTTCGGGCGAGATTTCTACCGGGGTCTAGCTCTGCCAGGCAAACCCGATCGTTCCCGGCGTACCCGTTTGCCCGAACGACACCGATCTATCGCTGCGCGCTAACCGGCCCGATGCGCCATGTCCATTGATGCCGAAAAGAACAACCTGGCTGACCATCTGCTCGAACTGTTGGACGAAGAGGACAACCCCGTATTGGACCTCAACCAGCAGTCCGATGCTTATCGGCGCGCCGGGCGGTTGCAGGAAGCGATCCACTCCTGCCAGGTTGGGCAGGAACATGGCCGAGAGGCCCAAAATCCCTATGCACAGGGCGCGGCGCGGCTGCACCTAGGCCTGCACTATTTCGTGCTTCGCGAACACGAGTTAGACCGGGCGGCAAACCTGTGCGAGGACGCGGCGCGCTTTTTTCACTCGGCCGAGAGGCCTGAGGCAGAAGCGGTCGCGCTCCTCGCCGTAGCCAAGATTATGGAATATGCCTGCGAACACCAGCGGCGAGACCGCTGGCAGCGCGCCCTGACGGCAATGGCCAGGGCAGTCGAGACCTGTGGCGACAGGCCAAGCCCCGTCAAGAATGAAGCCGACACCAGTTACAAGTCGCTTGCAGAACACCATTCGGATCACTTGAAAGGGGTTAACGACAAAAACAATCGTCTATGACCGACCAGCAAGCGCGCCGAGGGGTTCCAAACATCAATCACAACCCAGCGCGCCAGAATAGTTGACATAACGGGAAGAACCGGCATGTCCGTTCTAAAAACCCGTACGAAATCTATACCTGATCTTTACCTGTTGGTTACATACATATGCTATAGTTAGTACAGTTATGCAAATTGGAGATGCTCCCTTGCCCTGATTACTAGCGATTTGACTTGACCATACCATTCTGAGAACGGTGCTCACCCAGAAAGATGCACCTGATGACACTCCACACTGTAGTAGATTCAAGAGGGTACGGCAGAGCGGCGCGATGACGATTGTCGCGCGCATTCTGCCGTGCCCTTTTTGTTTTCACAATACGTCAAGCGGAATGAGACAGCCTGTCCGAAAGCGGAGGACCTATGGAACCGGCCAAAGTGAGCTCGACCGATCTACGTCTGAAAACGCGTGATCTGATGGAGCGAGTCAAGTATAAAGGCGAGACCCTCATTATCGAGAACTTCCATCGCCCGGTGGCGGTCCTGATTAGTTATGAGGATTATTTGCAGTTCCAACAACTCTTGACTGGGCCACGCGATGCTCAGCCAGAGCCAGACCAGGCAGATCATAAAACGTTACTCTCTTGACGGAGCGATACCCCTGGACCCGCTAAATATAGCACGAACGCTGGTGTATCCGTACTTGTCCAGAAAGAACGCCGCGAAGGAGTTGTTCCAATCAACTTTCGCACAAGTACTCGGACGCCCACCCCAATGCTTCGCTAATTGCTATGTCGCAGGAGATAACAATGAAGAAGTTACTCATAGTCCAATTTGCTCTGCTTGTCTTGTTTCCGCTTTCCCATTTCTTTGAACTGCCTCAGCTTGTGCTGGTCTTGGGGTTTCTCCTGACCTCCGCATACCTGACTCTCAATATTGGCATTCCCTGGATTCAAAGTCGGCGAAACAAGCGGCCGGCGCCGTCGTTGCGCTTTCACGTCTGGGTCGTCGCGTGGTTCATGAACAGCTTGGTGATCGGTCTTCTCCTGACCACCGCCGCCGACCTCCGCGCCAGGCCGCCGGACCCCCACATCCTTTCCAAACATACCAGCCGGATTAATGCCCTCGCCTTTAACCAGGCGGCCACTCAACTGGTTTCGGCGGGCGCGGATTCCGCGATCCAGGTATGGGACACGAGCAAAAAAGCGCTCGCCGAAAACAGGGCCACGCCGCTCTTTGACCTTGTCCCTCATTATTATGATTACCAGAAAGACTGGCAAAGCGTAGCCTTTCACCCCGACGGCTCCCGGATCGCGGCCGGCAGCAGCGATGGGACCATTCGCATCTGGAATCGTCAGGGGAACGGGTTTTACCAGCAGTTAATCGCCCCGGATGGCGGAGAGATCAAGGCGCTCGCGTTTAGCGGAGATGGCAACTCGCTGGCGAGCGGGACCGACAGCGGTGGAATCCGTGTCTGGGATATGAAAGGATATACCCTCCTGGCATCTCTTCAAGGCCAGAAAAAAGAGATTACGAGCCTGGCGTGGAGTAGCGACAATAAATTCCTCGCGGCCGGCGCAGTAGATGGAACGATCGGTATATGGCGAGCGAGCGACAACGTCATCGCCGGCGGCCATGTATTTGCGAACGAAAAAAACGCCGACTCGATCATCGACCTCGCCTTTTGGGACAACCGGACCGTTATCGCGGTTTACCAAGACCGCTCGCTTGTCGCCTGGCAATTCGACCCGAACGGATCCAACCTGCAAGCACTCAATCTTACTCCCTTCGCCGTCGCGTTTCCGTCGAACTGGATACGTCCCTCTGATCGGATGGATACCGCCGCGCTCTCCCCGTCGGGGCGGTTCCTTGTCACAGGGGATTCGGATTATCATCTGCGCCTCTGGCAGATCGACGAACAGCAATCCACAGGAAGCCGTACTTTTTCCTTTTCGCCGCGGGTCGAGGTCGGAAAACAAGAGAACAGGATCGCCTCGATCGCCTTTGATCCGGCCTTTGATGCCACATATGCAGAGCACGCCCGCGTTGTGACGAGTAACACAGACAACAAGATTCGGGTCTGGAACCTCTACGACGCGAAATTGAATACGGATGTCGGAACATATGACAAAGCCGTCACCGCCGTCGCCCTCAGCATGACCGATGACGCGGTGCTGGTCTCTAGCGAAGATAAAACCGTCCGGGTCTGGGTCGGGAAGAATAACCAACGCTCCTTTGATGCACCTACAGACGAGACGATGCACCTGGCCTTTAACCCCACAGGCACATTGCTCGCTTCGACGACATTTAAAGGCTATGTCCGCGTATGGCAATTCGAAAAGGACAAACAGACCCTGGCCTATGATGTGTACTGGCCGGAGGGCCTGATAACGAGCATAGCGATGGGCAAGGACCTATTGGCAGTTGGGAACGTCGATGGGAAAATCCGCCTCTTTACGACTCTGCACACCTATCAGGATCTCCCATCGCTTTCCCATCGGGTCGAAAGCCTCGCCTTTAGCGCCGATGGACAGGTGCTGTGCGCAGCAACCCAGGACCAAGTTTACCTCTGGAGCGTCGGCCGGCCCTTCCCCGTCAATCCCCAGATCGCCAAAGAAGGGCTTCGTATCACAGACCTGACCCTATCGCCGGTAGTTACGGATACCTTGTTAGCCGTGACCAGCTTGAATGAACCGCTCCGACTTTATCAGGTCTGGGGCAGCGATACACTATCGGCGACCGAAAAGCTGACGTTGCCCGATGCGAGCAAGGGAGCAAGCGCCGTCACCTTCAGCCCGGACGGCAAAACCGTGATTACAAGTCGTTGGGACCGCGGAATCCAACTCTGGGATCTCGGCAACCCGGCCATTCCGAATGAGCTACCCGCCGGCGACCAGCCCGTTCGCGAATTGGGTATCAGCGCCGACGGTCAAGTGCTGGCCGCCGGAACTATCGGGCAAGGTCCTGAGATCCAGCTTTTGTCTGTTGCAAACCTGGAAGAGCTGCGCGGCTTGCGCAGCGTACTTGCCAACCTTGCGCTCGGATCGCCAGCCGCACGCCTGTACTTGCCACTGGTCCTGGCCGAAGGCCTCTCATTTATCCTGATCCTCAACCTACTGATCCTGTTGAGTTCCATCACCGGGCTGATCCTATTGTCCGACTATCCACACTATAGCTTTCGGCAAGCACAGTGGTTCATGCTCGAGGTCCTCCTGGGAATCAATCATATTGAACAGCATGTCACAGCGGAGGGCATCCAGACAGTACGCGCTGCGACAGAGATGGCTTCAGAACTAGGCGGGATCGGCCTGCTGATTGTCGACGAAGGGAACGCCGCGGTTCTCCAGCAACGCGGCAGGACGACGCGTGTCGTCGGAAGAGGGCTATCGTGGCTGAGGCCATTTGAAAAAGCTCACATGCACATCCCACTGATGGGCCGCGCGGAAAGGATCGAGGTCAAGGAGGTCATCACACGCGATCAGCTCTATATCGATCTTATGGAATTGACCGTCAGCCACATCATCCAGAAAGGCAATCCTGATAAGGATCATGAAGCGGGCAGCCGCTATCCATTCGACAGTCAACTGATCCTGAATAAAATATGGGTTCCTTCTGCGACGGATTGGAAACAGTTTGTGCGAACGGTGGCCACGAACACGTTGCGCGATGCGGCCGCGTTGTACAACTTTGAAGAACTGGTCAACATTTCCGGCCGAACCCGAAGGGAGCTAACCCAACGATTGCGTGAGCGAGTGGGCGATGCGGTGAAAGGCCGTGGCATCGAGATCACAGGCGTTTTTCTCGGCGAAATCAAGATTGGGGAAAAAGCCCGCGCACTGCTGCAGGAACGTAGCCTGGGACAGGTACAACGACAGATTGAATTGAACAAAGCGGACATTGAACGCGAGGTTATGACCCGCAAGGGAGAAGGCGAAGCGATGGCGATTAATCGCATCGAAGAGACAAAATCGGACCTCCGCGACGCATTGATTCGACAGCTCACCGATCCCTTCTGTGGCGGAGAGCGTGCGGTGATTAAGGATGCGCAGATCGCTATTCGCTATATTGAAGCGATCGAGCACCTATCCCTCACTCTCGTCCGCGATGATGTCACCGCCATGCGCTATGTCGAAGCGCTGGAGAACATTACCAAAAGCGCGGGGGACAAGACCGTCATCCTGGGTGAGCAAAATATCCTTGACACGTCCAGACCCCCTAGCAATGGTAAAGGTGAATCCGCCCAAGGGCGAACTCGATGACGGCTGATCCCCATCGTCTCGAAATTGCCGCTGAGATCGTCAAGCACCTGCGAGAAAAACGGAATGCCGGGTCGACGCTGCACGAGCAAGCGCTCAATCACCTGGCGGACGAGCGCTATCAGGAGGCAGCCGAATGCTGCGGCACAAGCTTTCAACTCGCGCGGCAGGCGAATGACCTTTACGGGCAGGCGGCCGCACGCTTTCACCTGGGGCTCATCTATTATGTATGGAATGAGGACGAATGCGACCGGGCGGTGGATTACTGTCAAGAAGCGGCGCAGCTTTTTCACTCAGCAGCCGAGCCACATGAGGAGGGGGTCACCGAACTGGCGATAGGGGAACTGGCTGCCAGTTCTTGCGCAAGCGGCAAAGAACGTTGGCAACAGGGGCTGCAAGCATTCCTCAAAGCCGCCTATATTTTCGACCAGGAGAAGGACCGGCTGGCCGAGCGCGCCCGTGCCCGTTACAGAGAGCAGGCGATTAACTATAGTCAGCACGGGTTATCGGGGCAGACCAATGCCCAGGCCGCAACGTCCACCCTGCAAAACGCCGCAACGGGCGGGACCGCTGCTACCGGCGCAGCACCGCCGCAAACTAATGCTCCGCCCACATCACTCTCCAACTCTCCATGCACACCGACAAACGCCGATATGCATGGAAAAGCTCCGCATCCGGCCGGAACACTGCGCGCCGGCGTAGAACTGGCAAGGCGCGCAGTCGAGAGTCACGCTTCAAGCATCTCGTTACGCTGGATCGCGATGCTGTACCTGGGTGCGGTATCCCTGTCCCTGGTCATTCTGGCGAGCAGTATGCTTGCGCAATTGATCGCCAACCCCAACTGGCAGATGGGTTTTATCATCACTCTGATAGGGAGCGGAACACTGACGGCAATCTGCATCATCTTGCTCAAACAGACCGGCTATTTGTTTTACAGCGTGCCGCAAGACAGTGCAGCGATCATCATCTACCAAGGACGGGTCTGGACAATCGAAAAGCCTGGGTTCCATATCCTCCTGCCATTTCTGGAGCAGCTGGATGCCTTTATTCGCCGGGACGAAATTGCATGGCATGCATTTCTCCGGGATTTAGAGACAAAAGACGGATTCCGGTTTGTGGCTTTTATCGAGATGCGCTATAAAGTGGATGATATCTCCCAAGTTTGGGCACGGCTACGCCCTGGGCTTGTGCGCCCGCGCTTGCTAGGCGAGGAACGCCCGGCGAACTTGGAACAGTCGAACCAATATCTCTGCGCCTACATCGAAGAGAGAGTCTACAACATTGTCACGCGTGCCCTCATTCGTTTGGCAAGTGACCCCAAACAGCGTCCACGCCTGGCGCACAACACGCTTCTTGGCGAGTATGTCGAAACCCAACTCGCTTTGAGCGCGGCGCTCAGCGGCATCCAGTTTTCCCAAGTCTCTATCCGGACGTATTCTCCTATGCAGTGAAGTCCGGCTCACTCCCACTCAATCGTTCCCGGCGGCTTGGAGGTAATATCATAGACGATGCGGTTGATCCCGCGGACCTGGTTGACGATCCGCGAGCTGATACGGGCGAGGAGGTCGTGCGGGAGACGCGCCCAGTCGGCGGTCATCCCATCCTGACTCGTCACGGCGCGCACCGCCAGCACGTTCTCATACGTCCGCCCATCTCCCATCACTCCCACTGTCTGAATCGGCGTCAGCACACAGAAATACTGCCAGACCTCGAAATCGAGCGCGGCCGCTTGTATCTCTTGCCGCACAATGGCATCCGCGGCGCGGAGCACGGTCAATCGCTCCGGCGTAATCTCGCCGATGATGCGCACCGCGAGGCCCGGCCCAGGAAAAGGCTGGCGACGAATCACCGCTTCGGGTAACCCCAACTCGCGCCCTACCGCCCGCACCTCGTCCTTGAACAGGACGCGCAGCGGCTCGACCAACTTGAAAGGGAGCGTGGTCGGCAGGCCGCCGACATTGTGATGGGATTTGATCGTCGTCGCCTTGCCGACGTGCGCGCTCTCGATGACATCCGGGTAAAGGGTGCCCTGGGCGAGGAATTCAAACCGGCGTGAGGCGTCGAGCTCGTGCGCCACCCGGTCAAACTGGTTGATAAACTCGGCGCCAATGATCTTGCGTTTCTTTTCCGGATCGACCACCCCTTGCAATTTGCCGAGAAAAGCCGCACTCGCATCCACCGCGCACAATTCCAGGTTCAAGCTCGCGGCCAGCGCGGTGACCTCGGCAGCCTCGTCGGCGCGCATCAGGCCGTGATCGATAAAAACACAGGTGAGACGATCGCCGATGGCTTTGCCGATCAGCGTTGCGGCGACCATCGAATCCACGCCCCCGCTGAGCGCGCAGAGCACATGGCCCGCCCCGACCTGCTCCCGAATCTTCTGAATGGCCGTTTCGACAAAGGCGTGCGTAGTCCAATCGGCGTGGCAGCCGCAGACGTCGAATAGGAAATGTCGAAGAATCTCCTTGCCGTAGGGCGTGTGCACCACTTCGGGATGGAACTGCAGGCCGTAGATTTTGCGTGCGGGGTTGGCGACAGCCGCATAAGCGCAGGAGGACGACTCGGCGATGCGCGTAAACCCTGCGGGCAGTTCCTGCACACTATCGCCGTGGCTCATCCACACCGGCATGGTCGCGGGCAGCCCCCCAAAGAGCGGTTCCGGGATATCAATGCGCACCTCGGCCGGGCCAAACTCGCGGTGCGGCGCCCCTTCAACCCGCCCACCCAAAGCTTGCATCAGTATATGCAACCCATAGCAGATGCCGAGGACCGGGAGGTTCATCTCCGGCAGATACGGAGGGAGATGCGGCGCGTCCTCATCATAGACACTGGAAGGGCCGCCGGAGAGGATGATTCCGCGCGGTGCGAGACGTTCAAGCTGCGCACGGGTCACCGTCGGGGGGAAAACTTCGCAATAGACCTGCTGCTCGCGGACGCGCCGCGCTATCAACTGGGTGTACTGCGAGCCAAAATCGATGATTGCGATAGAATCCGTCATTTTGCTAAAACCCGTTCGATCGCGCCGTAGCGCTTGTTGTGCCGCAACGCCATGTCATGTTCCTTTTCAATCAGACACCCTTACTCTTATTCAAACACAAATTCTAGCACGGGTCGCACATTTGGCAAGGCCAGAAACCCTGCCGCTGGATCAGGATTGTCCATCTCTGAATTGCTTGACTGCCGGCAGATTGAAAAACGACTCGCGCAAGTCATCCGGCGTGTGGCTGCCAATCTCGTCGATGATTGTCAGGGCGTCCCGTCGCAGTGCGCGGGCTTGATCTGGATCGACAGCCAGGTCGACCAGCACCGCCAGGATTTGCCACAAACTCCACTTGGCGTGGAGCGATTCCGCTACAGTCCGCGCCAGCTCCAAGGCAGACAGAGCTTCTTCCCGCCTCCCCAACCCCTGCAACGCCAACCCTTTGCCACGCAGCGCCATCGGCAGCGCTTGGCGCAACTGCAACCGCTCCAGTGCGCCGGCCAAAGCATCAAATACCTCCAGGGCGCGGGCGTAATCTTGGTGGGCAAGCGCCAGCTCCCCTTCGCTCAATCGCAGCGGCACGCACAGACGCAAATTCGCGTCGTCCAGCGACACGCTATACCATCCCGTCTTCAGAATGCTTTCTGCGCGGTCGAGATTGCCCTGCAGCACTAACAAATGCGCCATGTGACCCCGAACCCAGGCGGCCGTTATATTAGCCTCGACCGGAGATTTACTCAGTGCGCGCTCGACCCGTTCGAGCCCTCGTTCGATCGCGCCGAAATCTCCATATAACGCGCCCAGATCTGACGCCGCCATGCTGATGGGCGCAATGAAACCGGACTGTTCAGCCAGATCTATCGCTGCTTGCATGGCCGTAACAGCCCGGTCGGGACGCCCCACCTCGAGAAACGCCGGCCCGATCCACATCCGGCTAAAGGCTTCGCCCCAGAGATTCCCAATCTGGATAGAGAGCTGCCGTGCCTGTTCCGCTTCGGCAATCGCCTGCTCGAATTTGCCCTGGGCCAGATGCCCCATCGCCGCATAACCGAAATTATCGGTCAGCATCGGCAGATTATCGAGCTCGCGCCACAAGGCCCGCGCCTCACGTAGAGTCTCTTCGCCGCGCTCCGGTTGCCCGCCAAAGAGATAGAGGATGGAAATATCGTTGAGGCTAAAAGCCAACTGCGCACGGAGGTTCAAGGACCGGGCAATCGTCAAGGATTCCTCGCCCGCCGCCAGCGCGGTCCGGACATCCATCCGGTTACGCGAGTACATGAGCATGCGATTCCAGAGGATCTTGGCCTCGGCAGGCCGGTCGCCCAGCTCGCGGGCAAGGTGGAGGGACCCCGCCGACAATTCCTGGGCCCGCGCAAAATCGTATTCGGGCGTGGGGATGGAGTGAACCGTCGTGCGAGCCATCAAGGCCGCTAGCTCCATAGCCCGGTCGCCGCGCTCGCGGGCGATCGTTTCCATTTCCTGATAGCTCTCACGGGCTGCGGTATATTGGCTGCTCAGTTCCAGAATGCGGCCGCGTCGAATGAAAAGGTCGCTCAAAAACCCTTTCGCCGGTTCTCCGGCGCGCCTCACGACCTCAATGGCTCGGACATAAAACCCGAGGGCCTCCGCATGGGCATGGACTCGTGCAGCCGCATCGCCTGCACGCCGGGCATACTCGATGGTCTTGGCATCATTCCCGGCCTCTCCATAGTGACGCACCAACAAGGCGGCATAGTCGTCCAGGTGGTCAGGATAAATACGCTCGTACGCTTCAGCGACGCGCCGGTGAATCTCGGCGCGCTTCTTGTGCAGGAGGGATTGATAGGCAGCCTCTTGCGTCAACGCGTGCTTGAACGAATAGGCCGGTTCATCCGAGGCGACGCGGCGTATCAGTTGGGCACGCTCTAATTCGGCGAGCAGATCAAGGTCCATTTGAAATAAAAATCGAGAATCGATACCCGCGCGCTCATAGATGGGCCAGAGGAGCGAAAACCGCGGCGATGCGCGGCGTCGCGAGGAACGAACGGCGCAATTCCTCCGGAGTACGGTCCGCAATCGAACGGACAATGAGCAGCGCTTGATTCAACAAAGAGTCTGCCTGAATCGCATTTCCGCGGTCACGCTCCGCTTTGTAGAGCGCGACCAGAATTGGCCAGAGGTTGGCGTGCGCGGCCATCGCCTGCGCCTGCTCGGCGGCCGAACGCCAGACCGCCAGCGCCGCGTCCACCTGTCCCTCCGCGTACAAGGCCTCACCTTTGAGACATAACGCCTCGGGTACCGACCAGCGGATCCCGACCGATTGCGCATATTCAAGAAACGCGTCGAGGATCTGGATCGCCTGGGCGGGATTCTTTAGGCTCAACGCCACCTCGGCCGCGGCCAAAAAGAGAACTGACGCGCCCAGCGGGAATGTCCGTTGATAATCCTCGATGGTCGGCGCAACATGGCCCGACCGGAGGGCCGTATCCGCTGCTGCGACGTTTCCCGCCAGGAGTTCGATGCGAGCCAGGAGCGCATAGAGCCAGACCGGCTGGAGCTCCATACCTCCCTGCAGCCTGGAGAACCGGGCAGTCACTAACTGCCGGGCGCGGTCCGTATCTCCAAGCAGCGCA
The DNA here is from genome assembly GCA_049694275.1 of Anaerolineae bacterium. Classification (GTDB taxonomy): domain Bacteria; phylum Chloroflexota; class Anaerolineae; order UBA4142; family SHND01; genus JBAVQS01. Next base: position 21,905 of record JBAVQS010000308.1, on the reverse strand, counting down.
CAAATCCAGGCCTGTTCCCCGCAGGCATCGATACCCGCTCCCTCCAGGGTGTGCATCTCAACCATCTCCAATGTCGGTTGGAGCGATGCCAGGGCCCCCGCCGGATTGCCCCGCTCCATCTGTACCAGGCAGCGGATATAGCCACTGAAACCTTGACCGCCGAGATTGCCGATTGAGATACAAATCTCGTTTCCTCTGGTGGCTTGCGCCTCAGCCTGTTCCAGCTCGCCGGTCATCGCGTCCAGCACCGCCAGCCGGATCAGACTGTCCGCCCACAGCGGCTTGTTGTCCATCTCGCGCCAGAGCGCTTCCGCCTCCTGTCCGACCCGACGTGAGCTCGCCAGGTCCCCAACATAGGAATAGGCGACCAAGAGGTCATGGAGGGTAAAGGCCTCTTGTTCACGGAGGTTGAACTCGCGCGCAATGCGCAACGACTCCTGGCCGAGCGCCAGCGCCTCGTGCGTATCGCCGCCGCTGTAAACATTCCGCATGAGCTGACCCCAGAGAATCTTGCTCTCGGCCTGCCGGTTACCCAGCTCGCGCGCCAGTTGCAGCGCCTGGGCGGAAAGAAGGTCCGCCTCTTGCACATTCCACACAGCGCCGGGGATGGAACGGACCGTCGCGCGCGCGATGAGGGCAGATAACTCGAATTCGCGGTCCTGGTGCTCGCGTGCGACGCGCTCCATCTCGTCATAGTTCTCCAGGGCGCGATCAAGCCGGCTGAGCAGCTCCAGGGAGCGCCCGCGCTCGAGATAGAGCTCGGTCAGGAGGGCGCAATCGACGCGCGGGGCCCGCCGCGCGATGTCGATGGCAAGCGAGTAATGCGCGACCGCCTCGGTATTGGCATGGATGCGCGCGGCGGCATCCCCAGCCTGGCGCGCATACTTGAGGGTTTTGGCGTCCTCGCCCGCTTCGGCATAGTGCTGCGCCAGGAGCGCGGCGTATTCGTCCAGCGAGCCGGCATACACCTGCTCGTACGCCTCCGCCACACGCCGGTGAATCTCCCGGCGCTTTTTCATCAGCAGCGATTGATAGCTCGTCTCCTGCGTCAGCGCATGCTTGAACTGATAGGCGGACTCGAGCCCGGCTAACGGCCGGAGCAATTGCGCATTCACCAATTGGGCAAGCTGTGAATCGAGGTCCATCGGGATTAGACGAGGCCGGCAACCTGGGGTGAATTGAGAAAGGACTGGCGCAAGTCATCGGGCGCTTGCGCGGACATTGCGCGAACTATTTCCCGCGCCTCGTTCGAGAGCGACTCCGCCTCGGTTGGATTGCCGCGCTCGCGTTCGGCCCGGCTGAGCGCGGACAGGATGGGTAAGAGGATCGTGCGCGCCCCCATGTCCCGCGCGTCTATTCTCGCCTGGCGCCAGCATGTGATGGCCGCCTCGCGCTCGTCCTGCATGAGCAGCGCCTGGCCTCTGACATAAAGGGCCGCGGGCACAGCCACCCGCATTCCGCTGGTATTGAGATGGGCCACCAATTCGTCCAACACGTGGAGGGCGCCGCCACAGTCGCGGCGAGCCAGGTCGAGCTCGGCAGCCGCCATATACATGGCTGGCGCGCCAATGGGGAACATCCGCGTAAAGTTATCCATCGAGGGAACAACCCCGCCCTCGCGGAACGCCTCTTCCGCGGCTTCCAGATTGCCAGCCAAGAGCTCGATGCGCGCTAACAGGGCATAGATCCAGGCGCGCTGAAGCGGGATCAATTGCCAGGCCCGGGTCAGGCTGCGCCCGATCAACGTACGTCCCCCGTCGAAATCTCCCAGGCTGGCCTGAATCCAGCCCCATTGCGCCTGGACGTCGAGCCCGGGGCCTTCGAGCGCGCCATGCGCGACAACCGGAAGGCACTGTTTGAGATATTCGAATGCGCGTGCTGTCTCACCTTGTTCGAGACAGGCGAAGCTGGCAACGTAACTGCTGAATGCCTGCGCCCCCAGGTTGCCAATGGCGCGCCCGATCGTGCGCGCCTCTTCCAGCGGAAGAAACGCCTGCGCAAACTCACCTCGCATGACGTGGGTTAAACCCAGGCCGGAGAGACTTTCGGCCAGCATCGGCTGGTTGTTGAGCTCACGCCAGATCTGGGAGGCCTCAACTCGTACCGCCCAGGCCCGCTCCAATTCTCCCAGATAGAGATAGGCAATATAGAGGTCGTGGAGCGCAAAGGCCTCCTGCTCGCGCAGGTGCAGCTCGCGCGCAATGGCGAGCGACTGCTCACCATACGCGACCGCCTCATGGGGGTCTCCGCCGCTGTAGATGTTGCAGAGCAAGAGATTCCACAGAATCTTGGCCTCGGCCCTGCGGTCGCCCAGCGCGTGCGCAAGGTCCAGCGCCCGGTTACAAATGGCCCGCGCCTCAACCGGATCACGCGCCGCGCTAGGTATGGAGCGAACAGTCGCGAGCGCCATCAAAGCGGTGAGCTCGCAAGCCGCCTCTCCCGCGATGTGTGCAAGGGTCTCCAGCTCGTTGTAATTCTCCATCGCCTTGCTAAACTCGGAAAGCAATTCGAGACACCGACCGCGCTTGAGGTAGAGGTGCGCCAGCAGTTGAGCATCCGGGCGCGCATTGCGCCGCGCGACCTCAATGGCGAGCGTGTAATGCGCGACCGCCTCGGTATTGGCATAGATGCGCGCCGACACATCGCCCGCCCGGCGGGCATACTCGAGGGTTTTGGCGTCATCGCCCGCTTCCGCATAGTGCTGCGCCAGGAGCGCGGCATATTCGTCGAGCGAGCCGGCGTACACCTGCTCGTACGCCTCCGCCACGCGCCGGTGAATCTCCCGGCGCTTTTTCACCAGCAGCGATTGATAGCTCGTCTCCTGCGTCAGTGCGTGCTTGAATATATAGGCCAGGTCCTGTTCCTGGAGCCGGCGCACCAGTTGTGCGTTCTCGAGCTGAACGAGCTGATTCTCAACTGTCATAGGAATAATAAAACCTTCAGGACCCCCAAGACACCCCATGTCTTGACGGAGTTAGGCGAATTCCATATCGGTTGACGGGTGCGTAGGGGCAATCCCTCGTGGTTGCCCGCACTGGACGGGGCAGGCACGAGGCACAGCCCCTACAACGAGGCCGTAAATGGAATTGGAATTCGCTCTAGGCGAGCCCTTCCTGTTCGAGAACGGCGGCCAGAATCTTGACCGGAAACTTGCGACCGATGACGGCGGCGATTTGCAAGGTGCGCTTGGCATCGTCGGGCAGCCGATCAATGCGCGCAGTCAAGACACCTTGAAGGGTATCGGGAATTTCGATATTTTGAATCTCGCGGGTCACTGCCCATGCGCCATCTTGCCGTTTGAGGCCGCCCCGGTCAATCAACATGCGGATAACCTCTTCGACAAAGAAGGGATTTCCCTCCGCTTTGGACAGAATCAGTTGCCGGACATTCTCCGGGAGGGATTCGACCTCCAGGAGATTACTGACCAGTTGCTTGCTATCCGTATCTGACAGGGGCGCAAGGTAGAGCTCTAGCGCGCCCGCGCCGGCAATCTCATGCGATTGGCTGACGAGCTTCCATCCCGGCGTCTCTTTATCCTGGCGCGTGACAAAGACAAAGACGAGCGGAGATTCGGCGACCACCGGCAGAACCTGCAGGCCCAACTCGACGGAAGAGGGATCGGCCCAGTGAATATCCTCAGATACGATAATGGTCGGCTCGGATCGGGCCAGCGCTTGCAAGAGCCGCCTGGTCGCGGCGATATATTTGCCCTGCAACACCGGCCCGTCGAGGTACTTGACCCGCGCCGCCATCTCGTCATCGAGATGAATGCCGAGCAGATGTCCGAGGTAGGGGTAGACCTCTTTGAGATCATTTCCTAGCGCCTGCTCCACGGTCTTGTAAAGCGCCGTGCGAGTCTCTTCTTCCGACGACCCTGCCGGCGCGCCGATGAGCCCGCGCAAAATGTCGGTGCTCAGGTGATGCGCCATCGACGCTCCATAAGAGAGGCAACGCCCTTCCACCCACCGGATATTGGGCTCGCCCCCCTGCAACTCGACCGCCTTGCGCCATTCAGCCATGAGCCGCGATTTGCCGAGGCCCGCTTCGCCGACAATAGCAACGACCGAACCATGCCCGTGCCGCAAATCGTCGGTAATCTGCATCAACGTCGAAAACTCGCGGCGGCGGCCAACCATCGGCGAGGCCAGGCCGGCAATGCCGCGCGTCTTGATCGCGCCCTTTTTCGCTTCGATCACCCGATACACCTGGACCGGTTCGCTCTTGCCCTTGACTTCGAGCTTGCCCTTGTCCTCGAATTCAAAGAGGGGAGCTACCAGTCGCCGGGTGTTATCGGAGATGAGAATCGAGTTGGGGTCGGCGGCCGACTGGAGGCGGGACGCCAGGTTAATGGCATCCCCCATCGCGGTATATTCGTACTTGAGATCGCTACCGATGTTACCCACCACGACCAGCCCGGTGTTCAAGCCGACGCGCACGCTGAAATCGAGGCCCTTTTCGCGCTGGACCTGCTCGCGGTATTCGCTAATCCCTTTGAGAATGTCGAGCGAGGCAAGCACGGCGCGATACGGATCATCTTCGTGCGCGATCGGCGCGCCGAAAAAGGCCAGGATCGCATCCCCCATAAGCCGGGCGACAGTCCCTTCATAGTGATAGACCGGCTCGATCAGATACTGAAAGGCGCGGTTCATGATATCCGCCCACTCTTCGGGGTCGAGCTTTTCAGCCATGGCCGTTGAGCCCTTGACATCGCAAAAGAGGATGGTCACGATACGGCGTTCCCCTTCCACGCTCCGGCTCACGCGCGCCGCCTCAAGCTTGGTCGCGATCTCTTTGGGCATATATTTTTCGATCAAATTCTGAGGTGTGGGCGCCGCGGGCGCGGGGCGGGCAGCCGGCGCCGGCGCAGGGGACATCGCGGCCTGGAGGTTCGCTCCGCAATTATTGCAGAATCTGGCCCCTGCCGGGTTTTTGGTCTGGCAGTTGGAACAGACCCGCTCTTGTGGCGAACCGCAATTGTTGCAAAACTTGGCGCCCTGCGCATTCTCAAAACCGCAATTCCAGCATTTCATGATTCTACCCCCAAGTCAATCGGTGTACCCTTATCCTTGCAACGCACTCGCCAACCGCCTGGACGCGCTGGCGACAAAAGCCTGCCGCATTTCGGGATCATTAAACAGTCCCGCCATTTCCTCAATCATTGAGCGCGCGGCCTGTTCCTCAACGGCGGCCTGGCTGGCACGTCCCAGTGCGGTCAAGACTCTCGCCGCATGTGCGTGCGCCTGCCATACGACCGGCCGCATTTTCATCTTGTCGCCCAGTTCCACGGCCCGAGCAAAAAGTTCCAGCGCCTGTTCGTCTTTATGCTGCGCCGCCAATACCTGACCATGTGTCAGGGCAACTGACGGATAGAGATTGCGCATTTCCCGCTCCTCGACAAAGCTGCGCGCTTCCTCAACCAGGTGTTCAGCCTCATCCAGCCGCCCCCCTGCCAGCGAGACGAGGGCTGAACCGATGAGAAACTGTGGCTTGTTATAATACCCGAACATTGTTGGATACGCCAGCCCCTTTTGGAACAGTCCGCCGGCAATCTCGAAATTCCCCTGGAGCATCGCGCAAAACCCAATATCGATCCAGGCAGTGCCACCCGCCGCGGCGCCCATCGGGCTTTCCATGAGCTTGAGTGATTGCATGTGAAGCTCGTTCGCCTGAACCGCATACACGTCACTCATTTCAATGTACGCAAGTCCGAGAGAAGCCTGTGGCTGCACGAGCCCGAAGGTCAACGTCCCTGCAAGCGGGGCAGCCGCATCGGTTGCCATTTGGAAATGATCGATGGCCTTTTCATACTCGCCGCGCAGCCGCATGGCCTCGCCCGATGCCCAGTTTCCATAGATGATCCAGTTGAGGGACCCAATCCGCGTGGCAATCTCGACGCCCTTTTCCGCCGACTGGATTCCCGCGTCGAAATCGCCGTTTCGCAGGTGATACAGCGGGAAAGTGGTGGAGAGGAGCGATGCCTCAACCTCACGGTTAGAAATCGCGCGCGCGAGCGCAAGCGCGTCCTGCGCCACCTTCCATCCCTCTTTGAATCGTGTCATCCAAATGTGCGAGCGAGCGACATGGTCCTGGGCCGCCGCGATCTGGTCCTTGATCCCCAGTTCGCGTCCGAACTGCGCGGCCTGGTCCATGTAGTTGATCACATTGTCAAAGTCGCCAGCCGCCGTACACATGCCACAGCGAATGAAGTAAAGCTCAGCCAGTCCAACCTTGTCCCCGTGCTCCCGGGCTAATTGTTCCGCTTCCAGAAGATGTTTTTCCGCCTCCGGGAACTGGCCCATGCGCATGCTGAGAGTCATCCCCAGCTTGTTCCTGGCCGATACCTGCATAGGGATGTCCTTTTGCTTGATTCCCAGGTCGAGCATCTCTTCGTAGATCTTGATCGTCCCCGGAATGTCAAACACAAAACCGAGCGCGTTGCCTAGCCCCTCATAAGCGCGCCGCGTCAGCCCCAGATTGTTTCCCGTCACGGCAATCTCGACCGCTCGACGGTAATAGCCAATGGCCTCCGGCATGGAATAGGAACGTGCGGCGCGCTCCCCTGCGGCTAACAGATACGGCAGGGCCCGCTGCTCCTCTTTCGCTTCAAGGAAATGCCGCGCAATATCGTTGACCTGTTCCTGATCGACCCGTTCCAGGCACTCGGCCACACGCCGGTGCAGCTCACGGCGCTTACTCATTAGCACAGACGCATAAGCCGTCTCCTGTGTCAACGCGTGTTTAAAGAGATAGAGCACGAGCGGCATCCGGCTCTTTTCGCGGATCAACTCGCGCCGCTGGAGATTGCGAAGTGAATCGTCCAAACCTGACCGGGCCTCGTACACCTCTTGCAGAACATCCAGCTGAAACTCGCGACCGATGACGGCGGCGGTCTGCGTTACCCGCTTGGCCTCTTCGTCCAGCCGGTCCAGGCGTGCCGTAATCACGCCGGCCAGCGTATCCGGCACCGCAATGTTTTGAATCTCGCGCGTGGCGCGCCAGTGTCCGTCCTCGCGGACTACCAACCGGGCATCCAGCAGCGAACGGATCACCTCCTCGACAAAGAAGGGATTTCCCTCCGCCTTTTTCAGAATCAGTGTGCGGACGCTCTCCGGCAGATCTTCGATTTCGAGCAGGTTTGCCACGAGTTCGCGCGACTGCCCCTCGTCCAGCGGTTCAATCATAATCGCAGAATAGCGATGGGCATAGTCGCGCGCGGCCGTCTCGTGAAACCGCCAAGAAGGCTCTTGCCGCTGGGGACGAAACAGAGCCAAGACCATGAGCATCGTATGGTCGGTGAGGTCGAACAGGCGCAACGCCAAGTCCAACGAACTGGGATCAGCCCAGTGCAAATCTTCCAGGACCAGGACCAGGGGCTGTTTACTCGCGAGGGCTTGTACCAAATCGACGACTGCGCGGAACATACGCTCGCGAAGGTCGGGCGGCAAGAGATAGCGCACGTGGTCTACATCCTCATCCGCCAGTTCGATCCCCATCAAGGCGGCGATAAACGGGGCCAGCTGCTCGCCGCGCCCTGGGATCCACTCGCCCAGGCGCGCCCGTACCTGGTCATACTTGTCAAGGTCTTTCTCTTCCGGGGCAAGCCCGAATACCCCATTGAGCAGGTCAATAAATGGCGCAAAGGGCGTAGCGGTTTCAAAAGAAAAGGAGCGCCCTTCGAACCAGCGTACGCCAGTGCCCGCCACACCTGCCCCGTCCCCTTCGCCAATCGGACTCGACGCATAGTGCTTGCGCAGTTCGGCTGTCAGACGCGACTTGCCCAGGCCCGCCTCGCCCATGACCGATACAATCTGTCCGTGCCCCTGGCCCAATTTCTCGACGGCGTCGATCAGCTGGGCCAGTTCCTTTTGCCGTCCAACGAGCGGCGAGCGCAGCCCCTCAATCCCGCGCGCCGATTCCATCGTCGCTTTGCGCCCCACCACCCGAAAAGCCAGCACTGGTTCGGATTTCCCCTTGAGCGCCAGGCCGCCAAGCGATTCGAGCTCGAGCGCGTGCCGCGCCAGCCGGGCTGTGGTTCCCGAGATCACAATCGATCCCGGCGCGGCCGCGTTCTCCAATCGCGACGCGACGTTGATCGCGTCGCCCATAGCCGTATACTCGACGCGCAGGTCGCTCCCGACTTCGCCGACGACCACCAGCCCGGTATTGATACCGACACGCACCCCAAAGTCATGAATCCTATGTGTCCTGCCCAGTTGTGCCGCATACCCCTTCATCTTGTCCTGGATGGCGAGCGCCGCGAGCACCGCCCGCACCGGGTCATCCTCGTGCGCCACGGGTGCGCCGAAAAACGCGAGGATCGCATCCCCCATCAATCGCGCCAGCGTCCCCTCGTAGCGATAGATCGGCTCGATGAGGGCATCGAATGCGCCATTCATCACCTCCATGACCTCTTCGGGGTCGCGCTCTTCGCCCATCGCCGTCGAGCCTTTGACATCCGAAAAGAGAATCGTGACCACGCGCCGTTCACGCTCGACCCGCCCACCTTGTGCTTTTAGCAACCGTTCGGCAAATTCCTTGGGGACCAACCGCTTGAGTCGTTCAAGTTGGGGGTCCTCCGTTGCCTTTAATACGGCCCCACAGTTGCCGCAAAATTTGGCGTTCGGCGAGATCGCCTGCCCGCAGTTCGGGCAAGCGCTGGTAAGCTTGTTTCCGCAATTCTCGCAAAATTTCAGGTTGTCGGCATTCGCGTGTTGGCATTTGGGACAAGTAATCATATCCACCCCTAATTCTCTCGCAAGCGTCGCGACATGACCCGCATCACCGCCAGCGACACTTCGGGCCGGTCGCGGAGGATCGCTTTAAAGGCGTCGGCCTGGAGCACGAGGACGCGCACCTCTCCCGCGGCCCGCACGGTCGCCGAGCGGGGCGCCGAATCGATGATCGCCATCTCGCCAATAGACTCGCCAGCGCCGCGCTGCGCCAGCCGCTTGTCGGCGCCATTCACCTGCCGGCTGACGCCAACCTGGCCGGAGACGATAACATACATCTCATTCCCCTCATCACCCTCACGGCAGAGCACAGCACTATCAGGATACCACTGCTCGCGGGCGACATCGGCAATCTGCTTGAGATCGTCGGGCGACAATTCGGCAAAAAGTGGCACTTCACGCAAAAGCAAGATTCGTTCGAGAGATGAGACTGTTTGTAGCGTTTCCATCGGCAGCTTGACCCCCAACTCTTGTAATGAACCCAGGGCAGCCTGGCGCGGCAGCGGCTCCGGGTCGTGCTCGGCAATATCCGTGAGCTGCGGAATGAGATCGCGCAATTGCAGCTCGGCGATGGCGCGCGCAGCCAGCGCGCGCGTCCAGCCATCCGCCTCCGCCAGCAGCTCAACCAGCGCCTGCGCAGTCGAGGGCCCGGTTCCGGCCGGCGCATCGTCCAGTAGCAGGATGATCTCGCGCGATAACCGCCGGTCGCCCAGTGTTTCCAATGCCTCGATCGCTTCGGCGCGATTCTCACCCGTACGCGATCGCAGGCTGCGCGCGACCAATCCCATCGCCTCGGCGTTCCCCAGCAACCCGACGACCTTGACCAGCCGGGCTTCACTCGACGCGGTCCGCGATTCGAGCCAATCATGCAACAGGCGGGTCACGCGCCCTGCAGCCGGAATCGCGCCTGCGATTTCGCGCCGCCCGCGAATCCGCGTAATCTGATGCTGAGCATACGCGAATAGCGGATTGAACAACTCGCGGTCATTGGCGGGCAGCGCCTCCAGCGCCGCCTCTTGCGCTCGCACCGTCCCCACCTCTAGCACATGCAGCAGCGGGTTTAGCGCCGCCGGTCCGCAGGCTCGCAGCGCAGCAACCGCCGCGCCCCGGACAGTCTCGTCGGCGTCATCCAGGCAAACGACCAGAGCATCAATCCCCGCTTGATCTTTGACCGCGCCGAGCGCCTGGCAGGCGGCGCGCCGGACGGACGGAATCGGATCGAGAGCCGCGCGGGCCACTGCGACTCGCCCATTCATGGGGATACCCAAGGCCGCCACCTGCCCAAAGGCATCCAGCGCATACACGCGCCTGTTGGCATCCTCATCACACACCAACAGGTCAAGCCGCGCCAGCGCGGGCTGCGAATCGAACAGTTGCGCCATTGCCACCGCCGCCCGCGTGCTCACCCGGGCATCCGCATCCTGAAGCATTCGCCGTAACCTGGCAGCAAGATCAGGCGTTCGGGCCGGTTTCAGTTGCGGAAGAATTTCGAGCGATGCGGCGCGCACTGCGGGGTCCGAGTCATCCAGCCGGGCCATCACCGCCTTGTCGGCCGACCCGCCGTCGAGATGACCGAGTGCGCGCACCGCCGCCAACCGGACTTGCGCATCCTGATCCTCGGACGCCTGTGCCAACGGGGCTACCGCAGCCGGGTTCTCCATCTTGCCGAGGAGATCAGCGGCAATCCGCCGCGTCGACGGCTTGAGGTCCTGCAAGGCTTGAACCACAATGCGGATGGCGCTCGCGTTTCCATGAAATGAAGCAAAGGCACGCGGGCTGGGGCTGAATACCTCCAGTCGCCCAGCGCGCAGTGCGTGGACCAACGCGTCCCCGTATGCGCGACGCATTCGCCACACCAGGTACGCGCACGCCATTGCGACCAACATCCCCATAATCAGGATCTGTGTATTGTCCAACACCCGGCCACCGAGGATGAGCAGCACGCCCGAGAAAAAGACGCCCACCTGGGAAGGGACCCCGGCATCAAACCCGAGCACCTGCCCTCGCCGTTCCGGCGGCACGACGTTGAACACCGCCGTCCAGGCAGTGCTCGCAATTCCACCGAGAACGACCAACTGGGCCAGGCGCGCGATCACAGCCGTCGCCAGCATGAAATTGGCCGACCAGAGGATGAACCCGCCCAGATAGACCAGCGGCAGCATCAAGACAGCGTTCACGATTCCGATCCATGTAAAAATGCGATTGGCAACGACGAGAGAAACGAAAAAGGTGACCAGTGTAGCGACACTGCTAAAGATGCCCAGGAATCCGGCTAGGTTCGCTTCGTTGGGAAAAGCGCTGGACACCGCCTGGCTAAACGGAAAAGAGATGGAAAAATAGAGGATGGAAAAGAGCACCGACGCGTACGCCGTCAACATCAAGAGTGGCGAAACCCGCACGTAATCGTACCCGATACGCAGATCATGCCACAAACTTTCGCCCAGGTTGCGCTTGACCGGTGAATGAAAGAACCGGCCGAGGATCTCGAGCGTAAGCCAGAGACTTGCGCCGATGAGCGCCGCATAGAGCACCAGCAGGTTTTCCGTGCCGATGGCCCGCGCGAGATAGCCGGTGACGAAATTGCCGATCACCCCCCCCAGAATCCCTGCGCTGGCAAAGAGCGAAAAAAGGCGCTTGGCCTGGCGCGTGTCGCAGACCTCGCCGGCGATGTACCAGATCAAAGTGCCCAGTACCGTATTAAACAGATTGACGCTGAGCCACAATAACGGGTACAGCGGCGCAAAATCGAGCCAGAGCGCGAGCCGCTCCGCCACCAGGATGGCGGCAAAGGCCACGAGGAGCACTGCGAAATAGCGCCGCTGCGGAATCCGAATCAAGCCTGCGCTATACAATAACATCATAACAAAGGTCAGCGCACCCAACCCCATAAAGAGATAGGGCAAGAACTGGACACCAAACCGGATGAAAAAGAGACTGTCGGCGGCGTTCCCGCCAATCCCCTGCCCTGCCTGGACAAAGGCAAAGAGCGCGGCGACAAAGGCGACCTTGACGCCCTCGCCCGGACGAATCTGGAGAAAGGAGAAAACTCTCATGCTATCCAACACAACAATGCCCGGCCGTCCAACATTGGCGCAGGCTACATTCATAATGGTAGTTCCGCTATCGCCGTACGATTGAATTGGTCTGATTTAGAGTGGCAGAATGCGGGGAACGATAGGACGAAATTCTAGCACAAACGCGGCAGATTTGTTAGGGGGGTGCCAGATGCATTATTGACATCCCTCTATTTTCATCTAGAATTCAATCGACCATTATCCTGACCAAGGAGAAATCCGATGAAACGACGCTTTGTTTTCACGCCGGCGCTGCCGGCGCTCATCATCCTCCTCATCCTCTTGTCGCCCGGCGCAACACCGCGTACTTTTGCACAAGGAATCGGGGGGAGCGGGCCAAACATCGGCGCCTCCGTTACCCCCGTGACGTTTAACGGCGATCTGCGCACGCTGCCCGTCAGCACGCAGAGCCTTGACTCCCATGTATTCCTGCCTGGGCGGTTTGTCAACGCGCAATCCACCGTGCAAGGGCCCGACCTGGCCGTGCAGGCCGCCGCGCCAACCCGTCAGATGCCTACGCCCAATCTCACCTTCAAGGGTCTCGATTTTGCAGCCTGGGGCGCCGGCTGGCCGCCAGATACCAATGGAGCGGTTGGCCCCAATCACTTTATCCAGACCGTCAACACCTCGATCGGCATCTATAACAAGAGCGGCACGCGCCTCTATGCCGCCCGGTTCGATAATTTTTGGACGGCCGCCGGAAGCACCGGCACACCCTGCACCGGTCATAATTACGGCGATCCGGTCGTGATCTATGATGCGCTTGCCGATCGCTGGATCATTACCGATTTTGCCTTTGCCGTCGATTCCGCGGGCAACACTCTTCCACCCTACTATGAATGCATTGCCGTCTCCAAGACCGGCGACCCGGTGAGCGGCGGCTGGTATTTCTACCCCCTCCTGGCCGACAATAGTGATTTTAGCGATTACCCCAAATTTGGCGTCTGGCCCGATGCATATTATATGACGGCCAATATGTTCAGCGGGGCCGCGCCCGACGAAGGGGGTGACGGGAACTCGACCGTCCACTCGCCGACCGCGTTCATCGGCGCACGAGTATGGGCGCTGGACCGCGCCAAAATGATCAACGGCCAAAGCATTACACCCATCTATTTCGATACCGGTCCAAGTTACGGTGGTCTTCTGCCGAGCAATCTCCTCGGCGCGCTCCCACCTTCCGGCAGTCCGAACTATGTCGCGGCGATCGATTCGCCGAGCAGCAACACGATCCACGTGTGGAAATTCCACTTTGACCCGGTCACCCTGCCGAATTCGTGGTTTGGCGCCAGCAGTTCCAATTCCAATCCGGTCGACGTCGCCGTCGCCGCCTTTGTCCAGCCGTGCAATTCGGGCGGCACACGCGCGTGCGTTCCCCAAAAGGGAAGCACTGAAAAGGTCGATTCGCTTGGCGACCGCCTCCTGATGCAATTGCAATACCGGAACCTGAGTGGGGTCGAATCGCTGTGGGTGGCGCACACGGTCGCCAACAGCACGAGCGTGGGCACCCCGACCGGCATTCGCTGGTACCAGTTGGATGTCACCGGCGGCACACCGTCGCTTGTTCAGCAGAGCACCTTTAACCCTGGCGACGGCCTTTACCGGTGGCTGCCCAGTCTCGCCGTCGACAAGTTTGGCAACATGGCAGTCGGTTACAGCACTTCGAGCAGCACCACTTACCCTGCGCTAGCCTATACCGGCCGCCTCTCCTCAGACCCGGCCGGCACGTTGGGACAGGGCGAGAATATGCTGTTTGCCGGGACCGGCTCGCAGCTCAATGGCTATAACCGCTGGGGCGATTACAGCGCCATGAGCATCGATCCAACGGACGACTGCACTTTCTGGTATACGAACGAGTATTATGCCTCGACAGGGCGCTCCTGGCAGACTCGCATCGGATATTTTAGATTTCCACAATGCGGCCCTGGCGGCCCGATCACCGTGGATGAGAACGCTCCGAGCGTGCAGTACGATAGCTGGCAGGGGGTTTCCGATGCACAGGCGAGCGGCGGCTCGTATCGCGCGAGCAACCTCCTCAATGCCAAAGCAACCCTGAGCTTTTCCGGCGCCTCAGCTCGATGGTACTACAAGACCGATGCCGACGAAGGGCAAGCCCTGGTGACAATTGACGGCGTCAACAAGGGAACCATCAATCTCTACAGCGCCTCACCGGTCTACAACCAGAGCACGCTCTTTAGCGGACTCGCCAACACCAATCACACCCTCGCAATCACCGTCAAGACCGGCAAGATCGTGATTGACAAGGTCGTCGCCGGCGCGACCACCTTTGAAGATACGTCGAGCAAGTACAAGTGGAGTACGTGGGTGACGGCAAGCAATGCATCCTATTTCGGGGGAACGGCGCGTACCAGCTCGACGCTCAACGATACCGTCACCCTCCAGTTCACCGGCACTGGTGTAAACTGGATTGGCGTCAAGGGTCCCGGATACGGCAAAGCGCAAGTAGTGCTCGACGGCGCACAAACATACAATGTCGATCTTTATGCAGCCTCCATCCAATACCAGGCGCAGTTGCTTGCCATTCCCGGTCTCACATCAGGCCCCCATACCCTGGTCATCAAAGTCTTACACACCAAAAATGCCAGTGCTACGGGGTACAAGATCGCAGTCGATTGGTTCCAGATCACCCAATAAGCGCAACCGCCTCCCCGGTTATCCGGGGAGGCGGTTTTTTATTCGAGCTTGAGCGGCGCAAGGAAGAGATAATCGCCTTGCGCCTGTAACCCACCGCTACCCGGTGACCCGCTGACCGGCAAGCGCTTGCCATTTGATCCATACAGACCGAACTCGATACGATAATCACCTGGCGCTGTACTGGCCGGGATTGCCATTTCAAACCGGTCGGATACCTCTTCGCCCGGATCCCAGAATGAGGTCGGAAAGGTATTGCCCTGCGGCTGATTATCCTGCTGAGCCACAATGTGCCCTTGCGAATCAACGAGGTGCACAAAGATGGTATAGTCGTCGGGCGGAACACGGAGCGCGCGGAGCGCAAAATCGACGTGCAGGGTATCCCCCGCGCGCAATGGGGTCACGATCGCCCTAGGGCGCGGCGGCGTCACCTCGAATTCGGTGATTCCGCGTTTGCCGGTTGCAGTGAACTGCACCAGGTCAAACACATCCCCAAACTTGTCCAGCACGGGCTTGTCACTCGCCGTCAGATGCACGGCCACAATCTTGAACCGCCCGATGCTGGGGGTCACCTCCTGCCCTTCCGGGTCGTGCGCCTTGAGCGGGACCACCGAACCGACGCGCGCCAGCCCAACCTCGACGCGGCCCACCTGGGGCCCTTGCGCCTCAATGCCCACCGGCACGCGGTAGCGATCGACGATCAATTCACCCGGCTGCCAGAATTGCACAGGGTAAAGCCCATTCCCCGGCAGCGCTTCCCACTGCCCAACCGGCTTGCCCGACCGGTCATACAAGTGTATATAGACATACAGGTCATCGCTTACGGGCTTCATGGTCCGCCAGTACAACGTCACCGGCAACTCTTCGCCCGGCCGCGCGGCGCGGCCCAACTCGTAGCCGACCAGTTCCGGTTCGCCATCCCTTGCAACAAACGAGATGTGTACCGGATTCGGCGCGTCCGCATCTCCCCCTATCCGCATCGGGAGCGCATAAGCCGGCATAATGATGAAAAAGGGAGCGGTGACCGCAAACGCCGTGAGTAAGAGGACTAGCAGGTGAACCGGTTGAAAATTTGACAGACCAGTTGGAAAGTTAGACGGTCGAGCACCGGCCCATTTCCAACCTTCGAGCACGAGACTACTCAGCCCCAACGCCATCAGCACCGCCACCGCGCTGATCGCCGGAAAGATGAGGCGTCCCTGTGAGGCGTAGGTCATCAAGGTCCAGCGGATGAGGCTGACAAAAATGAACGCGAGCCAGAGCGCCGGGATGATGAGGACGCCGGGCATCCGCCGACGTAAAGCGCCGGCGACGAGGCCGGCGAGCGCGAGCAGCGAGATCAAGTCGAGCGCCAAGTAAACCCAATCGGGCGCGATGAGGTTGACTCCACCGAAATTTCCCCAGAACGAGATGCGAAAACCCTGAAATTCATCCAGCAGTTGCAAAAGCGTTGTCGGCGGACGCGGGCCGGCGATCTGCATCCAAACATTGAATGCAAGCGGGTCGCCATAGAGTTGAGCGTTGCGGAGATACCACCAGCCGGCAATGACCAGCGTCGGGATTGCCAGCAACAGCCCGGCACGGATCAGGAGACCAAGATCGCGGCGACGCCACGCCAGCCACAAGACAATCAGAGCAGCCAGCGGGGCTAACGCCGCATCGCTCACCTTGGTCAAAGCACCCAAGCCGATCACAATCCCCAGCGCCATGAGCCGCCGCGTGCTTGCCCCGCGCGTGGCCAGTTGCACAACCAAAAGGAGCGCTGCCGAAGCCAGAAGGGTGGCGAGGTTATCATTATTCACCGAGGCGCTAATAAAGAGGAACATCGGGTTGAAAGCGACGAGGCCGGCCGCGCCCAGCGCAAGCCACTCGCCTGCCGACTGCCCGTGCAGCGCCGTCCGAGAGATGATTTCTCGGGCAAGCAGATAGGTTAGCACGACAGTACCAACCCCGAACAGCAGCGACAAAAAGCGAAGGAGGTGTACCGCAAGCGTCGTATTGTGCCAGGGGAATTTCTCGGCCGGGGTGTGCACAACCAGATTCTTGTTGCCATAGGCAAGCGGGACGCCGATGCTGTGCTCAAAGGGATTACGCCACAGCCGGTCCGGCATGTCACTGGTATCAACCCAAAAGGTCGCGGCCGCCGCGAGCGCATAATAGAGCGGCGGCTGTCCCCCCTCCTGCTCCCACAGCGCCTTGTGGGCGGGGTCCTGCACCGGCAGGCCGTGCCCCGTCGCCAGCCACTGGACAAAGGGATAGTGCCACACCTCATCTCCCGCCTCAAAAATCGGCGTGGCGAGCGAATAGAGTGTGCCCAGCGCCAGAAAAACGATCACCAACGCCGCCAGCGCGCGATGCTCCGTCAGCCGCTTCATCTAGCGCGCCACCTGAACCGGCGTATCAAGCAGAATGCGGTCGCCCGCCAGCGGCTGGCCTTGCGCATCAACCCCCGACAGCCGCGTCCCGCTTTCCGACGCGTACATCCCGACCTCAATGCGATAATCGCCTGCGGGCAGGCCGGCGGGGAGCTCCAGATGGTAATCGTCGGCGATATACTCGCCCGGCAGCCACCGGTCCGTTGGCAATTCGCCTCCGTGCGGGAACCCATCCTGCTGTGCGACCAGTACGCCCTCTCCGTTCAACAGGTGTACAAACACTTTATAGCTCGTCGTCACCGACCGAACAGCCTGCCAGTAGAGCGTCACGCCCACCGGCTCACCCGGTTTGTACGCCGACCGGTCAAAGCGATAGCCGAGAAACTCAATCGCATCCCCCAGTTTTGCCTTTTGCGTATACTGGATCGCCGGGGCCGTCATCAGGCGGCCGCTCGCGCGCAAATCGAGCGCGGTCAGATCCACACGCGCGCCACCCAGCGTGACGGTGAGCATCCCGCGCCCTACCCCAGCCGCTAACGGAAGCGTGAGCTCGTGGCGTGAGCGAATGATTTGCGAGAGGCCCCCGCCCGGGCGCGGCGCAGGGATGAGCGCCTCGTGGGCAAGGCTGGTCACCGCGCCGTGCTCATCCACCAACGCAATTTCAACCGGCATTCCTCCATCGCCCACCCCCTCCCACCAGAGCTGCAGCTCGATCCGGTCACCGGCACGTGGCTGTTCGCTGCTCAGCCCATATCCGATCAGCCGCGTGCCTGCCAGAACAAGATTCACCGGATGAGGAATCTGATATACCTCCAAGGGCAAGTCCTGCGCAGACGACGTCACCGACAGCGCGGCGAGTCTGAGCCACGCCTGGTCCGCTACGGCGACCGGGGTGCGCTTTTCCACATCCACCACCTGCAGTTCCATGGCGTACTGGCCCGGCGGCGCGTCGGGCGGAATATAAAATCCATCCCGTACAAGCCACGGCTGCGTTTCCGTTTTTGCCACACCGGGCAACGCGGCAGACCAATCGCGCGCCGGGGCATCACTCCAACCGACCTGACTCGTCGATTGGCCGCGCAGGCTCAGCTCATCCCTCTTCGCCCAAACCAGGCCGCGCGTATCGACCAGACGCAGCGAAAATGTGTAATCCGCCTCGCTCCCTTTGCGAATGAGCCAGCCAAACGTCAGGGGCACAAAATCGCCCGAATGATAGAGCGCCGGCGTGTTAATGCTTTCCAAAACGAGGTCCTGCCCGATGACCTGCCCCGGCGCTTGCGGTGCCATGGGGTCCTTGTCCTGCACACGCCAGAGCGAGGCAATCGGAAAGAGCTCGAACCGTTTTGCCAGATCGCCGAGCGTCTCGGTGTCGGTCGGATGCACCGTCAGATAGACACTCCGGTCCTTACCGAGCCGCTCTTGAATCCAATCCCCCACGTTCCCCTGCGGCGCCAACTTGAGCTGGTCTGTGGCAATAATCACCTTGTCTCGCTTGAGATCTGTCCGCCGCCCCTCGACATATTGATAATATTCGAGTGGGGTCAGGCTCTCCCAATTCCCCACCATCCAGGCGCCATTCTCGATAGGCTGAGCGAGTATCGTCTGCCAGCGCGTATCTGCTTCATCATCCCAACTTCGATCATCCAACCGAAAATTGTGCCATCCCAGCCAGCCGGCAAGGACGAACAGCCCCACTGCGCCCAGCGGTGCGACCAGCCGCTGTCCCTGTCTGTACGCGAGGCCGGCGGCCCAATCAAAGGCGAACGCTAACCCCACTCCGACAAAAAACAAAAACGTCAAATAGGACGGAATGAAAAAGATTTCGCTATCGACCACCCAAAAGACAATCGAAAAGGCAGTCTCGGCCAGGTGCGCCAGCCCAACAAACAACAGCCACTGGCGCGGCGGGAGCGCGGCGGGCCACCCGCGCGGGGCGCGGCCGAGCGCGAGCCCCCCAAGGCCAAGTAGCCCCAGGCCAAACCCGACCGGCGTAAATTGCTCGACCATGAGCGGCAGATAGACATCGACGATCCGGCTCCAGAGAAAACCGGGCGGACCAAAGCGGAGCCAGACCGAGGCGTTGCTCGCCAGAATCATTTCGACAAACCCGCGCGCGTGATACTCGACCCCGACATCGCTCTCCCCGCGCAGCGGAATATAGAGATAGATCAAGAGCGGGAGCAGAAAGGCAAGGATTAACGAGCCCAGCCGGCGCGGGCGAAACAGCGCCCATCCTTCGCCGAGCAAGAGCCATACGCCGACGGCGGGCGCAAACCACATCATCGTGCGATGGTGCGTCAGCGAAAGGGCATAAACCGCGACGAACCACACCGACGAGACACGCCGCATGCGGTACAACGCCGCCATGAGCACCACCAGGATGACAAAGAACGAGTTGAGGGTATAGACATCGGGGATGAGCGCCTGTGACCACTCGACCCGCGAGAGGCCAAAGAGGAGCGCCGCAAAAAAGGCCCCAACTCGCGAGTGGACCAACACACGCAGCGTCAGATAGAGCAGCGCGACGGCTACTGCCCCCATGAAACTGGAAAAGAGATTTGCGCGATAGGCAATGGTCCCGACCAGCACAAGCAGCGTCCACAGCTTGGCGAGCATAAAATAGAGCGGATAGCCGGTGTGGCTGACGCCAAGGCGATAAATATTGGTCTGGAATTCGCCGCCATCCGCGTCGAGCACACCTGGCGTCACCGTCCGCGCGTACAACACAAACATCCCGACGAACAAGAGCGCGCTCGCCCCCACGTCGATCCGATTTCGCAAGGCGGTCTGCCACAACCTTTTCAGATGATCGCTTACTCTTTGCATCCGCTCTATTATTGCTGCACGACGATCTTATCCAACAATACCCGGTCCTCATCCGAGTTGATCAGGTTCACCCGGTTCTCGGGTTGACCGAAGGGATAGATTCCGATCTCGAGCTGGTAATCGCCCGGAACGGCGTCATGGGTCACCGCAAACGAAACGGTATCCTTGACCCACTCTCCCGGCAGCCACAGCACCGTCGCGTACGCCCCACCGCCGGGAATCACGTCCTTGCCTCCCGCCACATGCCCTTGAGTGTCGACAAGGTGCACAAAGACACGGTAGGACTCGCGCATCGGCTTGATGCCGATCCAGTAGAGTGTCACATCGATTGTATCACCCGGGCGGACATTCCGGTGCGAAATGGAATAGCCGCGCAGTGCCAGTTGATTCGAGAAATTAGCATTCGCCGGGGACTGCGCCTCCTGGACGATATTGCCATCGAGCGGCCAGGGGCGCGCATAGGCAGGCAACGTGTTTGCCAACAGGACATACACCGCCAACCCCGCCGCCACAACGATCGCAGCAGTGGTCCCCAGGCGGCCGACGAGGGACTTTATAGACAGGCCACCTGCTCCTGCTCCACCCGTTGTAAGGGCACTCCCGGTGGTGTGGTCTCCCTTTTGGGGGTGCGTCCGCCATCGCCGCAGATACTGCACGACTCGCGCCAGAACCTCCTCCATCCCCAACACAAACAGGAACGCAAAAACTCCCAGCG
The DNA here is from genome assembly GCA_049694275.1 of Anaerolineae bacterium. Classification (GTDB taxonomy): domain Bacteria; phylum Chloroflexota; class Anaerolineae; order UBA4142; family SHND01; genus JBAVQS01. The sequence continues at coordinate 1,537 of JBAVQS010000308.1, read as the reverse complement.
CCGGAAAGAGATAACGCCCCTGGTCCGTCCCCCCGCTCGTGCGAATGAATGCCACCTGGGCAACAAAAATAAACCCGAGCCATCCCACCAGCCACAACAGCGCGATACGAATATTCAGATCATGATGCGTCAAGAACCACCACACCGCCCCTACTCCGGCCAGCAGGGTCAGCAGGCTGAGCAAGAGAAGGAGAACCGGTGGAAAATCACCGGGCGTCGGTCCACCCCAAAAGGTCTGCCAGAGCCACGGCAGATTGATCTGAAAGAGCTCGGCCAGCGTAAGCGGCTGATCGCGCGGAAAGATGGCCGAGGCATACATGAGCCGGTAGGCAAGCGGATCGCCATAGACAAGCTGATTGCGGATAAACCACCAGCCAGTCAGCAGCACGACTGGAACCAACACGCCAATCAAAGTAGCCCCCAGGATGCGGACCTGCCGTACGCGCCACGCGAGAAACGCGCCCACCACCAACGCAAAGGGGATCAACCCCAGCGCCGTCGTTTTGACCAACAGCCCCAGTGCAATCGCCAGACCCAGAAAGGAGAAATTTCGGAGCGTGGGCGCTTGCCGGCCGGTGAGGAGACGGACGCCGAGGAGCAGTGCCAGGGTGCAAAAGGCGGCGAGCGGCGCATCATTCGAGACGAGCATACTCGCAAAAATAAAGCTCGGGTTGAAGGCGGCGATGGACGCGGCAGCGAGGGCCAGCCCCGGCGCGTTGGGTAAGAGCGAGAGTACGAGGAGATAGATGAGCGCCACCGTGAGCGCGCCGAAAAGGATCGATACCCCACGCGCCAGATGGACGGCGAGGGTCGTACCCGTATAAGGAAAATCCTCGCTCGGGGTATGGAAATAGAGGTTTCGCCCGCAGCACGCGCGGTCCCCCTGGAACGATGCAGCCGGATTGAGCCACAAGTGCTTTTCAAAATCGGAAGTATCGACTGGACTGATGACCAGCGCGGCAATGCCGTAATAGAGCGGGGGCTGCCATCCCTGATGCCCTGCAGACCCGCCACCCGACTGGAAGAGCTGTACCGGCAAATCCCGATGGTCCGCCAGGTATTTGACATAGCGAAAGTGGTCGTCCTCATCCGGCCCTTCGAAAATAGGGACGACGATCGAATAGACAAGCGCCAGCGTCGTAAAGGCGACGAGGAGCATCACCAGCCCGCGGTACGAACGCGATGTGGCAGCCCGCTTACTGTCCATGCGCGTTCACCTCGACAGGAGAAAACATCCCCTGCCCAAAGCGTATCCGCAAAAATGCGCCGCGCGTCCAAGGCTGCGCCAGCGCCAACCGTGCAATCACGGCGGGATTATAGAACGGGGCAGGGAAATTGCCAAATCCATCAGCCCAAACAGACGGCGCAGGTCAATGAGCGCCCGAACAATCGATTGGGCCGTTATCGCTTGGGTGTCCGTTGGAGTTTTGCGGGGGTAGTGACTTGAACTGGCAAATGGAGTACAATCGTCCAAATCTTGACACGGCGAGGGGACTCATGCGTATCGAAGAACTGGACACACGTTGGCACGCACTGA